>CAJFTG010000049.1 GCA_904419875.1 Candidatus Avimonas caecicola | reverse complement strand
CTCTGCGTTCTTTCGGTCTCTCTGTCCCTCTGTCCCACCGTCCCCCTCCTCCCCGATTTGCCTTCGGGGGAAAGGCCTTTCCGCAATCGCGGCGCCGGGGTATGCCGGCACGGGGTTGAACGGCCCGCCCGGCCGATCGGCCTACCCTCTTCTTACAAAGTGTTTCGGGTGCTCCGCAAGGTTTTGTATTTCCTTTTTCAAAAAAGGAGGGTAAATCGGTAAATTATCCAATTCCCCGATCGGCGCCCAGCCGGCAGCCACCCGGCGGTGATCTTTCAACGGCGCAAATTCCGCGGGCAGAACCGCCCCTTCGCACAAATCAATCAAATAATAAAACCCGATTGCGTGTGCGTTCTTACCGTCCCATTTCCAGAAAGTCTCCTCCGTCCACAATAGGCGCCTGCACCGTATCCTTACGCCGAACTCCTCCTGAAATTCCCGCAAAAGGGCTTGTTCGGTGGTTTCGCCAAATTGCAAATGCCCTCCGGGCAGGGCATATTCCTCCTGACCGATCGCTTTTTGTACGAAAAGCCTGCCTTCTTTCAGCAGCAAGCCCGCTACACGCACATGACAAATGCCGTTTTCATTCGTAAACAGCCAATCCATTATATGGCCCTCCACGGCGCCTATTTCCGGATGAGGTAGCCGTTGGCGAACGGGTCCACGCAGACATTGTCCTCCCGCACCTCGAAATGCAGGTGCGGCCCGGTGACATTGCCGGTGTCCCCGGCCTGGCCCAGCACCGTCCGGCCGCCGGCCACCGTATCCCCCACGCGGGCAAGCAGCTTGGACATATGGGCGTACAGGGTGACAATCCGCTTCCCCTGGGAATCCAGCCCGTGGTCCACAATGCAGTAATACCCGTATCCGCCGCCGTAAGAATTGGTGTAATTGGCGTAGATCACGGTCCCGTCCCGGGCGGCGACGATCTCCTCCCCGTATACCGGGGTGGTGGGGCTGTTCGCGATGTCGATGCCCTTGTGGTTGCGCGAACCGCCGAAGAAGCTGCTGACGTACTTGACGGTGGGCACCGGCCAGTACATCGTGCCGCTGTCGTACAGCCCGCCGGGCGTGGTTGGGAGCTGCCCCCCGGGGCCGGTAGTGGCCGCCGTGGTGGTGGTTGTCTGGGCGTTGGTCGTGGTGGTTGTGGCTGCGGTGGTTCCGTTCGTGCCGGTGGTCTGGCCGGACGACGTTGTGGTCGGCGCGGTTGCCTGGGTGGTCGTGGTCGTGGTCACAGCCGCCGTGGTGGTCGTGGTGGTGGGTGCGGCGGTCGCCGTGGTGGCCGGCGGGATGCTGTTGAGCAGATCCTCAATCAGCTGGTCCATCGCCTCTTCTTCCTGCCGGATGGTTTCCAGCCGTTCGTTATAGCCGCCCAGCTCCGCCTCCAGCGCCTCCATCACCTCCGCGGCCTCTTTGCTGAGGGTTTCCAGCTCCCACTTTTTGTCGGTTTCCTTCTCCTGCACCGCGGCGTATTCCTCCCGCTGCGCGGCCAGGTCCCGCCGCTCCTGAGCCAGCGCCTCCTTCTCCTCCCGGATCCCGCGGATTTCGGCGTCCAGCTCGTCCATCAGCCGCTGGTCGCTCGCGGATACGGTTTCCATCAGCTTGGCCCGGATAAGCAGGTCGGTATAGGATTCGGTGTCCAGCAGCATTTGCAGCACCGAAAGATTCCCGCTCTTTGAGATTGCCCGCAGCCGTTCCTGCAGCCGGCGGAAGCGCCCGCTGTTTTCGGATTCCTTCTCCTCGATCGAGGCTTGGCGGGCGGCGATCGCGTCCTCTTTGGTCCGGATTTCAGCATCCAGCACGGCGGCCTTCTGCGAAAGCAGGTTGATCTGCCGGGCCGCGTTATCGATCTGCGCGTCCAGCGCCGCTTTGTATTCCTGCTGGCCGGACAGGCTCTCGCCCGCCTGCGCGGCCTTCTGCCTGAGCGCGGCTTCCTCCGCCTCAAGCGCGTCCAACTGTTCCTGAAGCTCCTCGGCGGTCAGCCCGCCGGCAGAGGAAGCCGGTTCCTCGGCCTGCGCGAGGGACCAGCCGTCTGCGGGCCGGCCCAGAAGCAGAAGAAGCCCCAGCAACGCCGCCGTCAGCCGCCGGACTCCCCCGGCCCGGTTCCATCCCCGGCTGCCCGCCGCTCCTTTCACCGCCATATCCGCTCTCCCTTTCCGGCGGCAGCGCCGCCTGCCCGGCCCCGGCAGTCAAGCCGGTGCCCCTTTTCCGTCCGCCGTGCGCCTCCCACACTCCGCCGCGCACAGAGAGGCGGCGGACGCGGACAGCGCGCACGCTTGCTTTTACTGTACGGCCTGTCCGGAGAAAAGTCAAGGCTTGCGGGAGGATTTCCGAAAAGCTTAAGCAATCGGCCCCTGCGGCGGACCCGCCCGCCTTCCGGAGCCGCGGAACCGGCCCCGCACCGGGATCAGATTTTACATACGGTATAAACTATAAAGCATATTCCATAAATCACCGGCTGATGGACTACGTAAATCACCAGCGTATGCCTGCCGACCCACGAAAAGAAGGGGACCCGCCGGGTATACATCCAACGGGGGAAACGCCCCTGCTTTGCCCACACCCCGGCAAAGCTGCCTGCCAGAAAGCAGAAAATCCACGGGAGGAGCGGGAAGTAATCGGCGGCGGGGATATAGCTCAGCCCGAGCGGGTACAGCCAGGGGTAGTCCTGCAGGGCCTGCGGCACGGGAAAGGAAAAGATCCCGGGGATGCCGAACACCCCCTCCCGGTAGCCGGGAACCCACCAGGTGAGCAGAAGCAGAAGCCCGCAGACGATCAGCCCGGCCAGCGGCGGGACCCGGTCCAGCAGGGGCCGCAGCAAGGCAAACAGAAGGATGGCAACCGCCAGAAAATGCAGGATGCCGAACCAGATCATCTCCGAAAGCATAAAAATCCAAAGCACGGCGGATATTCCCGCCGCCACCAGCAAAAGCAGGCCCCCCCGCCGCCAATTGCTGTGGGACAGCCGGCAGGAAACGCCGCAGATCCAGATAAACACACCGGCGAAAAACGCCTCCGCCGGCTGGAAAAAGCGGAAGAGCTCCCGCCCCCAGGCCGCGTCAAACAAATAGCCTATAGTATAAAATGCATGGAAAAATACCATCAGGATAATATCGAAGCCCCGCACCTCATCCATAAAGTGGATGCGGTGGATGCGCACTGTTTCCGGAAGGGGCGCAGCCACGCCCTCCGGAGCCTCCGCGCGTTCCCGTTTTTCATCCATACCGCCGATTCGTCCTTTCCGTCTTGTTCCTTCTTTTTCCCTCTTTTGCCTCTCGTTCCCTCTGGTTCCGTTTCGTTCCCTCTTATTCCGTTTCGTCCGTTGAATTCATTTGGGTTCATTTTGGTTCGTTTTGGCTCATTTTGGTTCACTTTGGTTCACTTGGGCTTATTTGGCCCCTTTGTTCTCTTCTTTCTCTTCGTTCCCTTCGCGTCCATTATACCGCTATGCCGCACCTAATGCCCCCCCTTTGCGCCCCTTTTGCTGCGCCGCGGGCCGCCTCTTCCTTCACCGCCCATGGCGCCGGCCCGCCGGGGGTCAATCGCTATTATACCAGCATTTCCCCAAATATGCCATATCCTCTGCGCAGCCCCCGCCGATTCTCCGGCGGAACAGCCGTCCGCGCCTTCCGTCAGCCTTTTCATATCCCGCCCCTTTTCCCGCCCCTTTTCCCGCCCCTTTCCAGCCTCTGCCTGCCCTCTACCTGCCCTCTGCCTTTACGCTTTCCCTTCCCCTTTTCCTGTCCCCCGGCTGCTCTTTTCCCGAAAATATGGTATAATACCCGCGTGGCGGGCGCCTGTAGCGGCACGCCGCGCAAAAGAAAAAGGCGCCCACCGGGCGCCGGAACCCTGTAAAGGAGGTTTCCCCATGTCGGAAAATCTGATCGGTAAAAAGGGCGTCCAGGAATGGACCGTCACCAAAGAGCTGCTGGCCAGCTCCATGAAAAGCGGGACGGTGAACGTTTTCGCCACCCCGTACATGATCGCGCTGATGGAATACGCGGCGATGACCCTGGTGCAGCCCTTCCTTCCTGAAGGCATCACCACGGTGGGCACGGCGGTGAACATCCGCCATCTCGGCCCCACGCCGGAGGGCGCCCGGGTCCGGGCCGAGGCGGAAATCCTAGAGGCCGAGGACCGGCGCTTCCTGTTCCGGGTGGCCGTCTGGGACGAAGAAGGGCTGGTGGGGGAGGGCACCCACGAACGCTGCACCGTGAAGAAGGCGCGGTTTGAGGAGAAGGCCGCCGCCCGCAAGAAATAGGCGCATCGCCGGCGCCGGCCGCGGGTTTACAGGAGGGCGCCGGCCGGAGAGCGCCGCCGGCGCGGAGGAACAGCCTTGAAAACACAAAAGACCTGTGCCGGCCGTCAGACCGGCGCAGGTCTTTTGTGCGGATACCGCGGGGAATGGCCAATCCGGGCTCACGCGGCCGGCACGGAGGAAAGCGTAATCAACAGATAGGTGTCGAAGCGGTCCACCGTCGCCTCAAGCCTCCCCTCCTCATCCAAAGACCAGCGGACGGACGGGGCGTCCCCCTCCTCCATATAAGGGCATTCCGCCGTCACCCCGCGCACCGTATACCCCTCGGGCAGTGTGAAGGTCAGGGAAAGCCCCTTTTCCGGCTCCTCCATCCATGCGGGGTCCCCGCGGCGGATCACATGCAGATACAGGTCGGGGCCGTTCCGCCGGACCGTGGCGGAGAGGGAATCCTCCGCGGAAGTAATCCGGAGCTGCCGGTCCGCGCCCGCATCCGCCAGCGCACGCAGGAATTCCTCCGGCAGGACCATGTCCGCGTCGGCATACACCCGGGTGAAGCCGTCCACCCAATACACCGTGCCCCCCGCAGCGCCTTCCAGCGCTTCCCGGACAAAGTCCCCGGCCTTTTCACCCAGCACCACCAGACTGCCGCCGTCCTCCACATAAGCCCGCAGCGGCTCCCTCCAGACGGCCGCGTCAAAATAATCGTATTCCGGGATCACCAGGGTCGAATACTGCTTCATCCGTTCCAGGGCGCCCTCCCTCTCCAGCGCCACAAAATCGGCGGGGACGCCGGCCTTCACCATCGCCGCGGCCGCCTGACGGGACAGGTTGGACGGATAATCCAGGTAGCCGAGGGACATGTCCGCGCCGCAGTCGCTGAACAGCGCGCTCTCCCAGGAATACAGGATCCCCGTTTGAGCAATCGACCGGGATCCGGCGTAAACGCGCGGATGGTCCTGCACAAAGCGGAAGAACCCGGCCGCGGTTTCGGTGGGCTCCTGCTGAAGCATCATGCCCCCGCACACGGCATACGACTCCGCCAGATTCACCTTATACCGGTAAATGGGCGTCCACTGGTCCTGTGCGTTGTAATACGTATACAGGCGCTCGGCCCCCAGGGCCTCGGCCAGCTGGTACATGTACAGAGTGGAGTCGTCCCCGTTCGCCACCCCCCAGAACTCGCTGGTGGGCGTCTGTATGCCGCCCAGCAGCATTTGGCTGGGCAGGTCGCCGCTGTTCATGTTGTGGTTCTGCAGCAATTCGTAGGAGGGATTGATCTTCTTCGCTTCTGCCGCCGTCTCCTTCATAAACGACGCATAGGACTCCATCCGGAATTTATAGTAGGCGATGCTGACCGGGTCCGGAAAGGCGAAGCTTTCCGGCATGGGTACCTCCTCTCCCAGCTCGCGCAGGCTGTACGCCGCCCATTGTTCGGCGCACGCCCGGCAGTGGCAGAAATACCCGGCCGCCGCATAAGGGTAATAATCGTACATCAGGCTGGCAAACCCCGCTTCGGCGGTCAGGCGGTTGATCTCCGTCAGCATTTCCCGCCAGGCCGGCTGGTTGATGCAGGCCAGGAAATTGCCGGCCGGATCCCACGCCGTGCTGAAGGCGTAGCTGCCGTCGGCGTTTTTCACCGCGAGGTCCTCCAGCGTATAGCCGTATGCGTCCTGCATCCGCTGCGCGTCAAACTGGACCGTGTCGGCGTAGCCCATCACCCGCAGCCCCAGGCTGTCGCTCAGGGCGATATCCGGCGCGGCATGTTCCATCGCCGCGCGGTATTGTTCCGCCGTGGGCAGCCAGAAGCCGCTCAAAGGCACGCCGTCCTCCCCCAGCGGGCGGTACAGCACCGACACCAGGTTCACCCCGGCCTCCGCCAGCGGCCGGGCGTCCCAATAGCTGTTGGTCCCGTCCTCCCGCAGCGGCCCGCCGGACCATTGCAGCGCCGGCAGCACCAGCTCCTCATCCACATAGGGGAGCGGTTCCTCCGTGCTTCCCCCCTTGCAGGAGACGCACAGCAGGAGGCACGCCAGCAGCCCGAAGGCTATCCTCCGCTTTTTCACAGCCATCCTCCCTTTCTGTCCTCCGGACTTCCGCCGGGTTCCGCCGTCCCTGTCGTCCCCGCCGCCTGCCAGCCGGTCAGCCGGGACACCAGGGGAATCAGGTCTCCGGCCAGCCGTTCGTGTCCGCGGAGGTTCGGATGACCGGTAAAGCCCCGTTCCTCCGGCCTGGCATAGACGCTCTCCAGCCGGTGGAAAAAGACCCGTTCGTCCTCCTTCGCCGCCTGGCCGACCGCCGCCCGGAGAGGCGCCTCCGCCTCGGTGTTCATCGCGCCGTATACCCACAGCAGGCAGGCCCGGGGGTTCCGCCGCCGCACCGCCCTCAGAAAGCCGGCGGCCTCCCGCTGCAAAGCCGCGGGGTCCACCCCGGCCGCCGCGTCGTTGGTGCCGGCGTTGATGATCACGAGATCCGGCTGCCAAAGGGAAAAGTCCCACCCGGCCCGCAGCGACGGCGAGGCGAGGGGATAAAACTCCGGAATGGGGAACCCCCTCTCCCCGGAACAGTGCCGGACAATCCCCTCGCCGGATTTGCCGACAAAATGGATATCCGCGCCGAAGGCGCGGGCCGTCAGCGCCGCATAGGAGGCCCAGCCGTCCTCCATGCCGGTATGGAAGGCGGTTTCCGCCTCCGCCCCGCGGTTCCCGTAGCCGCAGGTGATGGAATCGCCTACAAATTCGATTTTCCGCCGGGCGGGAGGGGGAGGCGCGCCGAAGAACGCCGGCCGTTCTCCCCGCGCCCCGATTTCCACGGCGGCAGCATGCAGGAAGGTCCCCTCGATCGGTTCCGTGATCTTCCGAATTTCAACGGTGTGCGGACCGTAGGGCAGCTCTCCGGCCGCTTCCAGCCAGCCCGGGGCGGATACCGGCGCCACCCGCACATCGCCGTCGACCGCGATGCGCAGATACGGACACAGCGCCGGCGGGATATCCTCCAGCCGCCATTCCACCGCCAGCCGGCTGCCGACAAAGCGGCAGCGGAAGCCGGAACAGGTCCACTCCAGGCGGAGCCCCCGGTCATCCGTAACCGTGCGGCCGAGCAGCAGGGCGTTCTCCTCCGTAATGGGTTCGCGGCGGATCATACGGCCACCCCTTTTCCCCCGCCGAACGGCAGATGGCGGTAGTATTCCTCCGCCTTTTCCCGATAAAAGCCGGCCATATCCGCATCCGGCAGCGCCAGGGGTTCGACCCGCACCAGCGCCGCGGCCGCCTCGGCGTAGGCGCCCCACCAGCCGGCGCCGATTCCCGCCACCATCGCCGCCCCCATGCAGCAGGCTTCCGGCTCCTGCATGCGGCCGATTTCGCGGCCGGTGACATAGCCCACGATTTCGCTCCAAACCCGGCTGCGGGCCGCGCCCCCCGTCATCGTCAGGCGGGAGACCTCCATGCCGCGGCGGGAAAATTCCTCCAGCGCCAGGCGGGTTTCGAACGCCACCCCCTCCATGAAGGCCCGGGCAAGATCGTAGCGGTCGTGCCGCATCTCCAGCCCCAGGACGGAGGCCCGCGCATCCGGCCGGTTGTGCGGGAACCCCGCGCCTGCAAGATAGGGGTACACCAGAAGCCCGGCCGCAGAGCGGGCCCGGCCGGCGGCGCGGCTGTCCATCCGCAGGAAATCGTCCGCAATCAGGTTTTTGTACCACTTGAGCGCGGAGCCCGCGCTGACCAGGGAGGCGATCGCTCCATAGCCGCCCGCGGGATGAACCCCCGGCGAGACGCGGGAAGCCGTGTACAACGGCCTTTCGGTCACGCCCAGCACCACCCAGGTGGTGCCGGTGGCCAGCAGCATGTCCCCGGCGCGAAGCGCGCCGCTGCCCAGGGCGGCGCAGTACTGGTCATGCGCCCCGTTGAACACCGGAACCGAAGGCGGCAGGCCCAATTCTTCCGCGGCCTCCGCCGTCAGGCATCCGACCGGCGCGCCGGTCGGCAGAAGGGCGGGGAGCCGCCGCTCGTCAATGCCGACCGCCTCCAGTATCTCCTCGTCCCACCGGCCGGCGCGCATGTCCGTCAGCTGCCGGATGGCGGCGTTGGACGGGTCGGTCACCGCCTGCCCCGTCAGCCGGAGATGGAGGAACTCCAGGGTGGACAGGAAGCCGGCGGCACGGCGGAACACCTCCGGCCGGTTCCGCCGAAGCCACAGGATCTTGGCCGCGTCCAGGGTAGCGCTCAAAGGCCATCCGGATTTCCGGTAAAACGTCTCTTCCCCCAGCCGTGCGCCAAGCAGGGCGGCTTCCTCAACGGCCCGCCTGTCCATCCAGGTGAGCACCGGGCACAGAGGGCGGCCCCGCTCGTCCACCGCCAGCATGCTTGCCCCCTGGGTGGACAGGCTGATCGCCGCCACGGCGTCCGGGCCGCACTCTTCCGTGGCGGCACGCACCGCCGCGGCAGCCGCCGCCCACCAATCCTCCGCGTCCTGGGTCACCTGTCCGCCCTCGCCGGCGTGCAGCGCATATTCCCGGTAGCCGCGGCCGGCCACCCGCCCCGTTTCCTCCACGGCCAGCGCCTTGGCGCCCGTCGTCCCGATGTCCAAACCGATTACAACCATACCGTTCTTCTCCCCATGATCGCGGCGGCGCGCCGCCGTCTGTGTCCCGTCCCCGCCGGCTACAGCAGCTCCCGGATTTTCGCCGCCAGGTAGTCCAGCGTCGCCCGGGTCGCTATGACCGGGGGCTTAAGCAAAACCGCGGGAGGGCAGTGCGGCTTGTACAGCTGCGCGCTCGCGTCGATGCAGGCGCGGTTCAGCTTTTGGGCGAAGGCCGCCGCCTGCTCCACCGTATGGAAGTGCAGGGCGATCAGGTGCCCCTGCCCCTCCACCTTGCGCAGGGCTTCCGGCCGCTCCGCCTGCAGCCGGCGGAGGCTGCGTTCAAAATGACCGCCCAGCTCCATGACGACGTCGCCGTTGGCTTCCATAAACGCCATCGTAATCAGGTAGGACAGGGACGCCAGCTCCTCCTGCCCGTTGGTCACCAGCGCGCCGAACTGGTTGAGGGTGTCCATTTCGAAGGTGGTGAGGATTTTGCTCGCAGGGTACTCCCCGCCGGGGAACCCCTTGCCGACCACCGCAAAATCGGGCTGCAGGCCGTACAGGCGGAACAGGAACATCCCCTTGTACCACATGCAGGACTGGATTTCATCCACCAGGGTGGGGGTGTCGCAGGCGGCGCACAGGGCATAGGCCCGCTTCAAATATTCCGGCTGAAGCCGGACGCCGCCGTAATTCATCAGGATAATCTCGTGAAGAAAGCCGGCGGTCTTATAGTTTCCCGTGTTATACCGCCGGATCTTCTCCTCGAAATCGTCCGGGTCGTTGATCGCGACCGGCACCACCTTGTACAGCCCGGCCTCCTGCGCGGCGTCCCGCAGCTCCGGCCACAGGCCGCGGAAGGTCTGGGTCAGCACCGTGGTGCCGTGGTAATTGGCCTCGCCCCCCCCGTTCTGGTCGCCCATCACCAGAAACACCGGCGTCTTTCCGGCGTATTTCGGCTGCGCAAAGGTTCCGTCCAGCCGGTAAAAGCGGGCCAGCATCATTTTCACGCCGGCTTCCACGGCCAGGCTGCCGGTTTCGAGGTTGATGACGCGGTTGAGGACCTTGGGCTGCCGGGAACGGAGCACGGCCAGCGTCTCCTGCTCCTGGTCCGGACGCAGGCCGTTGGCCGCCTGCACCAGCCGCTTTTCCAGCCGCCGGGTGATATACCCGCGGGTGTTGTTGTGGGTGGCGTTGAGTATCCCCAGCTTCCGCGCCAGATCGATCAGGCGGTACCCGTCGAACCGGTGGCCGAGGGACGCGTGATAATGCTCGCTTTTCCCCAGCAGATACAGCCGGCCGTCTTCGCCCACACGGTAACAGCCGAAGCCGGTCAGCGGCGCCGCCTTGGTATTGGCGGCCTCCCGGTAGGCCGTGGTGCCCGCCCCCTCCGAGGTACGGGCCATCGGGGGAAGAAGCGGTTCCCCCACCCGCCCGAGCCAGCCGTCGTTGCGCTCCTGCGCCCGGGCGGAATAGAACTCCACCTTTTCATCCGCCGCTTCCTCCGCCTCCCGGGCCGTCAGGCAGCCCAGCGCGGCGTTGGCGGCGATCACGCTCTCCAGGTAATCGGACCCCAACAGGTCCCGCAGGGAACACCGAATTGACCGAAACATTCAAATCACCCTTCCCGCATCCGCGGCCGAACCCGGCCGGCAGGACGCAATCTAAGGTAAGTATATACAAAACGATTGAATATGTCAATTATAATGATTGATTCATTTAATTTATTCTCTCTTTTCCCATTATCCGACCGATTGTTCCGGAAGCAGCCCGGCGGAACCGATCAAATCCATGTCAAAAGCAAGCTGGAATTGACAGATACAATCTTTTCCTATAGAATATAGGCAAACGCGGGAAGAGGGAACGGATATGAAGAAAGTGGAACGGCAGGAGCAGCGGCTCTGGGACGCCTTGAAAATCGCGCAGAAAATGAGCCTTGCGGAAGCCATGGAATTGCTGCATGTATCGGAGTCCACCGCCCGCCGGCTGTTCATCCGGCTGGAGAGCGTCGGGAAAGCCCTGCGGAGCTACGGGGGGATCCAGCTTGTGTCGGATACGGTGCTGGACTATTCCTACGAGCAGGTGGAGGGCCGCTGCGTGGAGCAAAAAAAGGCGATCGCCGCGGCCGCGGCCGCCATGGTGGAGGAGGGCGACATCCTGTACCTGGACTCCGGCACCACGCTCGCCCACGTCAGCATGGAGCTGGCGGGGCGGCTGGAGCGGGGCGAGCTGAAGTCGGTGACCGTGTTTACCAATTCCCTGATGAACCTGAACGTGCTGCACCACACGGTCAAGGTCAGCCTGGTCGGCGGGGAATACCGGGAGCACCGGAAGGATTTCTGCGGATATATCGCGGAGGAAACGGTGAAGAGCCTGCATTTCACCAAAAGCTTTCTGGGGGCAGACGGCTATAATGCCCAAAACGGCTTCACGGCGACCGACTTTTATACGGCGCGGCTGAACGAAGAAATCCTGCGGAGCGCGGACCAGAGCTATATCGTCATGGACGCCAGCAAATTTTTCACGTCCTCGGTCGTCAGCTATACCCGCTCCAAGCCGGCGGACGGCGTGCTGACCGACGCCATGCCGGATGAGGAGACCGCCGGCCGCCTGGCGGAGCAGGGCGTCCGCATCATCCTGGCGGGCGCGCCCGCGGCCGACCGGCGTGGGGCGGCGCCCGCGCCGGGTGAAGCCGGCGGAGAAAAAGGGCCGGACATGGTCCGGTAAACGGAGGGGCGCCTTGAGCGCCCCTCCGTTTGCTTATCCCCGGCCGGCGGAGCCGAACAGCCGCATTTTCCCCGCAGCGGTCCTTTTCACCGCCTCCTTGGCCGCCGTCACGCTGCTTTCAAAGCCGTGCCCCGCCCGGTACGCGGCGTCGGCCTCCTGACACAGCTCGGTGCAGATGTTGATTTTCCGGATGCCGTTCTGCACGGTCTGCCGGAAATCGTCGTCGGACAGCCCGCTTCCGCCGTGCAAAACCAGCGGAACCGGGCAGCGCCTGCGGATTTCCGCCAGCCGGGGGATATCCAGGACCGGCTTGGCCCTGTACTGCCCGTGGGCTGTGCCGATGGCGACCGCCAGCGCGTCCACGCCGGTTTTTTCCACAAAATCCTCCACCTGTCCCGGGTCGGTGTAGAGGGCGGCGGCGCCGTCGTCCGTTCCGTCCTCCGCCCCTCCCACATGGCCGAGCTCCGCTTCCACGCTCGCGCCCAGCGCATGGGCCGCACGCACGACCTCCCTGGTGCGCCGAATATTCTCCGCGTATTCCAGCGCGCTGCCGTCGTACATGACCGAGGTGAAGCCCGCCTTGAGCGCGGCGAGGATTTTCCCGTATTCCATGCCGTGGTCAAAATGCAGGCACAGCGGCACCGAGGAGGAGCGGGCAATCTCGTTCATAATCAGCGCCGCGTATGTAAACGGGATGATCGGCAGATGCACCTCCGCCACGCCGAGAATCACCGGGGAGCGTTCCTCTTCCGCCGCCTCGATAATCCCCCGCGCCGTTTCCAGATTAAGCATGTTGAACAGGCCCACCGCGTAGCCTCCGCGGTCCGCCTGCGTCAGGATGTCCCGTAATGTAACCAGCATGGTTCCGTTATCCTTTCTGTATTATCGGTAAAACGCCCTCTCCGCACGCAGGGGAGGGGCTGTCAATCCGCCGGCGGTTCCGTCCCCCCGGCGGCCATTTTTTCCAGCCGCCGCCTTTGCGGCGAAAACAGGCGGGTCAGCGAAGACACCAGCAGCATCCCGATCGCCAGCGACCCGGCAACCCCCATCGTGTGCAGGCAGGACGCCGCAAACGCGTCGATGTCCCCGTTCAGGCAATGGCGCATGGTGTAGTAAATGCCGCCGCCGGGCACCATGGGCAGGATGCCCACGATGCTGTAGCAGGTCACCGGCTTGCGCGTCAGGCGCGCCAGCAGCTCGCTGTAAGCGGTCACCGCCAGGGCGGCGAAGAAGCATGCCGGGATCTCCCCGCCCAGGGGCCCGCCGTACCATTGCAGTGCCGTGCGGACCGTCCAGCCCAGCGCGCCGCCCAGGGCGGCCCAGAAGGCGGTCGCCCCCCGCAGATGGAACAGGATGCAGAAGCCTATGCAGCCGCCGAAGGCGTACAGGACCGTCCAGAACCCGCTCATATCCCGAGCCTCCCCTCCCAGGGGAACGCGGCCAGCGCCAGCGCCGTACCCAGGGCGACCGCCACCGCGATCAGCAGCGCCTCCGCCAGCCGGGTGAGGCCGGCGATCAGATCCCCGGCAATCACGTTCTGCATAAAGCTGGTCAGCGCCACCCCGGGCACCAGATTCATCAGGCAGCCGATAATCATGGCGTCCGTGTGCACCCCCAGCCCCAGCCAAACCAGCAGCAGCACCGTGAAGGAGGCCAGCATCCCGGCCGCCAGGTTCCGGAAAAACCGGTTCGCGCGAAGCCGGTCCATCCATCGGCAGACCAGCCCGGTCACCACACCGGCGGCCGCCGCGCAGAGGGCGTCCCTCCAGCCCCCGCCGAAAAAAGCGGCGAACGACCCGCCGACCAGCCCGCAGGCGGCCAGCCGAGCCGCGAAAGGGTACCCTTTCCGGGCCTCCAGCAGGCGGAGGCGCTCCGCAAGCACCGGCAGGTCCGGCCTTTCCTCACAGGCCCAGCGGCACAGGGCGTTGAGCCGGTCGAGCCGGTACAGGTCGGTGGTGTGCCAAAGGATGCGCACCCCCTTTGTCAGCGCCTGCCCGTCCGCCCCGCCCAGCGTAATCAGCAAAAAGGACGGGATGGCAAAAACCGCGCTGTCCTCCATCCCGTAGGCCCGGAGAAGAAAGGACACCGATTCCTCCACACGGTAGATCTCCGCGCCGTTTTCCACCAGGCTCTTGCCGATTTGGGCCGACAGGTTCAACAGCTCCGCGCCGTTCACCTTCCGCTTATCCAAGCTCCACCACCCGTTTTTCCCTGTGGGAGAGAAGCGCGGCGGTCAGCAGGCGGTGGGACAGCGCCGTCTCCTCCGGCGTGACGCAGCCAAAGGGAACCGTCTCCCCCGCGGCCTCGCGGAGGAAAGCGGCCCACATCTGAAGGATAGCGTCGGAAAAGCCAAACTCGAAAATGCTGCCGGTGATGGTGGGGAACAGCGGCTTGTTGCCAAGCCCCAGGCGGCACCATGCCTGCTCCTTGTCCCAGGACTGGGTGTAATAGAAGGCGTTGGGGTCGTTTGTGGTAAAGCGGGCGGAGGCACGGAGCCCCTGCACCTCCAGAAGCCACTCGTTCGTGGACCCGGGAGACATCCGCTTGGTCTCCAGAATCAGGGGGAACAGGCCGCCGTCCTTGTCCTCTACGTCGCAGACCAGGACGGCGTTGTCCCATGTCTCGCAGGGAGCCGTGCCCCCCCGCCCGTCCGGACGGGTGTCCACCAGCTTGGACAGCTTGGCAAACACGTTGACCGGCTTCCATCCCACCCGGAAGGGGACATGCTGGGTGTGCAGCCCCAGGTCGCCCATGCAGCCGTACTCCCCGTTGGTTTCCACCCTTCTCTTCCAGTTAACGGGCTTGTTGGGGTCCATATCGCTGCTGTGCCGGAAGGCGGAACGCACCTCGATGATTTTCCCGAACCGCCCTTCCTCAATCCAGCGGATCAGCTGCTGGCAGCCGGGGAAATAGGGGAACTCGCTGGAGCAGCGCACCACCACCTCCGGGTGCTCCCTCACCGCCTGCAGAATCGCCGCATTGGCCGCCTGGTCAATGCCGAAGGGCTTCTCCCCCAGGAGATGCTTTCCGGCGCGGACGACATCGATATACGTCTGCCTGTGCAGGCTGTGGGGGAGGGCGCAGTAGATCGCGTCGATGTCGCTGCGCGCCAGCAGCTCCCGGTAATCCGCCGTTGCCGCCTGTACGGTGGGAAACCGCCGGGTGAACCATGCCCTGGCCTCTTCGTTCAGGTCGCACACCCCGACGATCTCCGGGCGAGGCCCCGGCTCCGCCAAATGACACCACCGGGCGGCGGCGCTGGCAAATTCCCTTCCCATCAACCCGCAGCCGATCACGCCGAACCGCACGGTCCGGCCGGCCGCTGAGGCCACATTCATAAACCCACTCCTTCCCGGGGGGAGGGCCGGCGGCATAACCGCCGGCCCCCCCCGCAATCACCATCCGTTTCCGTATCCCCGCACCATTCCGCCGCGGGTCCTCCGCGGCCCGTGCCTCTCCCGCCTACTCGGCGTTTTTCCCTTCCAGCCAGAGCCGGCGCACCCGGTCGTATACTTCGTCCGGGATGCCGGGATCCGGATAAGAGGATACCGGCAGGAGCTGATCCCCCGCCACGGCGGGGTTGGTGCAGGCGTTGTCGTTCCTCCAGGCATCCCGTTCCTCCGGGTTGCGGAGATTCGGCACCTTGACCGGTATGTTCCCGCCGAGGATTGAACGATACGCCAGGATGCCGCAGATCCCCATGTCCACCGCCTGATACACGTCGATCGCATACTTTTCCCCGTCGGGATTTCCCAGAATCTTTTCCAGGAAAAAGTGGGTGGAGTAAAAATCGCTGCCGCCGTGGCCCACGGCGCCGCTTTTCTCCGCCAGGTCGGGCGAGACGAACTTCTGGGTGGCATATTTTTCAAACTCGCCGTGGCAGAGCTTGTCGCCTTCGCGGTAAACGTTCAGCCGGCCGCCGTCAAACCGGTCGGTCTCCATCATGCCCTTCCTGCCGTACACCTGGTAATTGATGCTGCCCGGCTCCCGCTTAAGGCCGCCGTGGATGCTTTTGGCAATCGCGCCGTTGTCCAGGGTGAGGGCGATCATGCAGCCGCCCGCCATGCCGCCGATGCCGCCCAACGCCACCATATCCGGATGGGGCGGCGTCTCAAAGCCGACCACCTGCACCGGACGGCGCCCGGTAATGGTCAGCATGGGGCCGATGCTGTGGGTGCAGTAGAAAGCGGGGTGCATCCGGTTCCGCCAATGGTTCCGATCTCCATAGGTAATCTGCGGCCAGATGGACGAGCAGTCGTGGACATACTCGCCCTCCGCGTACATCACCTCCCCGATATCCCCGTCGGCATACCGGCGCCACATTTCAAAGGTATGGTCCATATAGCAGTAATTCTCCGCATAGCAGTATACCCTGCCGCTCTCCTCCACCGCCTCGATCAGCGCCACCGCCTGGGCCATGGTTTCACAGGGGAGCACCTCGCTCATCACATGCCGGCCCGAACGGAGCAGGCGGATGGCGTAGGGCGCGTGCTCATTGGCATAGTTGGCCAGCACGACCGCGTCCATATCGTGCTTGAAAAACTCCTCGAAATCCCGATAAAGGGCGATTTCCGTCTGCTTTTCCGCGGCGAGCTTTTCCACCTCGCCCAGGCAGTATTCGTTCTTATCGCACACGGCCACCAGCTCGGCGTCGGGATGCCCCGCCAGCACGTCGATCATGCACTTGCCGCGGTATGCGCCGAAAACGCCCACCCGTATCTTCTGCTTCATTGAAACCTCTTCCTTCCTTCTTTGGTTAGCCGGCCTAAAATTCCGGCAGATCCTCCCGCGTCAGTATTCGCGGGCTGTGATAGGCCCTTTGCAGCGCCGCCCGCTCGGTATAGGTATCCGCGTATTCCTTCCCGTCGCCGGTCACAAACTCCCGGCACCAGACGTTGAACCACAGCCAGCCGGCCCCCTCGCGCCGCAGGGCGTCCGGGTCGGGCACCACCGCGCATTCCGTAAGCGCCGCCATTTTCCGGGCGGAACACCGGGTCAGCGAGGCAAAGCGCTCCGCCTGCCCGCCGTAGTCGCGGGGGGCGGCGTACACATCGTCCCCCAGGATGTCGCACCATTCGTCGCCGACGTACCAGTCCTCCGCCTGCCCGTTCCAGACCCACAGCAGATTGTGCAGCCCGTGGTACCCGTTCATCCTTTCGACCAGCAGCCGCCACAGCCAGAGGTATGCCTCCTTCCCCCGGCTGCCCCACCAGAACCAGCCGCCCGCGGCCTCGTGCAGCGGCCGCCACAGCACCGTGACCCCGTGCTCCTCCAAACGGCGGAGACGGGCGGACACGGCGTCGATATCCCGCAGCAGCAGCCGGCACTCGGCCGTTATCCTCCCCCGCGCCAGCAGCCCGTCCAATTCCCGCGGGGACAGGCAGGCCGTCTCCACCTCCGTAACCGCCCGCGTCAGGTCGAAGCCGGTCTGCTCCGCATAAAAGGCCGGGCGGCCGCAGGGGGCGAACCAATGCCAGGAAAAGGTGACCAGGCCGCCTTCCCGGCTCCAGGAGACCGCCAGGTCGGCGTCCTTCCCCGTGCGCGGAGACAGGGCGGGGGAATCGAAAATGAAATCAAACCCGCGCACCGCCGGATACCGCCCGGTCTCCCGAAAGAGCAGGTCCGTCTCGGTGTCGGTATCGTGGTTGGTATACTGCCCGGACAGGGTCCGGCGCCCGTAGATCTCCCGGAAAAAGGCCAGAATCCGGCGCGTCTTCGCATTGGCATAGGGGTCGATCGGGGGATCAAAACCGTTTCTCATCCTCTTCTAATCCTCTTCTCATCCTCACCTCATCCTCTTCCTCCGCCTGCGGGCACGAACGGCGGGCCCCTCCCGCCCAAGCAGCCGCCCGGCATCCCCGGCGCGGGACGCCCTTATTCCGCCTTTTTCCCGGCGCGGATCATCTCAGGCGAGGGGTATGCCTGGGGGCAGTCGATTTGCGGGAGGATGCTGTTCGGCGCCGCCCAGGCCACCGCATTCTTCAGGATGGTCTGGATCGGTTTGAGATGGTAGGTCGGGTTGGATTCATGCCCCGGCTGGAAATAGAACACCTTCCCCAGCCCCCGGTACCAGCAGCAGCCGGAACGGAACACCTCTCCGCCGGAAAACCAGCCGAGGAAGACCAGCTCATCCGGCTGGGGCACGTCAAAGCGTTCCCCGTACATTTCCTCCACGTCCAATTCCACAAACGGCCCCACGCCCTTGGCGATCGGGTGGTTCGGCATCACGGTCCAGAGCCGTTCGAAATCGCCGTCCCGCCAGCAGAGGGTGCAGGAGGTGCCCATCAGCAGTTGGAAGGGCTTGGCCATGTGCCCGGAATGCAGCACGATCAGTCCCATTCCCCGAAGCACCCGCTGCTGCACCCTCCAGGCGACGCCGTCATCCACCAGATGGTGGCCGATATGCGCCCACCAGACCAGCACATCGGTGTTCTCCAGCACCGAATCCGGAAGCCCGTTTTCCGCTTCGTCCATGGTCGCCATACGCACCTCGAAGTCCTCGTTTTCCTTCAGGAACCCGGCGATCTGCCGGTGAAGGCCCTCCGGGTACACGGCGCGCACATCCTCATAGGAATCCACCATATTTTCGTTCCAAACCGTCACGCGAACCATAAATAATCAGTCATCCTTTCCATTCCACGGGTCCGTATCCCGCTCCGCGGCCAAAGCATCGTAATACCGCCGGACCGCATCCGGCTCCCCGTTCAGGTTTTCCAGCCGCTCCGCAGCGCCCATCAGGTACTGGCGCATCCAGTCCCCCTGCGTCCGGCAGATCGCGTCGTGGCCGGGGAACACCTGCTCCGCCAGGAAGGCCGCATACTGCACATACCGCATCGGCCCGTATGCGCGCACGATATCGCCCGGCAGGGCGGTCACGCCCACCGAACGGCCGGCGCACACCGCCTCCCGGATTGCGTCGAAGGTGAAATCCCGCGCAAAAACCACGCTGTAATACCAGCCGTGCAGCCCGCCCGCGTCCGTGCCGTGCGAATCCGACTCGCCCAAAACCGGCACCGACCCGCCGGCGTGCAGGCAATACTGGTGATAAAAGGCCGTCTGGAAGTGGTTGCTCCGGTATTCATGCCGCCAATAGCCGCCGATCACCTCCAGCGCGTCGAAGGCGCGGTGATCCAACAGCCATTCGGTGAGGTCGCGGCTGATGTCGTACCCCTCGTCGGTTTCCCAGAAGGGGTGGCACAGCACCGACAGGCCGCCGTATTCCCGGATTTTGTCAAACACCGCCAGGCTTGCCGCGGCGCGCAGGCGGTCCGGCTCGCACAACACGTCCGGAATCTGCCTGCGCTTCTCCTCCACCGCGCGGCGGTAATCCGCTTCCCGGCCATACGCCCAGGCGTTCACACTGGCCGACCCGCCGATGTTCAGGATGTGCGCCCGCGCGTCCGGCGCGTGCACCTCCTCCCCGCAAAGCACCTGAAAATCCGTGCGCATGACCGACCAGTACCGAACCGCCTCCTCCGACGGGGCGTACCAGCCGTGGTCCGTGACCGCCGTGAAATCCATCCCCTGCTTCCGGCACATGGCCGCCACATAGGCGGGGGATTCGACGCCGTCCGACCGGCAGGTATGGGTGTGGGTATCCCCTTTGAGCGGATAGGTCCCATATAAATCGTCTTCCAGGGCGTAGACCTTCAGCGTCTGCAGCGTCCGCCCCTCTTCGTCGTATACGCACAGCTTGTATTCGTCCTCCTGGGGCAGCGCCAGGGTCAGCCGCAGCATTCCGCCCTGCGCGGCGGCCGGGTGTTTCACCCCCATCGCCGCGCACGCCGTCTCGTCCGGCGCACGCCCCGCTTTGGACAGGGCGTACCGCCGGATGCCGGACAGCGGGGTGCAGCGGACGGCATACCTCCCGCCCTCCTTAAAGGAGAAGGGGAATTCCGCGCGAAAGCAAAAGCAGACCGGGCGCCCCACCGGCGCCAAAAGCGGCCGGACAGAAACCGTCATGCGCTTCCCTCCCTTTCTGTGTCGATCAAAGAAAAGCGTCCCGTCTTTGCCCCCGGCCCGCGGGGGCGCCGGGTCAGAAGGAATGCTCCTTGGTAAACCACACCACCTCTTCCGCATGGCAGAAGGCTATGCCGGTCACCGTATCCGCACACCCGTAATAAATGGCGATGCGGCCCGTGTCCGCGTCGCAGAGGGCGGCGCAGGGGAATACCACGTTGGGCACGTCGCCGGTTCGTTCATACTCCGCCTTGGGCGACAGCAGGTACGGTTTGGTGCGGTACAGCACCTTCCAGGGCTGCTCCCTGTCCAGGAGGGCGGCGCCGAAGCTGTAGACAAAGCCGTTGCAGCTGTTCAGCACGCCGTGATAAAACAGCAGCCAGCCCTCGCTGGTTTCGATCGGCACCGGGCCGGCCCCCACCTTGGTGGCCTGCCATCCGCCGGCGGTGGTCATAACATGGCGGTGGCGGCCCCATAACTCGAGGTCCGGGCTTTCGCTGTAAAAGATGTCGCCGAAGGGGGTGTGCCCGTTGTCGCTCGGCCGGCTGAGCATGGCGTAGCGTCCGTGGATTTTGCGCGGGAACATCACGCCGTTCCGGTTGAAGGGCAGAAACGCATTTTCCATCTGAACAAAGGTTTCAAAGTCGGTGGTGCAGGCCATGCCGATGGTTGGGCCGTGATAACCGCCGCACCAGGTGACGATATACCGATCCTCCACCCAGCAAACCCGCGGGTCATAGCGGTAGTCGCAGGGAGGAAGCTCGGCGTCCCGGCGGGTGAGCGGGACCGTTTCGGGGCGGATGTCCCAATGGATGCCGTCGCTGCTGAATCCGACGTGGATATCCATGTTGCGCTGGGTGTCGTCGCAGCGGAAAACGCCGGCAAACCCGTCCCGAAAAGGCACGACGGCGCTGTTGAATATACTGTTCGAATCCGCAAGCGCGTCGGCGGGGATGATCGGGTTTTCCGTGTAGCGCCAGACCGGGGACCCGCAGCCCTGCGGCCTTTCCTGCCAGGGGATGTGGGGGAGGCTAGAACCATAAATTTTCATAACAGAGAATCCAAACCTTTCAAGTTTTTAGGAGTCCGGCCGCCCCGTGGGAACGGGGCGGCCGTTCGTTAAGGTCAGGCAGTGGTCAGCGCGTCCTCCGGCAGCGCCGGCCCGTCGATGCCAGGGCGGCGACGGCCGCCGTCATGGCCAGCCCCGCCGCAGCCGGAGCCGCCGCCCCCGTATCCGGGTTGTCAATCGGCGGATTGATCGGCTCGGTGACCTCGACCGCTTTGGAGGATTCAAACAGCGCCAGATTTTTCAGCAGCAGCTCCGCGCCGCCGTCATACGCGTAAAAGGCGACCCGGGTATGCCCGCCGCTGTTGAAGCGGTAGGTGTAAACGCCCCATTGCTGGTCATAGACCGGAGCCAGTTCCCCGCCCACGGTCTGCCGGTGCGTAATCTGGTCGGTCAGCAGGCCGAACACGTTGCTTCCCTCGGCCAGGCCTTTGGCATACACGCTGAACGTATAGTCGGTGTCGGGCTGCACATCCACCCAGAGGATATACGTCGCGCCCAGGCCGCTGCCGTCCTGCCTGAGGACGAGGGTCCCGTCCACCGATGCGAGCCTGGCCGCCATGCCGTAGCCCGCGCCCTCGGACAGATCCGCCCCGGCGAACAAATTGTCCTCGTCCTTGCAGCCAAACATCCTCTCCGGCGTTTCTTTCACCCCGGTGATCGCCGCCGGCGCGCTTTCCTCTTCCGCCGCGGCCGCGGCCTCCGCTTTGCAGAGCACGATGTCCCGCAGCTCCAGAAGGCTGTTGGTCCCGTTCATGGTCAGCAGCACGCTTTCCAGGTTTCCGGAGTTGAAGACCAGCCCGCGCTGGTGCCACTCGCCATCCCAGCAGGGGGGAGCCATCGCGGAAAGGAAGGAGGCGGCGACCATTTTATCCCCTTCGTATACGGGGGCGGTCATCAGGAATTTCCCGTTGTACGGGTTCGCCACGCCGAAGCGGGCGCTCCCGGTTTCCGTGTCGCTGAAGACGCCGCCCTTGACCCAGGCGGACAGGATGTAATCCGTATCCGGCTCCACCGCGATCTCCAGCGACCAGGAAGGCTGCTCCGCCGTCAGGGCGGCTGTGCGCTGCTCCTCGCTCAACAGGTTTTTATCGGGCGACGTCACGTCCAGCCGGTCGGTGACGAACTGCGTGACCGCCGCCGTTACAACAAAGTCGTCGGGCGCGGGCACGGCCGCTTCGGCGCTCTCGGCCAGGTACAGGTCGTCGATATACGCCGTCCAGGTATTTCCGTCGTCCCACAGGGTGAACACAAACTTGGTGCTTTCACCCGTATGGAACGTCCCGTAAGCCTGGTGCCATTCGCCGTCCATGGTGTACTCCGGCCAGCCCCAGTTATCCGCCGTGGAGTTCCAGTTCGGCATCGAATAGAAGGTGTCCCACATGCTGTTCGCCTGGGCTATCCCGAAGGTCGGGCCCGCTTCCAGGCCGACCAGGGTGTAATCGGTGATCTTGTACCAATACGAATAGGTGTAGGTTGTGTTCGGCTTGAGGTCGTCCACCCGGTACAGCATCCGGTCGGACCAGTTCCCCGTGCTGGTGTAGGTCAGCGCGTACCGGCCGCTGCGGACGTTCTCCGGCTC
>CAJFTG010000048.1 GCA_904419875.1 Candidatus Avimonas caecicola | reverse complement strand
CCTAGTGTTTTGGTTGTGTAGTAACTCCATTCTACCACAGGGGCCTGTATGAACTCTTTTTATTTTACTAAAGTGTTGCACTTGATAGTATAATTCACCCTTATGTAAAAAGCGAGGATTTCTTAAGAAATCCTCGCTTGAACTTTTTCCCGCTCTCCTGTACCATAAAGGCATGAAAGCCGGCGGCATTCCCACCGGGGAGGCCTGTCGGCACGCCTTTGCGCCGCGCCGGCGGAAGAGGAAGGAGCTTTTATGGGATACTCTATGGATACTGTGAAAAAGCCGCGCATTTCCCTCCTGACGCTGCTGCGGTTTCTGCTCACCGCGGCGGCGGGGCTGTTCCTGTTCTGGTCCTGCCTGCCGCTTTTTTCCGGCATTGTGAACGCCGGGGTCATCGTATCCGTCCCGGGCTTTTCCCTCCTGTTCCTGGCCGGGCTGTTCTGGGGAAGAGCGCGTCCTCTGCTGGGGAGGCTCTGGAAATCGCGGATGGGACGTGGAATAATGATGGTTGTGATTTGTCTGCTGTTCCTTCTCCTGGCGCTGTTTATCGCGGCGTCCGCCGTTATGCTTCACGCGGCGGCAAGGGAGCCGGAAAAGAACGCGACGGTAATCGTGCTGGGCGCCGCCATCAACGGCGACCGGCCAAGCCGCATGCTGGCGGACCGCCTGAACACCACCGCCAACTACCTGGAGGAAAACCCGGACTCCGTCTGCATCGTGTCCGGCGGTCAGGGGAGCGACGAGGCGTATCCGGAAGCGCAGGTCATGTACAATTACCTGGTGGAAATGGGGGTGGATCCTTCCCGGATTTATCAGGAGGACCGTTCGACCAACACCGAGGAAAACATCCGCTTTTCCCGCGAGATCATTGAAGCCGAAGGGCTGAACTCCCATGTGGTGGTCGCCACTCAGGAATTCCATCAATACCGGGCGCAGACGCTGGCCAAAAAGGAAGGGCTGACCCGGGTGGGGCCCGCCACCTGCCGCACGCCGCTGCACCTTTTGGAATGCTACTGGGTGCGGGAATTTGCGGCGGTCTGCCGGCTGTGGCTGCTCGGCCGCTGATCAGGCCAGCCCGAACAGCCGGGCCGTCCCCGCGACGGCGCCGCACAGGAGCAGCCCGGCCGCGGTGGGAAGGAGCACGGATGCCGCGGTCCACTTCAGGCTCCCGGTTTCCTTGCGGATGGTCAGGCAGGTGGTGGAACAGGGCCAGTGCATGAGGGAGAACAGCATGGTACATACCGCGGTCAGCCAGGTCCATCCGTTGTTTGTCAGCAGTTCCTTCAGCGCGCCCAGGTTATCCATTTCCACCAGGCTGCCGGTGGCCATATAGCTCATGATGATGATGGGAATGACGATCTCGTTGGCGGGAAAGCCGAGAATGAAGGCCATCAGGATCACGCCGTCCAGCCCGAACAGCCGGGCGAAGGGATCCAGAAAGCCGGTGCAGTGGGCCAGAAGGCTGGCGTCGCCCACCGTGATGTTGGCCAGCAGCCAGATCAGCAGTCCGGCGGGCGCGGCGACGGCCGCCGCCCGGCCAAGGACAAACAGGGTGCGGTCGAAGATCGAGCGGACGATTACCTTCCCGACCTGCGGGCGGCGGTAGGGCGGCAGCTCCAGCGTAAAGGAGGAGGGGACCCCCTTCAGGATGGTCCCGGACAGCAGGCGGGAGACGGCAAAGGTCATGCCGACGCCCAAAACGATCACCCCGGTGAGCAGCAGCGTGGACAGCAGGCCGGAAGCCGGTCCCGTCCCGAACCCGACGAAAAACATGGTGATAATGGCGATCAGGGTGGGAAATACGCCACCAGCCAAAGGGCAAGGTTACACCGGATTTTGCGTCTTTGGACGCTGCCGGCGAGCAGATCGCTGACAGATGTCTACTCGCCGTCCATAAAAATATGGAGATCTTTCCCGTCCCATACAATCTTTTTTACCAATAGCCGGATCAGGGTTCGTTTTTCATGGATGGACAGGTCAGAAAAATTGTTTTTCAGGCTGGATAAGGCCGCGGCCAGCAGTTCCACCTGCATTTCCTTATCGGCCATACGTTCCGCATTGCTTTGCAGCCGTTCATGCTCTTGCTTCAGACCGGAGAGTTCCTTGTCTAGTTCACCAATTCGGATATTCACACGCTGAACAAAAGCGGGGTTGAGATCTCCCTGGGACAAGGTGCGCACCAGATTATCTATTTCCTCGTTGCACTGGCTCATCCGCACTTCGATCACTCCCAGCGGGTTTTCCTGTTTCTGTCCCTGCAACTCGTGCTTGAGCTTTTCCAGCAGCTTGTAAATGCCGGAGCTTTCGTCGGTGTATGTCATCAGGTGCTCGCATACCATGTCGTCCGCCTGCTGCCCGCCGATATTCTGGCAGTCGCACAGGTCTGTCCCGCCTCGCAGCTTGTTTTGGCAGATATAGTCGAACAAACCCGGCGTTGCCCTTTTACCGACGCGGGGCTTGGCAAACAGGCGGCTTCCGCATTTCTCACAGTAAATCAGACCGGACAGCAGCGAATAGTCGTTGTGCATCTTCGCGGGCTTTTTCCCTGTGGGAATGTTCTCCTCTAGGATGTTCTGTACAGCCACCCATTTCTTTCCGGATACACGCCCTTTATGCTTGCCAATGGCGATAATCCATTTGTCCATGGACTGGCGTGGGGCGTGTTTCTTCTTATAGTCCCGCTTGTTATAGGCCAGAAGCCCGTATCTGTCCGAGCAGTCTTTTTCCTCAAAGCAAACATCGGCATTTTGGGCGGTGAAGTAATCCAAAGCATCCTTGTCGGCTATGCAATAAACGGGATTTTGCAGGATCTCCTTGATGCCGGGCAGGGAATAAAATTTGCCGCTGCGGGATTTGATGCCCTGCTTAATCAGATACTTACTTACACCGGAAACGCTGCGGAGTTCCAGGAATTTCTCAAACATCACGTCCACAGCGCGAAGCTCATCCGGATTGTCTTTCAGCTTGCAGGAGGTTTTCACTTTCCCGTCCATGATGATTTCCCGCTGCTTTTCAGAGGTGTATCCGGTCGGGGTCGTCCCGCCGAGCCATCGGCCTGTGCGGGCCAGCATGAGCATATTGTCGCGAACACGCTCTGCGATGGTTTCCCGCTCCAGCTGGGCGAAAACCGAAGCCATATACATCATGGCCTTGCCCATGGGCTTGGAGGTGTCGAATTCCTCTTTAATACAAACAAAAGAAATATCGCGCTCGTTCAAATCTTCGATCAAAGCGGAAAAATCGCTGACGTTGCGGCTGATCCGGTCGAGTCGGTAACAAACCACAAAGTCGGGCTTTTTCAGCTGGATATCGCGGAGCATCTGCTGAAACTGGGGCCTGTCCGTATTTTTGGCCGAAAAGCCTTCGTCCTCATACACCGTGATGTCGGCATCGGTTACATCGGAAAACTTGTTGTGAATGTACTGCCGGCACATTTCGATCTGGTTTTCGATGCTCTCCCCTTTGCCGGTGTAAACCGACTTGCGGCTGTAAATAAAGAACTGCAATCGCTACTCACCGTCCTTTTGCTGATCCAGATAGTCGACCAGTATTTTGGCACAGAGATTGGACAACGTCCGTTTTTCGGCCGCTGCAATTTTGTCCAGCTGTTTCTTGGCGTCTTTGCTGATGGTTATCAATACCCTGGTATTGCTGTCCGCTATAGCCATACGCTCACCTCGTATACAGTTTACAATACGTGTATCACCGTGTCAACACCATAGAATAGTACAGTTGTACGAAGAGAAGAAGACGAAAATCGACAATCGCCTTGTTGAATTTGCCATTAAATGCTATACTAAAAGAATATCAGCAGAGAGAACGCCGGAAGGTACCGATGCGGCCGTCAGCTATCCGAGTCGGACTGGGTTGTATCTGTGAAGAGCATGGAAAAATCTGCAGGGCGTTGGGCACAGAGATTGGCGACGTGATGGAGTCCACCCAGGACGCGGAAAATACGGAAGAAAACAGGAGTGTGTGAGCATGGATACAAAGAAGGAACAGGAACGCGCGGAGCTGCACCGCGTGATATGGAATATTGCCAACGACCTGCGCGGCAGCGTGGACGGCTGGGATTTTAAGCAGTATGTACTGGGGATGCTGTTCTACCGCTATATTTCCGAAAACCTGGCGGGATATATCAATCGCGGAGAGCAGGAAGCCGGAAATACCGCGTTTGATTATGCGGCTCTCTCTGATGCGGAGGCGGAGGAAGCCCGGGCCGGACTGGTGGAAGAAAAAGGCTTTTTCATCCTTCCCAGCGAGCTGTTTGAGAATGTCCGTAAACAGGCCCCGCAGGACGAGAACCTGAATGAAACGCTGGAAACGGTATTCCGCAATATTGAGGCATCCGCTCAGGGTACTGCCAGTGAAGAAAGCTTCAAGGGCCTGTTTGACGATCTTGATGTCAACAGCAACAAGCTGGGCGGTACGGTCGCCAAGCGCAACGAGCGCCTCGTTAAGCTGATGAACGGCGTCGCGGATATGAAGCTGGGCAATTATCAGGATAACACCATTGACGCCTTCGGCGACGCTTATGAATTCCTCATGGGGATGTATGCCTCCAACGCCGGAAAAAGCGGCGGCGAATATTTTACGCCGCAGGAAGTGTCCGAACTTCTCACAAGGATCGCGGTCTATGGCAAGACGGAGATCAACAAGGTTTATGACCCTGCCTGCGGCTCCGGCTCTCTGCTGCTGAAAGCGGCGAAGATTTTAGGCAAAGAGAATGTACGGCAGGGCTTTTTCGGGCAGGAAATCAACATCACCACCTACAACCTTTGCCGCATCAATATGTTCCTGCACGACATCGACTACGATAAGTTTGACATTGCCCACGGCGACACGCTGACCGAACCGCAGCATTGGGATGAGGAACCTTTTGAAGCCATTGTTTCCAATCCGCCCTATTCCATTCACTGGGACGGGGACGGCAACCCGCTGATGATCAACGACCCGCGCTTTTCCCCGGCGGGTGTGCTGGCCCCGAAATCCAAGGCCGACCTGGCCTTTATCATGCACTCGTTGGCGTGGCTGGCCACCAGCGGCACGGCGGCCATCGTCTGCTTCCCCGGCGTGATGTACCGCGGCGGCGCAGAGCAGAAGATCCGCCAATACCTGATTGATAACAATTTTATTGATTGTGTAATACAGCTGCCCGATAACCTGTTCTTTGGCACCAGCATTGCCACCTGTATCATGGTGCTGAAGAAATCCAAGACGGACAACGCGACGCTGTTTATTGATGCGTCCAAAGAGTGCGTCAAGGTGACGAACAGCAACAAGCTGACGCAGGAGAATATTGACGTCATTGTGGAAGCCTTTGCAAAACGGGAGGACAGGCAGTATTTCACCCGGCTGGTGCCAAACAGCGAAGTCGCCGGGCAGGGCTATAACCTGTCGGTTTCCACCTATGTGGAGCAGGAGGACACCCGGGAGAAGATCGACATTGTGAAGCTCAATGCGGAAATTGCCGAAATCGTGGCACGGGAAAAGGTGCTGCGGGAAGAGATTGATAGGATTGTTAAGGAGATTGAAGGGGTATGCGAGGAGAGCAAGAGCGACATTGTCTAAATTCCATTAAACAAAATTTTGCGAATATATCATGGCATGGATTTTCCAAACGGGATCAAAATGAGACCGAAGCTTCTTTGTTTGCCGCGGAGCAAAATCCCGAAAGCAGTAAATTTCCGGACTTTTTATTTGATGGCGGGTTTATTGAGCATTTTCAGGTTACTTCTGCCAAAGAAACCTCCAAAGGTTCACGATATAAAGAACGTGAAAACTATTTTGAGAAGGACTGTGAACAGAGATTGGAGGAGTTGAAAGACTCTTTGCTGAAATCACCCGGCCATAATGAAATGAATATTGTTACCTGCAAAATGGATTGTCCGGAATTTCGGTATGAGTACTATGTCGAGTCTTTTCGCAAGAACTGGGAGCATCATGTAGAAAGCCTGAAGAAATATGCCGGAGAAAAGCAAACAGGAATTTTTCTCATTGAGTACCAGGGACCGCTTCACAAGGTTATGAGGCATGGACGATTCGATTCTTTTTATCATTTGTACTTAGATAAAGATTTGCTTTCTTATCTATCTAAGTATAAAAGCTTACTGCATTATGTTATTTTTACTGACCGGCAGAATTGTGAAGCCATAAATTTAAAAAACATTCCATCTTTTTTGGATACGATTCCGGCAGATATATCTTTTGAAGCCGGAAATTTAAAGCGGACAAATATTCTACTATCCATCAATTTGGATTTAGGGAGGTGCACGGATGTCTCGACTTGATGAACTGATACAGGAGCTTTGCCCGGATGGGGTAGAATATAAAGAATTGAATCAGATTTCAGAAATGAAAAGGGGTACATCCATAACAAAAAAGGATATTATGAAAGGGACTATACCTGTAATATCTGGTGGAAGAGAACCCGCCTATTATTGCGATAAGTACAATCGTGATGGTGAAACAATTACAGTTGCAGGAAGTGGCGCTGGTGCTGGATACGTCCAATATTGGGATAGGCCTATCTTTGTATGCGATGCATTTTCTATTCAAGGATATGATAGCGTCAGCACTAAATACCTATATTATTGTTTGTCAAATAAACAAGAATATATATACTCCACGAAAAAAGGTGGTGGTGTTCCTCATGTCCATAGTTCCAGTATTAAAAACATGAAAATCCCCGTTCCCCCTCTGCCCGTCCAGCAGGAAATTGTCCGCATACTGGACAGCTTTACCGAACTCACCGCCGAACTCACCGCCGAACTCACCGCCAGACGGAAGCAGTATGAGTATTATCGTGGAAAAATGCTTGATGAAATATGCGCCAATGCTGATATGATTACAATATCGGAACTCGGTAAATGGTCTGGAGGAAAAACTCCGTCAATGGCAGAACATAGTTATTGGGATAATGGAACAATTCCCTGGATTTCTTCTAAAGATATGAAAAGCTCAACGCTTTTAGATACAGAAGATCACATAACAGACACTGCGATAAAGGAAGCTTCGATGACCATTTATCCAGCGAATAGTATCGCCATAGTTACTCGCTCCGGTATTTTAAAGCACACATTTCCTGTTGCTTATATTCCTTTTAAAACAACCATCAATCAAGACATAAAAATGCTGGTTGCCCAAGATGGCGTATTGCCTCGCTATGCTTTTCATGTCATTCAAGGGAAAGGAAAAGACATACTGATGAAAACAAAGAAACAGGGCGGTACTGTTGACTCTTTAGAATTTCAAAAGGTTCTTGACTATAAAATTCCGTTGCCATCATTGAATGAACAAGCCCGCATTGTCTCCATCCTCGATCGCTTTGACGCCCTATGCAACGACCTCACCAGCGGCCTGCCCGCTGAAATCGAGGCGCGCAAAAAGCAATACGAATACTATCGGGACAAGCTGCTAACTTTTAAGGCGGCAGAATGACTTAAACGGGAGGTGATTTCATGCAGTATATGAGAGCAAGATTTGAAGCGCCGCAAGAAATCATATCGTTTTTAGATAGTGTATTTGAAATTTACGAAATACGCGCCAGAGTCGGCAAGGAAAATGGCGTGTTATTTGAAATACGGACAAATGAACAAAACCACGCATTACCCCATGTTCATGCCGCTTACGGCGAATACAACATATCCATCGATATTGCATCTGGCAAAATTCTTGCAGGAACATTGCCAAAAAAGAATCAGAAAATGGCTGTTGATTGGGTACTCGCTCATAAAGATAAACTGCTGGGTGATTGGAAAAACATCGCAATTTCAGCCGTTTCAACCATGACCGGAACTCGGCTGAATTTTTGATTGAAGAAAGAAGGCGTGGTATGAGCACTTACAACATCGTTGCCCAAGCGACGGAGAGCACCGTTGTGGCGGAGTATACGCCGCAGCCGCGCCAGTCAGACGCCTACCAGTGCGAGGCGGCGCTGGAAAAGGAGTTTATCCACCTGCTGGCAGCGCAGGGCTATGAATATCTGACGATTCACGATGAAAAGGCGCTGATCGCCAATCTGCGCAAACAGCTTGAACTGCTCAACGACTATGTTTTTACTGACAGCGAGTGGGAGCAGTTCTTTTCCGACTGCATCGCCAGTGCAAACGAGGGCATTGTGGAGAAGACCCGCAAGATCCAGACCGATCATGTCCAGTTGCTGCATCGGGACAACGGCTCCATCAAGAACATCTATCTGCTGGACAAGAAGAACATTCACAACAACCGCCTGCAGGTTATCAATCAATACGAGGAAAGTGCGGGCGCGCACAATACCCGCTATGATGTGACCGTTCTCGTCAACGGCCTTCCCCTCGTCCATGTGGAGCTCAAGCGGCGGGGTGTGGCGATCCGCGAAGCGTTCAACCAAATCAAACGCTATCAGCGGGACAGCTTTTGGGCGGCTTCCGGGTTGTATGAGTATGTACAGATCTTTGTCATCTCCAACGGGACACATACCAAATACTATTCCAACACTACCCGCAGCAGCCATATCAGGGAGAACGGCGAAGGCGGGCGCAGGCGCAGCAAAAAGACCAGCAACAGCTTTGAATTTACCTCCTATTGGGCGGACGGAAACAACAAGGTGATTGCCGACCTTGTGGACTTCACCAAGACCTTTTTTGCAAAACACGCCATTCTTAATATCCTAACAAAGTATTGTGTTTTCACCTCGGAAAATCTGCTCCTGGTCATGCGCCCCTATCAGATTGCCGCAACGGAGCGCATCCTGAACCGCATCGAGGTTTCCACCAACTACAAGAAGATGGGAACCACCGACGCGGGCGGCTATATCTGGCACACCACCGGCAGCGGCAAAACGCTGACCTCCTTTAAAACGGCGCAGCTGGCCTCCACGCTGCCTTATATCGATAAGGTGCTGTTTGTCGTGGACCGCAAGGATCTGGACTATCAGACTATGAAGGAATACGACCGCTTTGAAAAAGGGGCGGCCAACAGCAACACTTCGACGCGTATTCTGCAGCGGCAGCTGGAGAACCCAGACGCCCATATCATCATCACGACCATTCAGAAGCTGGATGTGTTTATCCGTAAAAATAAGGGGCATGAGGTATTCAAGAAGCATATCGTCATTATCTTTGATGAGTGCCACCGCAGCCAATTCGGGGATATGCACACCGCCATTACAAAGGCGTTTCGGAATTATCATCTTTTCGGTTTTACCGGTACGCCGATTTTTGCAGCGAATGCCTCCAGCGGCGGCAAGCCCACGCTGAAAACCACTCCCCAGGCTTTTGGCGGAGAACCGGACAAAGACGGAAAAAAGGTATTGCCCCTGCATACCTACACCATTGTGGACGCCATCAACGACGGAAATGTACTGCCGTTCCGCATTGACTACATCAACACCGTCAAGCAAAAGGAGGACGCCGCCGACAAGGAAGTATCGGCCATTGATACCGAGCGGGCGCTGGCCGCGCCGGAACGGATCAGCGAAATTGTGCGTTATATTCTGGAACACTTCGACCAGAAGACCAAGCGGAACAGCTTTTACACCCTGAAAGGGCAACGCATGGCGGGTTTCAATTCCATTTTCGCGGTCAGCTCCATTCCGATGGCGATGAAATATTATACGGAGTTCAAAAAGCAGCTGGCCGAGAGCGGACGCAAGCTGACGGTCGCTACGATTTTCAGCTACAGCGCGAACGAGGACGATCCGGAGGATACGCTGCCCGATGAGGGCTTCGAAACCGATGCACTGGATAAGACCTCCCGCGATTTTCTGGAAAGTGCGATTGCGGATTACAACGACTATTTCCATACCGCGTTTGACACGTCCTCCGACAAGTTCCAGAATTACTACAAGGATTTATCCCAGCGCATGAAAAACCGCGAAGTCGATTTGCTGATTGTTGTCAATATGTTTCTTACGGGCTTTGACGCGACCACGCTCAACACATTATGGGTGGATAAAAACCTGAAAATGCACGGGTTGATTCAGGCGTTTTCCCGCACCAACCGCATTCTCAATTCTGTTAAGACCTACGGCAATATCGTGTGTTTCCGGGACTTGCAAAAAGAAACGGACGAAGCCATCGCCCTCTTTGGCGACAAGAAAGCCGGAAGCGTCGTGCTTCTAAAAGGCTACGACGCTTACTACAACGGCTACGACGAGGACGGGAAGCATTATCCCGGTTATGCGGAACTGATTGACGAGCTGACACAGCGGTTTCCGTTGGGCCAGGAGATTATCGGGGAACAAGCTCAAAAGGATTTTATCCGTCTGTTCGGCGCGATTCTGCGGCTGAAAAATATTCTGACCGCCTTTGACGCTTTCGCCGGGAATGAGATTTTATCCGACAGGGATATGCAGGATTACCAGAGCATTTACCTTGACCTATGGCATGAGATAAAGCCGGAACAATCCGAAAAAGAAAACATCAACGACGATATTGTTTTCGAAATCGAACTGATCCGGCAGGTGGAAATCAACATCGACTATATCCTCATGCTGGTGGCGAAGTACCACGACAGCAACTGCGAGGATAAAGAAATCCTTGTTACCATTGACAAAGCAATTAATTCCAGTATCCAGCTCCGCAGCAAGAAAGAACTGATCGAAGACTTTATCCGTACCGTCAACGCCTCTACTGAAGTTGACGCGGACTGGCGAAAGTTTGTCCTCGAGCAAAAGGAAGCCGACCTGTCCGCTATCATTACAGAAGAAAGGCTGAAGCCGGAAGAAACGCGGAAGTTTATCGACAATTCTTTCCGCGACGGCGCTTTGAAGACGATCGGAACCGATATTGATAAAATTATGCCGCCAGTTTCCCGTTTTGGCGGCGGCCGGGCGGCCAAAAAGCAAGGAGTGATTGATAGGCTGACGAAGTTCTTTGAAAAATACTTCGGGCTTGTGTAAAGAAAAAATCGTAGCTCATATGGCTGGTAGAGCAGCAAGGATGATGATACTAATGGGATGATAGGCATGATGCGGGCGGATAGCCGGAATATACTGGTTCATCCATATTAAGCACATAACGGTACACAACCGATACATACCTGCGATTGCAGCGTATATTTCACCATGATATACTGACTATGCTCAAAAATTCTATCCTGTATGGCAGGCGCTCCGATTTATGGGGCGCCTGTTTTTTGTACGCAAAAAATTTGCTGGGAGGCATATCCGCTTGAAACGTCAGAAAAATTGCTTACGCCGGTACTTTGCCACGATCACAGCGGCTTGGAAAACCGTCATTCGAAGCGAAAAATCCACCCAAATTCGATATCCAATTTTCGCCTGTGAGCCAATAAAAAATTGGATATGGGAATGTATCCCGTGAGGCCGCTTAAAATCAGCATTTTTGCGTGTTTTCCTCCTGCAAAATCTGCCCAAGTACAGAACCCTATGGCAGATTTTGCAGGAAAAAGGGGAAAAGAAGATGTACGGCACTGTGGTAATAGTCCAAGCCGGCCTCTTCATACAATGCCTGTGAGAGTACCTTGTCGGAAAGGAGGGCGTGCATGCGCAAAAACCGCATACGGAGCATTGTTATCCATGAACCGGACAGCGGGGACATTCACGCCCTCGCCGACAAGATCAGCGAGTTTCATGCGGACGTTATCGAGCGAAAACTGCATCAATCCGGATTGACGATGGAGCAGAAAATCGCTGTTATTGATAAAATACTCGAAGACTTGAAATCACGGGAAATCGATGGGCTCATCAAATAGGTGCTGATACTGCCGCCATACAGGATATGGCGGCTTTGCTTTACCCTGTTCCCAGGCACGAAGGGTGAAATGCTTTATACCCATTCTGGAGGCCAATTCTGCTTGGGTGAGACCGTGCTTTTTCCGATACGCTTTGATCTTGCTTCCCCAGTCATCATCCCGATTGGCTATGGTGAATTCAGCCGTTTTTTCTTCCGTGTCAGCACCCGGCAGCCGTTTTGTTTCCCTTTGTGTGGTGGCGCAAACCGCCCGTTGCAGGGGACGAAATTGTTGGTGAGGGTGGCGATCAGCCGCTCGCGGGGAGAATCGATAATCCGGCAGCCGACGACGCCCGCGGCATTGCAGCCGAAGCCCATGGCCATGGTCAGGGCCTGTTTGCCGCAGGCATGGGCCTTATGAAAGCATTTATCCAGGTTAAAGGCGACCCGTGGGAGGTATCCCGCATCCTCCAGCAGGGTGAAGAGGGGGAAGAAAATGGCCATGGGCGGCAGCATGACCGACACCACCCAGGCAAGAACGCGGTAGACCCCGTCCACCAGCGCTCCCTCCAGCCATGCGGGCGCGCCCGCCCACTCAAACAGGTCCGCCAGCCGGTCCCCCACCCAGAAAAGGCCGCCGGAGAGCAGCTCGGACGGGTAATTCGCGCCGGTAATCGTGATCCAGAAAACCACGACCAGCAGCAGAAGCATCAGAGGGATGCCGGTCCACCTGCCGGTCAGCACCCGGTCGATTTTCCGGTCCCGGCGGCTGTAGCCGTTCTTGCCGCAGGCAACCGCATCCATGCAGACCTCCTCCGCCCGCAGGATGACGCAGGAAACCAGGATATCCTTCAGGCGGTCCTCCGTAACCCCGTGGTCGAGCAGGCCGTTTTTGGCCTGCTCGATTTTTACGCTTATTTCCGGGTCGGTCCACAGGGAAAAGCCGAGGTGCTCGGTCATAGTTTCCCGGAGCGCCTCATCGCTGTCGAGCAGCCGCAGGCAGACCCAGCGGCTGTTCAGCCTGCCGCCCAGCTTTGCGGCCACCGCCGGCTCCAACAAGCGGATTGCCTCCTCGACCACCGGCAGATAGCGCACGCGGGCGGGGCGGCATTCCCGGCGGCCGGAGGCGACCGCCTCCACCTCCGTCATCAGTTCCTGCAGCCCTTTGCCGCTGCGGGCGCTCGCCCCCACCACCGGCACCCCCAGGTTTTCCGAAAGCTGTTCCAGATTCACCCGCACGCCCTTCCGCCTGGCCTCGTCCATCAGGTTGACGCAGACCACCGCCCGGTCGGTGATCTCCAGCGTTTGCAGCACCAGGTTCATGTTCCGTTCCAGACAGGTGGCGTCGCAGACGACGACCACGGCGTCGGGACCGCCGAAACAGAGAAAATCCCGCGCGACCTCCTCCTCTGCCGAGTGCGCCATCAGGGAGTAGGTTCCGGGGATGTCCACCAGTATGTAGGGAGTTTGGTTGTGCAGGCAGCGCCCCTGCGCGTTGGTTACGGTTTTGCCGGGCCAGTTGCCGGTGTGCTGGTTCAGCCCGGTCAGTTCGTTGAAGACCGTGCTTTTGCCGACGTTGGGATTGCCTGCCAGGGCAACCACCCGTTCGTCCGGCGTGCTTTTTTCAATGTGCAGCCCGCGGTCTACCGCGCCGCCGCCTGTTGAATTGGCTGTCAAGCCCATGCGGACTCATCCTTTCTCTCCGAATCGCAAGCAAAAAACACAGGAAAAAGCGGCCGGGACGGAGGACGGACATCCCCGTCCCGGCCGGGTCATGTACTCAGCAGTATTCCACCAGGATATGGGAGGAATCCTCTGCGCGCAGCGCGATGACCGCGCCGCGGATCAGATAGGCGACCGGGTCGCCGGCCGGACTGCGCTGCAGGCATTCCACACTGGTGCCTTCCACCAGGCCGATGTCCAACAGCCGCCGGCGCATGCTTCCCGTGGAATTCAGCGCCCGAACCCGCGCGGTTTCTCCCCGGCGGATACGGTTGAGCGTCAGTTCCTCCGGCGTGGCGCCATTTTCCCCGCCGACAGCGGAAGACGCGGCGTGTCTCATATTCAACCCCTCCTTTTCATATGGTATTGTTGCAGGGAAAGTTTGCCGTGGGGCTTTAATCGAATACGGCCGGCCGGTAAGCCGCCGGATAAAAGTTTCCCATTGCTAACTTATTATCAGGGTATGCGGGGCCTGTTCATCCGGTCCCAAAAAGTTTGCCGGCGGCAGGGCGCCGGGGATAAACGGGGCCGGCAGGAATCCGCGGAGGGGAAGAGGGCCGATGGAAAACGAGGAATTCCGCACGCGCAACGGCTACCGCCGCCAGCAGGCCGGCGACCTGACGGAATCGATGGAGGATTATCTGGAGATGCTCTGCCGCCTGACGGCCGCCCGCCCTTCGGTGGGGGTGAACGAGGTGGCGGCGCGGCTTCATGTGCGGCCGCCCTCCGCCTCCAAAATGCTCGGCAAACTCAAGGAGGCCGGTTTGGCGTCCTTTGAAAAGTACGGGCAGGTGTCTCTGACCGAGCTGGGGAGGGAAAAAGGGCGGTATCTCCTGTGGCGGCACGACGTACTCTCCCGCTTTTTCCGCTGTCTGAATCAATCCGGAGGGGAACTGCGGCAGGTGGAACTGATCGAGCATTTTCTGGATGAGGAAACGGTCCGGAATCTGGAAAAGCTGCTGGAAAGGCTGCCGGGGGAAGGGGACGGCGGCGGGCGGCGCCCTCCTTCCGGTGAGGATTCGTGATTTCCGCCATATCCGCGGCCGGTTTGGGAGGGAATTTCGGCCGCGGCAAAGGACTGTGAAAATATTTCGGGGAAACCGTCGAAGAGGGGGTGGTTGGGGCTTGTCAGGCCGGGGGCCGTGTGGTAGAATAATGGATAAATATTTTCATGTTTTCATGCGATTCCGTCCCTCCTCCCGCCCCCTGCACCGGGGCGGGTTCGGCGATTTGGAAGCCGGATGCAGAAAAGCGGGCTGTTCGACCCGGTACGGCCGGCGCCTTGAAAAAGAAAGGAATGGTCAAACGATGGTGAATGGAAATGCAGGGGAAAAATTCCTCAAGGAAGGGCTCACCTTTGACGATGTGCTGCTGATTCCGGCCAAATCCGATATCCTGCCGGCGGACATCCAAGTCGCTACGCAGCTTACCAAAACAATCCGCCTGAACGTCCCCCTGATGACCGCCGCCATGGACACCGTTACCGAAGCGCGCATGGCCATCGCCATCGCCCGCGAAGGGGGCATCGGCGTCATCCACAAGAATATGGGGATTGAGGAGCAGGCCGATCAGGTGGACCGCGTGAAACGGTCGGAGAACGGGGTGATCGTCAATCCGTTTTACCTGTCGCCCGACCATATTGTGGCGGACGCCAACGAGCTGATGGGAAAATACAAGATTTCCGGCGTGCCGATCTGCCGCGACGGCAAATTGGTGGGCATCCTGACCAACCGCGACATGCGCTTCCTCACCGATTTTTCACAGAAGATCGAGGAGGTCATGACCAGGGAGCATCTGGTTACCGCCCCGGTGGGCACCACGCTGGAGCAGGCGCAGGAGATTCTCCGCCGCCACCGGATCGAAAAGCTGCCGATTGTGGACGAGCAGGGATATTTAAAGGGATTAATCACCATCAAGGACATTGAAAAGGCGGTCAAATACCCGAATTCCGCCCGCGACAAAAACGGCCGCCTCCTGTGCGCGGCGGCCATCGGCGCCACGGCGGACGTGCTGGACCGGGCGGCGGCCCTGGTCGGCGCGCAGGCGGACGCGCTGGTGCTGGATTCCGCGCACGGCCACAGCCAGAACATTCTCAACGCGGTGTCCAAGGTCAAGGCGGCCTTCCCGTCGGTTTCCCTGATCGCCGGGAACATCGCCACCGCCGAGGCGGCGGAGGCCCTGATCGACGCGGGCGCGGATGCGATCAAGGTGGGCATCGGCCCCGGCTCCATCTGCACCACCCGGGTTGTTGCCGGCATCGGCGTGCCGCAGATCACCGCGGTGTACGACGCGGCCTGCGTCGCGGCAAAGCACGGCATTCCCGTTATCGCGGACGGCGGCGTCAAATACTCCGGCGATATCGTCAAGGCGATCGCCGCGGGGGCCGACGTGGTTATGATCGGCTCCCTGGTGGCGGGCTGCGAGGAGTCGCCCGGCGATTCCGAAATCTATCAGGGCCGCCAGTTCAAGGTGTACCGCGGCATGGGCAGCCTGGGCGCGATGGCCCACGGCAGCCGCGACCGTTATTTCCAGGAGGGGAACAAGAAGCTGGTGCCCGAAGGGGTGGAAGGCCGCGTGCCGTACAAGGGGATGCTTTCCGACACCGTTTACCAGCTGATCGGCGGCCTGCGGGCCGGCATGGGCTACTGCGGCTGCCCGACCATTCCGGACCTGCAGCTCAACGGCCGGTTTGTGCGCATCACCGGCGCCGGACTCAAGGAAAGCCATCCGCACGATATTCATATCACCAAGGAAGCGCCCAACTACAGCATCAGCCTGTAAAGACGACCGAAAGCGGAAAAACGCCCGTTGTCCCTTAGGACAGCGGGCGTTTTTATATCGCGTTCACGCCGGCCTGTGAGGGAATGGCGGCGCCAATCTTTCCATACCCTTGCGCCCTCGCGCCCTCACGCTCTCACACCCCCATACCCCCATACCCCCATACCCCCATACCCCCATACCCCCATACCCCCCTTATACCCCTTTAGGGGGGAGGCTGTATTCGGCCCTTTCGGGGCCTGTGCAAACCGCTGCTTCCGTTGGCGAGCAAGGCTTAGGTTATTCTTCGGGGATGCCGGTCACCGCGCCGGGAAACACCGGCAGCCCCGTTTTTTCCTCGGCGACGGCATAAGCAAAAGGGCGGTTCAGGCATGCCTGGTGTTCGGGGGCCGAGCTGGCGGCCATTTCCCCCTTGGCGGCGGCGCCGGCTCTGGTGCCGCGCTCATCCGCCGCCAGGAAGGTTTAATGGAGCGCCTCGGCCATCACCGGATTTCCCGGCGTGGAATGACCAAGCCGGGGAAAGTCGGCGGCCTGGCCGTCGAACGCATCCCGCATTCCCATTCCCTTGAGCGGTTCGTTCAGCAAAATGCGGCAGTCAAACCGGAATGGGGGTAGGGACGCGGAAACGGCTTCGGCGTTCTTTACAGCCTCCCGGAAGCCCTCCCCGGTCAGGAAGCGATGTATTCGCCCAGGCCGATCCCTTCGTCCGGCAGGAGAGCGGCAAAGCGGTAAAGGCCGTTTTTATACGGCTTGAGGAAGCCGACGGCCTTCCGTCGGCTTTTCAGCCCGGGTATCCGTCGTCTTCCGCAAAGCGGATGCCGGCCTTCCGGCGGATTTCCTCCATCGTCTCGCATACCGCCAGGGCCAGGGCGCCCGCCTGCGCGCAATCCGCCCGGACGGCCGCCTCCCCGGTGCGCAGGGCCTCGATATACCGCCGGAAGGCGGCGGCCTCGCCGCTCATCAGCTCCGCCTTGGTGCGTTCGCCGGCCAGAAGCGTCTCCGTCCCGTCCGGGCCGAACCGGCGGATTCCTGTCAGCCGGGAGATGGAGCCGATCGCCAGGGTGCCCTGATCGCCCAGGATTTCGGAACCGATCCGTCCCTGCGCGGTTTTGGAATACGAGAGAGAGACCGTCTTGTCCGGATAGCTCAGCACACAGCCGCCCGCCCCGTCCGCGCCGCCGGACAGAAAGGCGGCCGCCGCCTCAATCCGCTCCGGCCGCCCGAACAGGTCGATCGCCGGGTATACGCAGTAGATGCCCAGGTCCATCAGGCAGCCGGTCGCCAGGGCGGGATTGAAGATGTTGGGCAGCTCCCCCGCCCGATAGGCCGCGTATTTGGAGGAAAGCTGCGAAAAATCGAAGCGGGCGCTCCGGATATCGCCCAGGCCCGCGACGGCCGCGCGCAGCGTTTCCCGTGCGGGCAGATGCCGCATCATGATCGCTTCCATGTAGACCAGCCGCCGCTCGTCCGCCAGCGCAAGCAGCTCCCGGAGCTGCCGGGAGGTGACCGTCGCCGGCTTTTCGCAGATCACATGCTTGCCGCCCAGCAGGAACCGGCGGCTCTGCGGATAGTGCAGGGCGTTCGGACTGGCGATATACACCGCGTCGACGGCGTCCGATTCGGCCAGGGCGTCCAGGTTGGTGAAGACCGGAACATCACCGTGCCGGGCGGCGAACGCCCGCCCGGTTTCCTCCCGCCGGGAACAGACGGCGGCGAGCGTCAGCCCGCCGGCAAGCGCGGCCCCGTCGATGAAAGCGTCGGCAATCCATCCGGTGCCGACCGTGGCGTAACGAATCATAAGCCTTCCTCCTTTTCCGAAATCCGGAGACAATCTGGCAGCAGGAAAACGCGGGGTCTGCTGTAGGCAGTATACCAGACCGGCCGTCGTCCGGCAACCCTTTTTGTCGGGCGGGGAAAGCGGCGGGCCCGCGCTTCGAAAAAGGCGGCCGCGGGAAAAGGGAAGGGGCGCCCTCCTCAGGAGGACGCCCCTTCCGTGCCCTTCTGGCCGATCCGGCGGTTACCCGCGCGGTTTCCGAGGGCAGGCTTATTTTTTTGTCGTGGTGGTGGCCGCGGCCGCGGTCGTCCGGGCGGCGGAGGTGGTGGTGACCACCTTCACGTCCTTGCCGATGGCTTCGATCGGATTGACGTATTCGTCGTTTACCAGCACCTCCAGGTGCAGATGGGGATCCATGCTCAGTTCACAGGGGATGTCGGTCAGGGTGCCGATCGCCTGCCCGACCTTCACCGTCTGTCCCGCCTTGAGGGAACCGGCGCTTACGCCGCAGTAGCGGGAATGAATGCCGAACCCGTGGTCAATTGTCACCACGTCGCCCCACAGGGCGTCCTCCTGCACCGAAAGGACGGTGCCGTCCGCCAGGGCTTTCACGGTCTGCCCTTCGGCGCCCTTGAAGTCCACGCCGTTGTGAACCCGCCAGTCGTTCATGGTCACGGAGTAAACCGGCTTTTCATCGCTGTATTCCTGGATAACCTCGTTGGTCAGGGGAAGGATAAAGAGGTCGGCCGGCTCGCCGGTGGTGGTCGGCGCGGCGGCGGTGGTGGTTGTGGCGGCGGTGGTGGTCGTGGTTCGGGAGGAGGTGGTGGTCCGGTTGTCCGGCACGTCGGTGACAATATGCTCCACCGCCTCGGTGGGGGCGGTGGTGGTCGGCGTGGGATCGTCCTTTACGGCCAGATCGGGGGTGCTCATGAAGGTGACGACCGCCACGCCGCCGACGGCGACCAGACAGACGGCCAGCGCCAGATAAAAGCCTTTCCAGCCTCGTTTTCTCCCGTTCTGCTTATCAAAATTGAGTCCCATAGTGTTCCTCCGTTTCATAAGACGGCCGCGGCAGTCCGCGCGTCTGTGAATTCCGATTGATGTTGGTAGTATTTTTGACCGATTTACCGCCGTTATGCCGGAGGGGACAATTTTTTTCTGTTCCATTGTGTGCCAAAGCCCGGCGGGCCGGCGGACTTTCAATCGGCATGCTTTCCCGGTAAACGCACAGGCCCTGCCCTTCTGCGGCGCGCACGTTTTTGAAATGTCTGTGATTTTTCACCGTCAGGGTGGAGGCCCGCCGCGGAATATGCTATAATAGCCGCGAGAAAAGGCGCCGCCGACAGGGCGGACGAAGGCGGACACAGGGCGGATATAGGACGGACAAAGAAAGGAAGCGATCGCGGTGCAGCTGGAAGAGGATTGGCTGATGCGCCAGATCAGCAGCATGGCCCAGGCCATTGCCAAGGCGATTTTCGGCCGGGACGAGCCGGAATACCTCCCGGACGGGGAGTTCCCGGAAACCGATCCCCTGCATGGGCGGCTGCTGGACCTGCTTGACCGGCGGCAGATCAACGAGGCGGAGAACCTGTTGTTCGCGGAGGCGTCGGAGGACGATATCGCCTATTTGCTGGTTGCCGCCGATTTTTATAACCGGATTGGCAACCTGCCTGCGGGGGAACTTGAAGAATGCGATTTTTCCTATGAGGAGGCCGCGGAGGGGCTGCGGGATTTTGCCGAGCGCTACGGCGTCAATTTCCTGCAGGCCGAATGGTAGAAGCGGGCCGGGCGAAAGCCATGAGGGCGCGGCAGAACGATGCGGCTGCGGCGCCTTTTCCGGCGGGTGAACCGGCCCGGTGCTCCGGACGCGCAAACGGCAAAAAGGCCTTGGCCGCCTCCGGCCGGTCAGCCGCCGGGCTCACGGCGGTTGGCGTTTGCCCGCGCTGCGGCTGCCGCCGGGCGTTGCGGGAGGACGGTTGCTTTCGGCAGCGGAAGGGGTGCGCCGGTCACGGGCCGCCGGGTTTTCCATCGCGCCCGCGCGGCTTTCCTGAGCATGGTTTTTCCCCGGCGGCTTTTCCAGGCTCAGCGAAAGGCCCCGTCAACACGCGGGAAATCCAAACCGGCGGGATGAAAGGGCCGGCGCTCATAAAGCAGCATAGGGGTGTTTTTGGAAAGCGGCGTAGCTTGGGCTATGCCGCTTTTCTGTTTTGCGGGTCATTCGGCAAAGGCGCGGGCCGTATACCCGCAAGGTTAGGGAATGTCTGCACGTTGTTCCCGGTCTTCCTGCTGTTCTGGACGTTTTAAAAAGCCTTCTGCGGTTTGGTCATACGTCGCCCGGCGGCGTATTCCCCGTTGCCCTGCCTTGTAAATCCATAAAGCGTTAATCCCATATTTGCCAAGTAAATATCAAAGCCGGAAAAAGCCGTCAAGGGTTAATTTTTCGCCACACGCCCGCTTCACGCCTTTGATGGCTATTAAAAGCGCGCAAATAAGAGCGCGCAGACGGTTCAATGCCTGCGCACCCATTTTCGTGTGGAAAGCTACGCGGTAGAGGAAAATGAGGTCTTGCGCCATGCGGCTTTACACGGGCGGTAAGCACACAAGCGATGGTTTTTGTTCATGCCCTTAAGAGCGGCGTTCTGCTGCGCAACAAAAAAGAGGAATGACGAAAAGGAGCGGTTTGCTCCTTACCCGTCTTTTTCTCTCCCTGTATGGCAGTTGTCCAAAGGCTCGGCGTTTTTTTATCTGCTTCGGAAACGGCCGGGGCAGGGCGGGTTTTCTGCCGGCCCGACGCGAGTCTTCCACCCTTCGCACAAGGGGAGCGAAAAGGAGACAAAGGGATGACAAGAGATATTGAAAAAGCCATAAGATTTTGCTATAATATAACAATGTGTATCTGTATGCATTTTGCTTGCATGTTTTGTCCCTTTGCGCGGGGTTGGCCGGAAAAGCCGGCCTGACATCCGCTGCAAGGAAGCGGCCGCCTCCGGCATCCCGTGAGAATGCGGCACGCAGCCCCGGGGGGAGAGCCGCACCGCCCCCGCCCGGGACCGGCGCGCCGGGCGGATTGACCGGCGGCCCGTGGATGGAGAATCCCCGGCCGGCGGCGGTCGGCTTCATCCTGTTTCCCGCCGCGTCCCTGCCGCCGAAGGCTGGTCCGGGGCAAGGGCGGCCGGCTGCGGCCCGGTTCCCGCCGGGCGTTCTCCCTCCGGCGGCGGCCCGGCGTGCCGCGGGAAGAGGACGGCGCCGTCCGACGGCGGCGCATAACCCCAAAACGCAGTTTAAAGAAAGGAAGGACACGCTATGCGGGTGATCGTGGACGCATTCGGCGGTGACAACGCTCCGCTGGAGATCATCAAGGGGGCGGCGCTCGCCGTCGCGGAGTATAAGGTGGAGGTCGCGCTGGTCGGCCGGGAGGAGGAAATCCGCCGGACAGCGCAGGAGAACGGCCTTTCTCTGGAGGGGATCGCCGTGATCGACGCCCCCGACGTGATCGGCATGGAGGACGAGCCGAAGAGCATTCTGAAAGAAAAGAAAAACTGCTCGATGGCCGAAGGGCTCCGCCGCCTGGCGGCGGGAGAGGGGGACGCCTTTGTCACCGCCGGGAGCACCGGCGCGCTGATCATGGGGGCAACCTTCCTGGTCAAGCGGATCAAAGGGGTTTCCCGTGCTGCCCTCGCCCCGCTGATGCCGGGGGACAAAGGCCCCTTTATGCTGATCGATTCGGGCGCAAACGTGGAATGCCGGCCGGAGATGCTGCTGCAGTTCGCCCATATGGGAAGCATTTATATGACCCGCGTCATGGGAGACGGCCGGCCGGCCCGCGTCGGCCTGATGAACGTCGGCACCGAGGACACCAAGGGCGGCGAGCTGCAGCATGAGGCTTTCGCCCTGCTCAAGAAAAGCGGGCTGAATTTCGTGGGCAATGTCGAGGCGCGGGACGTTCCCGACAATGCGGCGGATGTGGTGGTGGCCGACGGCTTTACCGGCAACGTTTTCCTCAAGACGATGGAGGGGACCGCCGACATTGTGATGCGCAACGTCAAACGGCTGTTCCTCACCGATTTGCGGACCAAGCTCGCCGCGCTGCTGGTCAAGCCCTATCTCAAGGATTTCAAAAAGAAAATGGACACCTCCGAATATGGGGGCGCCCCTCTGCTCGGCGTCTCCAGGCCGGTGATTAAGACCCATGGCAATTCCAAGGCGTCCGCGGTCAAGAACGCCATCCGGGTGGCGGCCGACTTTGCCCAGAAGGGCGTGATTGAACAGATCGCGGCGGCGGTCCGGCCGCAGGAAAAGGCGGCGGAACCGGAAGCGGAGCCGGCCGAGGACTGATTCCGCCAAACCCGCCCGCCGGAGGCCGGCATGGTCCGGCAGCCGGCGCTTCCCGCGGCGTATTCGACAGGCATTCGCTTCCCGCGCAGAATGATTGTGGAGAGCAAAGAAGCGAAGAGGCAAGGAAGAGGAGGAAGAGGGGGCAGAAGGGGCAGGAAAGCGGGAAAGCGGACGCGGAGGGCGCTCCCTTAAAAAGGGATTATGCGCCTGGGGCGGAAAGCGGAAGGGGTTGTCGCCAGGGCCTTGCCGCGGCGGTTTCGGCACGGATGGCGGCGGCACGGTTTCCTCGTTGCCGGAAGCCGGCCGCCGGGCCCGCGAACACAGACAGGACAGGTCCCGGCAGGGACTGCCTGCCGGCTGCCTGTCGCCCCGCCGCGGTATTTCCGCGGTGCGGGGTTCCGGTCCGCCGAATACCACACGGCGGTGCGCCTGCGGCGGAGCGTTTTTCTTTTCCGGGACTGCGCTGGTTCATACAGGGAGCCGGCCCGGACCCGTGCCGGGAAATACATTGTGGGCCGGGGACGAAAACCCGACGCCGGCGAAAACTCTCCGGCGTCGGGCCGAACCGGGACCGGCCGGGCGTCCGCCCGGCCGGCCTTCCCCGGAAGGCTGCTCAGGGGGAACCGTCCGGCGGCGGTACATAAGGAGGCTGAAGGCATGGTGTGGGAATTTGTGCGGGAGCTGCTCCGCCAGCGGATGGTGCGGTACGGCGATTCGCCGGACGACGAGGTGGCAATCACCGACGACCTGCGCAAATACAATCTGGACGACGACGACCTGCGGGAGATCGCCGTCCTGTTATCCGGCGAATTCCGGGTGGAAATTGCGGACGAAGAGATTTCCGGCTGGGAAACGGTGGAGGACATTGTCGCCGGCGTCGGGGACAAGCTGTAGGCCGGACGCGCCGGTCCGGGCGGCAGGAAGGGACAGGCAGGGACAGGCAGGAACAGGAAGGGAAAGGACGGACGAAATATGCAGACAAATTATGCCGCGTTGATGGAAAGGCTGGGCCACACCTTTCGGGAGCCCGGCCTGGAGGTGACCATGGCCGTGG
>CAJFTG010000047.1 GCA_904419875.1 Candidatus Avimonas caecicola | reverse complement strand
TCCCCACGCAAAAGCTGTCAGTAATGGCCCTCGGCGACGCCGGGAGCTTGGGAAAGCCCTGGAAGGGCATAATACGGACAACGCCCCTCAGGGGGGCCACAAATGGGTCGGCCTACTGTATTGCCGGCTCATGGCGGTCCCCTGAAGGGGCGTTCTTTTTACGCCTTGGTTCTTACTGCTCCAGGTCTATGAACTCCTTTAAACTCATTTGATCCGCAATCTGGTCTGTCTCTAATTGTTGTTTGGAGCTAACAGTTCCCGCCCGCTTTTATCATAGGACCGCGGAGTTGAGGGACAGGGCCCCGGCCGCATCCCGCCGGACGCAAAAAGCTTTCATGGAATCACAGCGCAGAAGGACCGCCCTCGCCGGGGAGTTTTGTGTTCCGCAGGCTTGCTTTTCGCTTATGCGTATCTCGTTTCGGCACCGGTCAGGCCCGTTTTCCGTCCGGGACGGACGCGGCACCTGGACGGCTTTCGGGCCTGCCGACGCATATTCCTCTGTCCCGCTTTACCCGCGCATCCCGTCCCGCACTCCTTCGGCCGGCCGCAGGCGTCCCCGTGCCAGCGCTTCCCGACTTGTCTCACCGCCTGCCCGGCCGAGGCTTCTTCCCTTCCGGATGGCCCCGCCGGTTCCCAAGCAGAAACAGCACGGCAATGCCGGACAGAAGCATTACGAGCAGCCACGGCCGCAATCTACCGTTTTCGCCCGTCGGCGGAACCGTGTCCGGCGTGTCCTCCCGGTAAGTGTTGCGCAGGTGGTACCCGTCCACCGCCTTGTCGTAGCCGTCCACCGCGGCCTCATCGACGGTGTAGAGTATCTCCGCTCCCGACGCATCGTATTTCGGCAGTTCAAAGCGATACCGCCAGCCGTCCGCCGCCGTCACCAGCTGCTGCAGCACGAGTTTACCGTCCCCGTATACCAGGACAACAATGGAGTCAGGCCGCTCATCCGGGGGATTGCTGCCGTGGTTCCAGGTTTTCTGTCCCTCAACCACCGTCTGGCCCGGCGGCGGCTGTTCGGCCTTATACCGGTTGACAAACTCGATGCTGTCCGCCGCCTCGCCGTCCCGGAGGATCGACAGCTTCGCGGCCAGCTCCCCGTCTTCCTCGGTCACCGTGACCGTTACGGTGTACACCGCCGTATCGTAGTCCCAGCCGTGCGCGCCGCTGCCCGTTTCGGTCACCGTATACACATATTCGCCCGGCGCGGTGTAGCAGATCGTGCCCGGCTGCACCGTACCACCGCCCGTGATATGCATGGTCATAAAGCTGTCCCCCATCCCCTCCGGCATGGGGGCGCCGTGATGCGCCGTGATGCAGAAGGTGAAGCGCCCGGCGGGGGCCGCCTCCCCTTCCACCGTCTTATGAATCGCCGGAAAGGCGGCGACAGCCGGCGGGATATAGGTGTTGACAATATCAAACCCATTGTAGGCCGGACGGAAGCTCTCCACCGACAGCTCCTCCACCGTATAGGCGATCTCGTTTCCGTAGGCGTCGTATTTCGGGGCGGTGAAGCGGTAGAGCCACCGGCCTTCCCCGTCCGGCATGACGACGGACTCCTCCGCCACCCGCTCCCCGTCCTTAAGCAGTACCGTGACAGCATCCGGCAGGAGTGTTTCGTCAAGTCCAACGCCTTGCCAGGTCTTTTCGCCGGCGATCTCTTTCATCACCACGCCGGTGTAGGTGTTGGTCACGGCGGCCAGGATGTCCTCTGTGCCTGCGGTGCCAAACCCGTTGACGATCATCTGGCTGTATCCTTCCGCGTAATAATCCTTTTCCCGCACCTCGTACCGGTCGCCCGGCCGGAGTTCAAACTCCCGGCTTTCCCCCGTCTTCAGTGTAAAGGTAATCGGCCTGTCATTGATCAGGAGGGTCATCTCAAATGCCCGGTCCGCATCCGCGGCAGGATACTCCCCCGCCAGCCCCTTTTTCACCGTCAGCCGAACAGATTCCCCCGGCGGCAGTTCTCCGCAGCAGGTATTCACAAAAGCCGCCGTCGAAAGCCCCGTGCCGATGGTGCCCCGATGCCCGGAGGCCGAGACGGCATAGCCGGGCGCTTCCGCCTCGGTCACGGTATAAGCGAGGCCGACGGGAAGATTTTCAAACAGCGCCGTTTCCCCATGCCGCAGGGTAAGCGTTCCCCCGCTGGTCAGCTCGCCCGCTTCGCCGCTGTCCTTGCGATAGATATAGGCGCCGCCATCGGAAAATTCCACTGTAAAGGTGAATGCCTGTTCAATCTGCTCCTCCGTCGGCGGGGACCCGTCGTCGTTCCGCACCGTCTTTTGGATGGCCAAGGAACCGGTCAGCCGCAGATTGTAGGCGGTGACAATGACCGTACCGTCGGCGTTTTCGGGCAGGACAAAGGGATAATGGGTAACGCTTTCCCCGTTCTGTGTGTCGAAGGCATAGCCGGCCGGCGGGGCGCTTTCTTCAAAATAATAGCTTCCGGCGGGAAGGCGCAGGGAGATTTCCCCCGCCTCGTCGGTCACCAGCCGGTCGCCGATCTGTTCCCCCGCCGTTGTAAAGAGATAAAAAGCCGCCCCCGGCACCGGGGTCTCGGTCCCGGTGCCGTCCGGCAGCTTTTCCCGTTTGAGAAGCCGCACCTCGGCGATGGTTACCGCCGCTTCATTGGTCGCCGCCTGGAGGCTGTACCAGCTGTAGGTGCCGGTGACCACGGCGGAGAGGAGAAACACAGCGGTTAAAAATGCGCCGATGATGCGGTGAAACGCCTGCCCCACAGCCACAGCCTCCTTCCGGTCCGGTGATGATTTTCCACCCTCGGTGAAGGGCTTCCCCCGTTAAAAAGGGAAGCCCTTCACCGAGGGCGGCAAAGCCGCCCTGCTGAGATAAAGCGGGATTACGGTGCATCCGCCGCCGTAACGGTCACGGTATAGGTATCGGTGTAGGGAAGCCCGTCAGCGGTGTAAGTGGCGGTGACGGTCAGCACGGTGTCCGCCGCCTCACTGGGCGACACCGTAAGGAGGCCGGTGGACGCGTTGATCGAGGTATCATCCTCCGCCTGACCGGAAACGCTCCAGGTCACGGAGGCGTCGTCAACAGGAACCCCTTCCTTATCCGCGACGGCGGCGGTGACGGTCACCGTGGTGTTGGGGATGTCGGTGCCGGTGATGGCTTCCAGCAGCAGCTCGGCCGCCGCGGTGGGCAGCGTGCCCGCTTCCTCGTCATAGAAGCCGGTACCGTTCAGGAACCCAATGTCGTCCGCGGTGACGAACTGGCCGACGACGTTGATGCCGTAGTACCAGCTGTCGCTGGGCGGATTGGAATGGATGATCTCGTCCAGCAGCAGGCCGGTGGTTTCGCCGGATTCAATGGGCTGCGCCCAGTAAGCCCAGCCGTCGGTATCCCACACCCAGTACGCGCCGGGCGCCATATCATAGTCTTCGATCCACTCCTGCATGGTGATGACAGTGGCGGTGCCGGTCAGGGCCGCCTCGTGCTCCTGATCCGGTATGGTCGTGATATTGGTGCCTTCCACAGGGGATTCCTCATCGATATCGTTGGTGTCGGCGTCGTAGACCTCGTCGCCGGTTACGGTATCGCCGACCGCGTATTCCTGATAGTCGTCATAGTGCAGATCGTCGTCCGGGCTCGTACCGTCATAAGTACCGTTGATGTCCGCCTTCAGGGAGTCCTTGTTCATGTTGAAGGTGGGCATATACACGGTCTGGCCGCCCATATTCCAATCCCAGTAGACGCCGAATGTGTCGTTTTCTCCCGGCAGACGGGTCACCCAGGTCGTTTTGTCCGTCAAGTCTGTGTCCGCCACAACCGGGTCAGCCTGGTTGTCGTCCCCCTCGCTTCCCGCGCCCTGGCCGATCTCCATGTACTCATCCAGGCGCACGCGGGCAAAGATGGCGGTGCCGTCCTCGGTGAAGTTTTCGACGTATACGTCCTTGTTGCGGCCGTTGAAATCGTCGTGCAGACGGCCGCCGGGATTGACGGTGTCCATCGCTTCGTTGAGCGCCTGCTGGTTAATGGACTGCCAGGCGAAGGTGCCGCCCAGGGCGATGACCGCCGCCATGCCGACCGCGCCGATGGATGCGGCAATTTTCTTCTTGTTGGTCATACTTTTTCCTCCTAAAATTTTATACGGCTTTCAAAGGGGCGTCCGCCCCCGGGTAAACGGGTCATGCTTCTTTTAATCCATGGAAAAATCGATCCACAGGGCAGGGAGAATGTCATGCTCCTTTGTAATATAAGCAGCATCAACAGGACCATATATACCATCCTGTCGTAAAGATCCCTGCTCGGAAAGCAGCGCCATATATTGCCATCTGTCTACACTGCTGTCGGGGACGGAGCTGGTCTGGCGGCTGGAGTTGCTGTAAGCGTTGCGCAGCCAGGCACTGTTATCTTTGCCTGTGTATGCCCGCTGTGCATATCTGGTTGTCAGCTGGCTGCCGTAGGTATAGTCTCGGGAGTCAGCCGCTTCTCCGTTATAGGTACCGAACAGATCCGCTTCGCTCAACAGAAAAACCTTGTCCGTTGTTGTGATCCATTCGTCAGAAGAAACCATAACATTGTCGTTATAATTCGGATCTTGCAAGGTGCCGTCGCCGATTTCCCTGGTGCTGTCGCGGGTTTGCAGCTGTGTTTCCTGCGCGACGGTTTTTAAAATTCTGGTCTCATTTTCCAGCCAGTTTTGCAGCCATGTTCTGATTGCAGAATCCCGCCAGACCGAAGAGGTCAGGTCATACTGTCCAACATCCACCGCCTCTGCGGCCCAGATCAGCGCGTTGTCGCCGTCCTTGGCCAGAACCTTCCACTTTATGCCGTCGATGGTCACAAAGGTGTCGGCGTCACCGGGGGTGATGCTTTGGATCTGCGCCTGCCATGCTTCCTGCACCGTTATGGTTTTTTCAGCGGTAACCGTTTGCTCCGCATTCGGGTCGTAATAAGAAGCCGTCACCGTGATTCGGTTACCGCTCCTTTCATCCTTCCCGACGGTGAGGGTGGCGGTCCGGTCTCCGGTGCTTTCCACCCCGGTTTTGCCGGATGTCTGCCCGGTGACGCTCCAGCTGACCGTCGCGCCTTCTATCTCGCTGTTGTCGAGGCCGTCCCTTACAGAAGCCTCCAGCTCCATCGTACCGTACTGATAAACGGTAGAGTCGGCGGTCAGGCTGACTTCCGCAGGCGGATCCGTCACCTTGATTTCGATAGAGCCGGTCACCGCTTCTCCCGCAACGTCTGTATAGGTCGCCGTTACGGTCAGCGCTTTGGCAGTTTCCGTCTTATCAATCCAAAGCCGGGCGTCGCCCTTATTTGGTGTTACAAATTTGGTGCCTTCTGAACTGTTACCAGCTACCGACCATGTGACCTCAGGCTCCTCCACGGCTGCGCCGTTTCGGGTCACGTTTACATTAAATTCAAGAGAGCTGTCTTTTTTTACCGTTGTTGCGCCCGTGACCGATTCCACCACGACCCGGGTGATGCTGATATCCTGCCCGGTCAGCAGCTCAATGAGCGCCTCGGCATTCTCGGTCGGCAGCTTGCCGGCTTCCTCGTCATAGAAGCCGGTGCCGTTCAGGTAGCCGATATCGTCCGCCGTCACAAACTGGCCCACGACGTTGATGCCGTAGTAATAATTGTCGCTGGGCGGGTTGATCAGTTCGATGCCGTCGAGCAGCAGGCCGGTGGCGGTAGAGGGTTGGATCGGGTTCGCCCAGTAGGCCCAGCCGTCGGCGTCCCACACCCAGAAATCCCCTTTCACCTGCGTGTCGGCGGCGGCTGTTTCAGGGTCCGCGCCGCCCTCCACAGCGGTCTGATACGCCTCCCAGCGGGCGGCCCATTCCTCCATGGTGATGACCGTACCGTTGATGGTGTTCGCGGCGGTGTGGGTTTCTTCCTCAACGCGGACGTTATCGTCCTCAACGTCGTTGTTGTCGTTGTCATAGGTGGCGTCGGCCGTGATCTGCTGGCCGGGGGTATAGGTCTGATAGTCGTCGTAGTGGAGATCGTCGGCCGCGTCTGTGCCCTCGTATGACCCGTTGATATCCGCCTTCAGAGAATCCTTGTTCTTATTGAAAGTGGGCATATAGACGGTCTGACCGCCCTGCATATCCCACGTCCAGTACTGGGCAAAGGGGCTCGCAGAGCCGGGGGTGCGGGTGATCCAGGTGTCCTTGTCGCTAATCGACGTGCCGGGGACCACCGGGTCGACGCTGCGGTCGTCCGCCTCCTGGTTCCTGCCGGCGTCCACGCCCAGCTCCATATACTCGTCCAGGCGCACGCGCGCAAAGATGACGGTGCCGTCGGCGGCGGCGGTGAAGTTTTCGACGTACACGTCCTTGTTGCGGCCGTCAAAGTCGTCGTGCAGGCGCCCGCCGGGATTGAGGGCGGCCGCCGCTTCGTTGAGCGCCGTTTGATTGATGGACTGCCAGGCAAAGGTACCGCCCAGCCCGACCACGGCCGCCATCGCCACCGCGCCGACCGCCGTCAGCGTCTTTTTCCGTTTTGCCGTCATGGTTTAATTATGCCTCCTTAACGTCTTACTGCATTTCGAGGAAACCGCCTGATGGGCAGATTTCTTTTTTGGTTTTTTTGCCCCGGGGTTCTTTCGTTTTCCCGGCGCCGTCGGGAGAGCCGTCGTCCTTGCGGTAAATGTATTTCAGCACGCGGGTGAGCACGGCCAGAATTACCAGAAAGAACAGCAGCAGCGGCCAGTAATCCGACAGGAAATCCGCCGCTTTCCCGGCGGCGCAGCTGTGGAACACCACCTTGCCCACCACATTGGCGGCCGGGACAAGCTGGCTGTCGGGAGCGGCGTTCATCACGCCCTGCGTTTGGAAAGCCCGCTGTCCCGTTCCGGCGTAATCCTCCACGATGCCGATGATGCGGTGCGTAATGGTGGTCGTTTCGTTCGACATAAAGGTGATGTCGTCTCCGATTTCCAGCGTTTCCGGGTCGGTATAGCGGGAAACGACCAGCGCCCCTTTCGGATACACGTCTTCCATGGAGCTTGTGAGCACCGTTTGCGCCGTGAAGCCGGCAAAGGTGCGCGGCCCCTGTTCGCCGCTGCCCGTCAGAAGCACGACCCCCACAATCAGCGCCACCAGCACCCCGTAGAATAACAGGTCGCCGAAAAAGGATTTTTTCTTTTTTCCCCGCTTTTCCGCCGCCCCGGCATCCCGTGCGGACCGGCCGGCCGCCTCCGGCGCCTTGGCGGGAGCGTCCCGGCTCTCGGCCGGCGGCGGGGACAGGCCGGCGGGCGCCGGCATCTCCGGGCGGACGATGGGCGGCCCTTCGACCGCCGCAGGCGTCGGAAAGGCCGCAGAGAAGGCGGTTTTCTCTTCCGGCACGGGCGGCGCGGAAGGCGGCTGCGCCGGATCACGCCGGTATTCCGAAAGGATCGCCTCCACCTTCCGGTCGGAGGCTTCGGTCAATATCCGTTCCGCCAGAGACAGGATCTCGACCTTGGACAGGGTGAGCGCACATTTTTTCACGGCAAATTCCAAAAGCAGCCTGTCCGACTCCCGTTCGCGCTCGCTTGGCGTCTGCGGCCCGTATTGGCTCCCCATGGCTTCAACCCCGATCCGGATTCCTATGCGGCAGCAGCAACTGATCGGTCTGCCGCCTAAGCAGGAGCAGGGTCTTGAACTCCCTGGCCGACAGCTCCAGCCCGGCGCCGCGAAGCATCCGAAGAAGCCTGTCCACGTATTCCTCTTCGGTGAGACAGGAAAACTGCATAGCCAGCTCCGCCATGCCTTCCTGCAGCGCCCGGTCCGTGTCCAGCGCCCGATTAAAACGCACGGCATCCTCAAAATGCAGCGTCCGCGCCGACTTTTTCTGAGGGCAAATCTTCATTCCATCCTCTTGTCCTTTATGTTTTTGTGAGAGCACCAGAAGCACCAGAAGCAATAGAATTGTTTCCATGGGATATAAAATATCCCATGGAAACAGGGGTACCCCTGTTTGAATGTTTTGCGTACGGAACCTTCTGCTCCCCGGAACGGCCCGGCCGCTGTATCCAACAGCTGCATTATAAAAGCAAAACGCAGAAAAAGCGCATCTCTTGCGTGAGATGCTGCTTTTTCTGCGTGAAATGCAGGTATGGACCCGGATTGGCCGTTTTATATCCGCGTCATGTATTCCAGATAGGCGGACTTGATCTCCGCGTAGCTCTTGCGGGAAACCGGGAGCTGCCGGCCGTCGGTCATCAGGATGCCCGCGCTGCCGAGGCCCCGCACAAACTCCATATTTACAATATAGGCCCTGTGCGGGAAGATGAAGCCGGGAACCTCCCTCAGCTGCTCATACAGGGCGGAGAGCCGAGCGGAGGTACGCAGCTTTGTCCCGTTGGACAGAGTAAGCTCACAAACGTGATTGAAACTTTCGATCATCATTAGTTCCGCCAGCTGTACGCGGAACAGCCCCTGCTTGGTTTTGACCATCAGCGACGGATGCTTTTCCGGCTCCAGTTCCTTCATGCAGGCGTGCATGGCTTCAAAAAATGCCGTTTCCTGCACCGGTTTCAGCAGATAGCCCGCCGCTTTAACGCCGATGGCCTCGATGCCGTATTCCCGGGAGGTGGTCAGGAAGAGGATCTGCGCCCGCTCCCCCCTCCGGCGCAGTCGGTGGGCCAGTTCGATCCCCGACATATGCGGCATGAGGATATCCAGCAGGTACACATCGTAACCGCCCTCCCGCTCCACCTCTTCCAGCAGGTCGTGCGCCGAGGTACAGGCGGTAACCCGCAGAGGGCATTCCGGGCAATGCTCCGAAAAACGGACGGCAAGGGTACGGATGCGGCCGATATCCTCCTGCCGGTCGTCGCAGATGCCGACGCGCAGCATCATCCCGCCTCCTTTCCGGTCGGGGCCAGGACAGACGGCCGGCGCAGGAGATCGCCCAGCACGTCGGTTTCCACGATGAACTGCGGCATCCCCATGCTGCCGGGAGCCACCTCGTACTCGTCAAAAAGGATGACGAGCTTGTTTCCTCCGCTGATATAAAAATTCTGATCCGCGGCGATCTGCTGAAAGCACTCTTCCTCCGACCAGATGCCGCCGGGAATAAAATAGTCCCCTTCCCCGGCCTCCACCTGCGCGGTCATCTGCCGCAGGATGTCGGCGCTGATCACGCCGACATAGTCGCTGCCCTCGACAAACAGATCGGGAAGCGCGAGCACCCTTCCCGTCGTTTTGTCCAGCGTGAAGCAGCGGCTGTACTCGCCGGATCCGCCCGCGTTGAGGGTGGTGTAAAAACAGACGGACAGCAGGCTTTCATCGTTGCGCAGGATGTTATAGCCGGTATCGGAAGCCACGTAGCCGTGGTACTTCTGCGAAAAGTACCAGAGGAATTCTTCCTCCACCTTTTGGATATACGCCTCCATCTGCTGGTTCATGTCCTCAATCCCGTCCGCTATGTCCGGGGCTTCGTTCGGCGGCTCCGGGTCGTTCAGGTCCGGCGCTGTCGGTTCGGAAGGTTCGGGTGTTTCCGGGGCGGTCGGCACGGTTTGCGGCGTTGTGGAGTTGGAATCGGGTGTCTGCCCGGCTTCCGGTGTGACAGGGAGTTCCGGAAGAGTGATGCCGCTGCCGCCGGCGCCCGGCACGGCGCCTCCCGTCGTCTGGGTCTGTCCAGCGGACGAGTGACCGGCGGACGAGCCGGTTTCCCCCCGGCTCTGCGTTTCGGACCCTGCCGGCGTTTCGCTTTCCTCCGCCGCGCCGCCGGGAGAAGCCGACAGGGATCCCCCCAGTTCAATCTGTGGAAGCACCGTTTCAAGGCGGCTGGATCCCCAGTGAAACAGCGTGCGGTACGTGCGGACATTCGCCAGCCGCAGCACATCCCCCACGACCGGCACGGCTTCCATCGCCTGTGCGGCTTCCGGAAACATATTGACAAAGCACAGGAACAGCAGCAGGGTGAGCGCCGTGTTCGACAGGGCCTTTTTCATGCCGAACGTTCGCGCGGCGGCCGGCCTGTTGTCCTGCCGGAACAAAGCGGCGCTGAGCCGGAACACATGGCCGTCGCAGGTACAGCGGAGCAGGCCGCCATATTTCCGCACACCGGCATCGATGCTTTTCAACCCCAGGCCATGCCCTTTCCCTTTTTGGGAAACCGGCAGGCCGTCTTTACCGAATTTGACCGGTTCATCGCAGGAGTTGCGGATGTCAATGGAAAAATTGCCGTTGTCGTGCAGGGTGCCGGTCAGTTCAATCCATCGTTCGCTTTCCTTGCGGCAGCAGGCGGCGACGGCATTCTCCAGCGCGTTGGCCAAAATCATGCACAGGTCGATTTCATCCACAGGCAGCCGCTCCGGAATCCTGGCCTTTACCGCCACCCGGATGCCTTGCCGTTTCGCCCCGCCGATATAGGAAGCCAGCACGGCGTTAACCGTGGCGTTCTCGCAGTAATCCTCCTTTTCCACAGCGGAAAGCCGGCTGCTTAAATCCCCTATGTACTGCCGGACGCCCTCCGCCTTTTCCCGGTCGGCCAGGCTCTCCAGCACCGACAGATGATGGCGCATGTCGTGGCGGTAAATCCGCCCCTGTTCCATTTTCTGGTTGATCCGGGAGATCTCCTGCCGCTGCAGCTCCAGCTGCGCCGCAATCGCCTGTTCCGATTCCTTGGCCGTCTGCTCCGCCATGGCGATATTCAGGAATTTGATAATGAAGAAAAAGGCGACCAACACGCTCAGGAGAAGAAGGCCGGCAATCACCGGGTTGAAATTCATGCTTTCAAAATAGGATATGAGGGAAAAGAGCAGGATAACCGGAAGGATAATCCACACATATTGATTGCGGAATGCGTATTGCCGGAACAGCGGCCGGCAATACCGCAAAGCCACGAATACAAGGAACGCGGCCAGGGCCAGTGAGCACAGCACCGTGAGCCGCAGTAAATCAACAGGCAGGGCATCGTCGGCCGCAAACAGCATATGCAGGAGGCCCCGGAAAAGGTTGAGGATATACGGCACAAGCAGGCCGAACGACCAGGTCACCACGGCCGTGGCAAACCCGTTCCTTGACAGCAGGTGAACGCCGAAAATCATGGGCAGATACGCCGTCACGGGAAGCAGCGTAAGCGCCATTTGGGCGGTGCCGTCCTCCCATAAAAGGAGGGCGGTCTGTATGCCGGCCGATACGGCAAAGCAGCCGGCCGCAATCAGCAGGCTGGCCTTCACGGAATACCGCAGGTTCAGCAGTCCGCCGCAGGTCACGGCAAAGGCGGCAAAGCAGATCAGCTCGAAACCGATATTTTCCGGTGCGATTGGCATAAAGCTTTTTCATCCTTTGTCAATTCATAGGGGACGGAGGGATATCCCTGATACATACAGACTACCACATTTTTCGGCAGAGCACAATCATTTCCGCTTTTTTCAATATTGGCATATCGGCATATCGGCACGTATACCGGCACGCAGAATACAACGGAAACTACCGCCCTTTTCGCCGCAGGTTCCGGAAAACGGACCGTTCGCAGCCCGAGAACATCAAAAGGGAACCAGTCCAACCCATAACATCCGCTCCGTCTCGTCCCACTCCTTCTCGCTCCTTCACGCTCCGTCTCATTTCTTCTCGTCTCCTCCCCTTTCCCTCCCCTTTCCATTCCCTCTCCATCCCCGCCTTCCGTTCCCCGGCCTCCCATCCGCGCTCAGGCCGGAGCCGTTTTCCTCCTACAGGAGCGGCGGAGCCGTCTTCTTTGGTTTGTCCGGGACACTTTTGGCGCTCCTGCGCCCCTTCCGCGATAACCGGCGGGCAGTAAGCGGCTTCAAAAGAGCAGCAAGCAGGCAACAAGCAGGCAGCAAGCGGCAGCTGGCAAAAAAGGGCGCGGCAGACCTGCGCCATGCAGTCCGCCCCCCGGCGCAGGGCAATACCTGCGCCGGGGGGCGGACGGTCATATCCGTTTTTGTTCCGTGTAACAGGGGGATAAAAGCCAGCGCGGCGCAGGCCGCCTACTTCACCGGCAGATGCAATTTGACGGTGACAATCTCAAAGGGGCGGAGCACAAGCTCCACCTGGTCGCCGGGCACCCGCTCCCCGGTATCCTGCTCCAGCATGTTGCACACCGTCCACCCGTTTATGGGGGCGGGCAGCCGCAGCCGCGCATGCGTGCGCCCGCCATGGCACTCGTGAAACCGAACCACAAGATCGTCGCTGTCGCAGGCTTTTTTCAGCGCGTCGATGACAATATTCCCTTCAAAGGAAAACAGCGGCGTCCGACAGCTTTCGCCTGATGCAACCGTCAGCGGCCGGTTCAGAAAATGACTTTCCGAAATCGTGTCTGCCTGTGTAACGGTGCCGGCATGGGGCAGCAGCGCGTAGGTGAAATGATGCACGCCCATGTCCGCCGCATAGTCCGGTTCTTTCGCGCTTTTGAGCAGCGTGATATTCATTTCGTTTCCGTAAATATTGTAGCCGTATTTACAGTCGTTGAGCAGGCTCACGCCGTAAGAGTCATCCGACAGATCCGCCCATTTGTGAGCGCACACTTCGAAACGGGCATAATCCCAGCTGGTATTGTAATGGGTGGGGCGTTCCACATGCCCGCATTGGATGTCATAGGTGGCGCGGGTACTGCGTATGTCCACCGGGAAGGATGCCTTGAGCAGGCGATGCGACTCACGCCAGTCCACCTCGGTGACAAAATCAATGCGGCGGCTGTGCGCATACACCACCATGTCCTGCCGCAGGACCGACCGGCGGTAACGATACTCGAAACGGAGAACGCAGCACAGCGGGCCGATCTCTTTCAAAACGCACCTTTGCAGGGAAGGCGCCTCCGGCTCCTTCTGCATATAAAAAAGGTCAATGTCCCATGCGTCGAAGTTGCAGGGGCGATCCTCGAAAATATGCAGGGCATTGCCCTTCCCTGCCAAAACTTCGCGGTCATTCTCCTTGTCCAGCAGACGGGTCAGCCGACCGCTTTCCTCCCAGGCCATGTGATAAAACGGGGTGTCCAGCGTACGGCCGTCCATATCCACGGCAAAAGGGGCCGCGGCCGTCTCGGCAGGCCCGTATACCGGCGCGACCGTTTTCATGGACAACGGCGCCAGTTCAACGTCGACCAGCCAGCCTTCCGCCACCTTCTGTGCAGACAGACGGCGGCCGTCCCCGTCCTGAAAGCCCGCCGCCTTTCCGTCGGCAGGCAGCCTGGCGATGCGGCGCCCGCCGAACGAGCCGTCGTTTATAACCGTGTACCGGTCTTCCGCAGGCCGGAGCAGCGTCTCCAGCGCGGCGGAGTCCACCCGGTCCAGCAATTCCCCCACTTCGGCGTATTCCTTCCCGCTGTCTTGGTACACTTCGTGGATGGCCGAACCGGGAATAATGTCGTGGAACTGGTTGCGCAGAACCGTTTTCCAGCAGGCGTCCAGCATGTCCGCCTCGTATGCCCCTCCCTGAAGCATCGCCAGCACGGACAGCCATTCGCTGCGCATCAGGCGGTTTTCATACAGCCGGTTGTTCCTTTTGTTCGCCCCCTGGGAGGTATAGGTCCCCCGGTGCAATTCCAGATACAGCTCGCCGTCCCACGTGGGGACATAGCCGTCGGTGGTTTCCACCGACTCATGCAGGCGATCGAAAAAATCGCGGGCGGAGGTAAAGCGGATTTCCGGCAGGCCGGGCACATCCTGCATGGCGTGTCCCAGTTTGAGCATATCGCGGTTGACGCCGCCGCCGCCGTCCCCGTAGCCGTAGGCGATCAGCGTTTCCCGGCTGACATCCTTGTTCTTGAATTTTTTCCAGCTTCCCAGCACGGAATGCGGGGTGAGCAGGCCGTTATAGGTGACAAAGCGGTTGCCGAACGCGTCCCCGTCCAGCGGGGCGCTGAGGAAATAGGTCAGAACCCGGCTGCCGTCGATCCCTTTCCACCAAAACAAATCGTTCGGGATGGTATTATACTGGTTCCAACTGATCTTGGTGGTCATGAAGGTGCGGATATTGCACCCGTTCAGTATCTGCGGCAGCGCCCAGCTATACCCGAATACGTCCGGCAGCCAAAGGTAGGCGCAGTCCCGGTGAAATTCCCTTTCAATGTACCGCGTGCCGTAAACCAGCTGGCGGATCAGCGATTCACCGGAGGGCAGGTTGCAGTCCGCTTCCAGCCACATCCCCCCGTCCGGCTCCCACAGGCCCTGTTCGACGCGGCGGTGGATCTGCCGGTATATTTCGGGCTGATCCTCCCGGATGTATTCATACAGCTGCGGCTGTGACTGCAGAAAGTGGTAATCGTCAAATTCGCTCATCAGGCGGTTGACCGTGGCAAAGGAACGCATGGCCTTCTCACGCGTGTGCTTCAGCCTCCACAGCCATGCCACATCAATGTGGGTGTGGCCTACGCAGCTTACCGCAACGCCGGTCGGCCTTTTGGCCTCCCGCAGCTTCTGCTTGAGGCAGGCGAGCGCTCCGTCCACCGTGCCGTAAAAGGATTCCGCGTCCCAGTCAATCCGTTGGAGCGCCGCCTCCATTGCCGCCACGTTGGCGGCATAGGCGGGGTCATCGGGAGAGAGATATTCCAGCGTCTGGGTAACCGCCCGGGCATAATAATACAGCTCGTCGGCCGCTTTGTGCAGGTAACCGACCTCCGCGCAGCGGAAAAGGTGCCGCTGCGTCTGAGGGGCACCTCCGCCCTCCAGCCCTGTCCAGAGCAGGAAGGTCAGCCGAACCTCCTTGCCGCCGTAGTCGTTGAAAACCACGTCCGGATGGTTAGTATCCACCCCCTGGTAAGGGTGCCCGTCAAGATACAGGAGGGATTCGAACCCCTTGGTTGCGCCATCCCCGGTTTTCCCGAAGTCAAACACCCCCACCACGTCGTACCCCTCCCGGCAGGGAGGCAGGGCCACGTCTTTGTACAGCCAGAGGTATCGGTCACGCCCGATAAAGTAATCGTTAATCTGCAGCATATCCGTTGACGTATATAAAGCCTCCGGGATCTTGCAATGCACATCGTCATCGTCCAGAGCGTCCGCAAAAGATACGAACGGCGCGATCGACTGCATATCGCAAAAGCGATAGGCATTCAGCTCTTCCACGCGTTTTTGAAACTTCCTCAATGGTGTAAACATATTGTAACCTCTTCCCGGACAGGCCCTCAATCACGGTTGCAGCCGTTCTCCCGCATTCCGTTTTACGGGCATATTTCCATTCAATATTCGGGGGACGCCTGTAGTTAATGGCGGCCGTTCGGCCGCCCAGGGGCCTTCGGCGGGGCGAAAAGACAATTCGCCCCGCCGAAAGCCGATCAAACATGGCTTTGCTGAAATCTTAGGGGTTATCCGGCGATCTTCTTCCTCCGCAGGGCGAGGACCGCCGACGCGCTGACCGCCGCAACAAGAACAAGCGCCGGCACGCCGTCGGATTCGCCGGTTTCAGGGCCGCCGGGTTTCTGTTCGTCACCGCCGGTTGTGCCTCCGGCCTCCGTCACCGTGCCGGAGAACCGGATGTTGTCCAGTTTCACCGTCAGCTCGTCCAGGTCGCCGAAGGTGCCGTTGACGTAGAACAGGCCGAAGGTATCGATGCTGCCAAGGTTGGCGGTTCCTTCCTGCTGCAGGTCGCCGATGGAAATTTCAATCCGGTTCCAGCCCGCCTTCAAGTCTGTTTCCTTCAGGACGGCATAAGCATAGTCCTCGCGATACTTTCCGTTGGAGGCCAGGCGGACAATAAAGCCGTCGGTGAACTCCTTCATCACTTCCTCATTGGCGATGAACAGGTCAAACTTCAGTTTGTCCGCCTTGGTCAGATCCAGGGAGAGATTGTTGACATACCGGATAGAGTTATAGACACTGTTAAATACCATGCGGATGGAGGCGTCCCCCTCGGTGCGGTTGGCCAGATCGACGTTGAAATCGCCGGCCGAATTCCAGGTGCCGAACGCATCCGTCAGGTTCTCGCAGTCGGAGAGATAATACGCGTCTTTGTCCGGCTTCTTCTCCGTTTCGTTTTCATCCGGCCCAATTTCCTCCGGCCCGGAGGTAAAGCACGCATTCACAAAGCGGATGGTCACAGGGTCGATCGTCTGCAGCCCTTCGTGATAGATCAGCACCTTGTGAATCTGCGTGAAATCCACGTCGCCTTCCCAGTAACTGGATTCCTCCAGCGGAACCTTGAAGTGGTTCCAGCCGGCCTGGGTGAAATTCAGCTTCCCTTGATAAACCGCCCGGTCCACCCACTTGTTTTGCGCGTCGGAACCGAGGGAAAACCCGACGTTCTGCGGGTTCGCGCTGTAAAGGGCATAGTCTTCTTCGGAAATGTACAGATCGATTTCAAAATACTTGCTGCCGCTCAGGTCGTATGTCCGGTCGCCGTACTCCTTGAACACCAGTTCGTCGGTCCAGGCGTTGTTGGAGAACCCGCCTTCGTCCACAACAAAGGTGATGTCGCCGGGCAGCGCCGGTTTGGGGGCGTCCTTGGTCAGGCAGACGTTCGCCACCGCAAAGCGGTTCGCGTACGGCTCCCACGGGCCGACAGCGTAGCCGGTAAACTGGGTCATATCGACCTTGTCCGCCGGAATGGCCACCACCGCATGGTTCCAGCCGTCCTTCCGGATCTGATCCTGCAGGGGAAGCTCCACGTCAAAAGGCGGTTCGGAATCGTCCTCGCCGGAGAAGAGATGCAGGTAGATGCCCACTTTGTCGTTGCCGTTTTTCGCGGTGGAGAAATCGGCGTAGTCGTCGATGTACAGATCCAGCTCAACATAGAGGGCTTCGCTCAGATCGGTTTTGTCAAACCGCTCGATCGCAAAGTCGCTGTACGCCGTCAGGGAGGGGACTTCGACAATGTCCATCCCCATTTCCTTCACAATGTTGTCCGGCTTGGCCGGGGCGACAAGGACCGGTTCTTCGGTCAGGCAGACGTTCGCTACGGCGAAACGGTTGGCATAGGGTTCCCACGGGCCAATGGCGTAGCCGGTAAACTGGGACATATCCACCAGGTCGGTCGGGATCGCGAGACGGACATGGTTCCAGCCGGATTTTGTGATTTTCGTATGCAGGGACAGTTCCGCGTCGAAGGGGGGATCTCCGTCCTCGCCGGAGAAAAGGTGCAGGTAGATGCCCACCTTGTCATTGCCGTTTTTCGCGGTGGAGAAATCGGCGTAGTCGTCGATGTACAGGTCCATCTCGATAAAGGAGGCTTCGCTCAGGTCCTCCTTCTCAAACCGTTTAATCGCGAAATCGCTGTACGCCGTCAGGGAGGGGACTTCGACAATATCCATCCCCATTTCCTTCACGATGTTGTCCGGCTTGGCCGGGGCGGTCAGTTCCGCGTCCTGGGTCAGGCAGACATTCGCAATACCGAACCGGCCGTTATAGGATTCCCAGGGGCCGACCTCAAAGCCGCGGAAAGCGGCAAGATCCACATCGCCGGGGATGGAAAGGCGCACGTGATTCCAGCCGTTGTTCACCACATAGTCGTGAACGGCGATTTCCGTTTTCTTCTCCACGGCTCCTGAGAAAAGGTTCAGGTAGATTCCCGCTTTTTCACTGCCGTTCTTGGCAACGGAATAGCTTTCATAGTCTTCCACAAACAGGTCCATTTCGATGTATTTCGCGCTGCTCCTGTCCACCGGGGTCTCGGACTTCGCCCAGCTGAAGCATTGGAAAGCCGTGAGAGACTCTTTAACGATCGTGTCGGACTTGAGCTCGGCAACGATATTGTCCGGTTTGGAGGGAGTAACCACGTCGTCTGTCGTCAGCGCCACATTGGCCACGCGCACGGTCGCCTCGCAGGCTTCGGAGGCCGCGACAATCACGCCAAACACCTCGGTGAAGTCCGTTTCGCCGCCATTATAGCCGCCGTTGGGCTCCTGAGACAGGTCGATGCGGATATGGGTCCATCCCGATTGGGTAAGCTCGTCCTGGAACCAGTACATCGCCCGCTGCTTCCAGATGTCCTGCTGGTCGCCGCCGGAGAGGGAGATGACCATTCCCGCGTTTTCGGTTTCGTTCTTCTTCAGCTTGGCCGTATCGTCCACAAAAAAGTCGAATTCCAGGTATTTCGCCTTTGTCGCGTCCACGGTGTTGGCCTTGTCTTCCCTGTTGAAAAGCTGCATGCCTTCCCAAATACCGGACTGTGGGTCGCCCGTGCCGTAATTGTGCAGCACATAGGGCTGGGCAAGAGGCACATCCTGGATCGTTCCCTCCGCCGACGCCGCAAACTGCACCACAAACGTGGATACAGCAATCGGAACGGCACAGAGAATGGAAACAGCCGACCTGAGCCATTTTCTGCGTTGCATTTGTGTATTCCTCCCTAATCAAAAATTTAACCCACTAAACCGCTGCGCTCAATCCCCTGAATAATCCGGCGCTGAAGCAGGACATAAATGAGCAGCAGCGGAATAATAGCAACCAACGCGGCGGTGTTCGCCAAAACAAAGTAGTAGTAATAATCGCTGTTGCCGCCAAGGCTGACGCTGGCCATCGTAAGGATAATGTTCTGCAGCATGGGCTTGCTGCCGCTGAGCGTACCGGTATAGAACACGTCCGTCCACTGCCACGAAAAGGACAGGGCAAAAACGACCACCAGCATGGATTTCGCCATCGGCAAAACAATATGGGAAAAAGTGTAGAACGGACCGGCGCCGTCCACATGGGCGGCCTCCATCAGCTCCCTGGGGATCCCGATGTAGTACTGCCGCATAAGGATCACGTAAATCCCGGCGCGGAAGCCAAGGCAGGTGGCCGACAGGATCACAAACGGCCAGATGGTGTTTGTCAACTGCAGCGCCTGCCCGGTTATCCCCTCAAACAGCCCGAACAGGTCGAAATAGCGAAAGGTGGAGAACAGGGAGAGCTTGATGGTCTGGGTGGGGACCAGCATGGTCAAAACCACCAGCGCCATCACCAGCCGGCGCAGAGGGAAGCGGTACCTCGCCAGCCCGTAGCCCACCACCGCCGCAGACAGGGTGGACAGCACCCCCACCACCAGCGCATACAGCATCATGTTGACCGCGCCCGCCCAGAAATTTTCGGTTTCCATCACCGTGCGGAAGTTGTCCAGCACCCAATTTTCCGGGACCAGGTTGACCATGGGATCAAACAGGTCGTCATACGACATAAAGGCGGCTGTAATTTTGAACAGGAACGGATAGAGGATCACATAGGCAAAGCCGAGAAGAAGGATGAAAAACACCAGCTTGACAAAGCTGCGTTTCATTATTTTCAGGATGCGCAGGCGGAGCCGCCGCCCCTTCGGCGCGGTATGCCCGCCGGGAACAGATCTGCAGTCCAAGTGGCATTACCTCCCTTCGCCGGCGTTCCGGCCCGCCCGTCCAATGCCGCGGATAACCAGCACGGCCACGCCGATCACAAGAACAACCGCGGCAAAATACAGCCACGCCATCGCCGCCGCTTCTCCAAACTTGCCGCCCGTGAAGGCCAGATACTCAATATGGCTCATCAGAGGGCTGCTGCTGCCGGTCAGGCATTCCACCACCGTATAGACCAGGCACACCACCATGATCGGGCTGACCATGGGCAGGGTGATCTTCCAGAATTTCTCCCAGGCGGTCGCCCCTTCCACGTCCGCCGCCTCGTAGATGGACGGGGAAATGGATTGGATGCCCGCCAGGAAAATCAATATCTGCACCCCGCTGCGGTTGACGATCTCCACGACATTGTTCGCTACGCCCGACACCGCTTCAATCAGCCCCGGGCTGAACTGAAGCTGCTGCAGAAATAAAGAGATATCCCCTATGCTGGCGAGCGCGGAGTCGCCGGAGGATTCCACGGCCGCCGCCGACATCGTCGTCATGACGGCGTTGTTTGCATCCAGCTCCGTCAGCAGGCCGGTGGAAACAATCACCGGCAGGAAAAATATAACCCGAAATACCGTCCGCCCCCAGATCTCGTTATTCAGGACAACGGCCACAAAAAGGGAGAAAATCATGATCAGGGGGATGGTAACCAGCAGCGACTTCAAATCCTCCAGCGCGCGGCTGATAAACAGCGGGTCCACCCGCAGCGCATAATAGAAATTGTCCCAGCCGGTAAAAGTATAGGTCATGCCGGACGTGCCGAGCTGCGCGGTGGAAAAGGCGGCGTGGAGGCCGTCGTACAGCATCCGGGCGAAAATGAACACAAAGCCTATCAGAAAAGGCAGAACAAAAACCAGGCCGATCATTTGATTGTCCCGCTTATTGAACAGCCGGGGCCCGGACGGGGAACCGGCGATGCGGCTTTTTTTCAAGGCAGATCGTCTCCTTCCCTTTACCGGGGTGCCGAAGGGGCTGTGACGGCATAACTGTGGGGGGCGACCGTTACATCCCCGGATTGATATTCGGCGTCGTTATAATTGACATAAACCTTCGCGCCGTTCTCGTAAAAAGAAACGAACACCCCGTCCGCCAGCTGTTCGTGAGCCGTCATACGGGAGCCCTCCGTCGGGCCGAGCGCCTGGGTATACTGCCGGTAGGCGTCGAGAATGTGTTCCTTCTGCACGCTGAACCGCACGGAATAGTACCGGCTGTAATCCGTCTGCTTCAGCAGCTCGGTATTGTCATAGCAAACGACAAATTTGGGGGCTGTGCGGGTTTCTATGCAGCGGAGTATCTGCCGGTCCATATCCTCCTCCAGGTTGATCGCCGGAGACTGCACGGACATGCAGCCGGAAACCGCCAGCTGCACAAAGGGAACCGGGTAACTCTCCCCAAGGTAATTGGAATCGGTCATGGAAATTTCGTTCAGCCGGCTCGCATAAGGAAGCACATAGGCGTTTGCGCCGCTGAAGGCAAGGTCGTAATCCCGGCTGTACTCTTGCAGCAGCGCCTCCAGTATTTCCCGCGTTTCCCCGCGGTTGGCGGTATGCTTGCGGCTGTAGTCGGAATTCAAATAGGAGCCGACGGTTCCCAGCGAAACGGAAGAAACGCCGTACTTTGAAAAGCTGTTAAAGAATGAACGAAAATAACCCGCATAGCGCTGAGGCGATATCCCCGTATGCAGGTCGTCGAAATCATCGATATCCGGCCTGTATTCGGCAATCCCTCCCAGCGTGCGGTCGAGCTGGCGAATACCGTCCGAATTCGCGGAAAACCCGTCGAACAGGGTATCCCTGGTCACAAACAGCAGATCCACGTCCGGATAGAACCGCACGCCCTGCTCCTTCGCGTAATTCAGCAGCTCCGTAAAGTCGGCTTTCCCGCCAAGCGCGGACGACAGCTTCACCGTGCCGGAGCCGGCCTTGTCCAGGCCGTCCTTCTGCCAGCCGGAGAGAAGGAGCGTCAGGTCCTGAGCACCCTCGTCAATCAGTTCCCGCAGGATGGCGATGTTCTGCCCGTAGCGGGTGAGCTCCGCCTCGCTGTCCAGGGTAAAGCCCAGGAAATCAGCCGGGTACAGCGCCGTACCGATGGTTTCCACCGCCGCCTCCAGGCTTTCCGCTCCGGCTTTTTCCGTCATGCCCTGGGATAGCAGGTATTCGCGGTAGCGCGCGGCCATGCCGGAATATCCGCTGTCGCCCTCCGGAAGGATGTGATAGGAAATGGTCAGGTTGCCGGAATACGGGGTGCGCCCGGTTTCAAACAAATACACCATCTGCTTGGAACCCAGGGAACTGACTTTGGAATCCCGTTCCACATGCTTTTCATTGGCCAGGGTAAAGGTGCTGTAAACCGTATAAAAGCTGCCATTTGGTTCACCGAGCTGCGCGGTAATGGAAGCGACCTCGTCGCCGCTTTCGATCACCGCCACAAACCCGCCCCGGTCGTTGCGGTGAACGCCGAACACCGGCACATAGCAAGGCTCCCCCGCGCGGGCGTCGACCGCCAGCTCGTCACCCGCGTCAAAGCCGTATACCGCGGTGGTCATCAGCCGCCGCCGTTTTTCATCCTGCCCGTCCATCTCGATGACGGAGCCGCTGCCGTCCGGAAAGAACAGATACCCCTCCCCGCCCGGAACCGGCTCGTCGCAGCCGAAAAAGGGCAAGAGCCGGACAGACAGAAGCTGATAGTTTTCCACGTCGTAGCTGATGGAATCGTTGGGGATGTTGACCGTCAGCCCGTCCTCGGTAAGAATATACTCCAGATGAAAACGGAAATTGGGAAAGGAGGTCTCCTCCAGCTGGACCCCGATTTCCTCCATGTCCCGGCGCATGTCTTCCACAGTGTAGCCCAGTTCCTTCAGATACCCTTCGACCTCGCTGCTTTCGCGCTCGCTGAGGTCCAACGCCACATAAACGGCGCCATTCTGAATGCCGGGATACTGGCTGACGAGCGCGGCCTTTTCCTCCTCGCTCAGCTCGTCCTCAAGGGAATAGCGGGTGTAGAAAATCCCCATGCGCCTTGCGGGGCGGCCCTCCAGCTGAGAGACAATTTCTTCAAAACGGGCTTCCGTCATGGCGGGAGGCACCAGCCGCTCCCCGGCGTCCTTGCCCACAGAGAGGGAGAACATGACGCCGTCCGCGTATTCCGTATACGAAAACTGGCCCAGCTCCACACAGTCGCTGGAGGAATACAGCTCAAGGATCTGCTGACGTTCGTTCACATCGATATAGGTTAGGACCGCCTGCGATTCCAGCGCCTTTTCCGTGTTGCCGACGCTGTCGGCGTCCAGAGACGCATGGTAGGGATTGGTTGAATAGACGCGGGCGCTGTCTTTTTCCAGCAGCGCAACCGCCATGTTCTGGCGGCTGTAATACAGGGCAAACTCATCGTTTTCACATGCCAGGTTCATGCCCTGAAGCATTTCCTCGGGAGACGCATAGGAAAAGTCCACCGCGGCGGCTTCCCCCTTCTGCTCCGGAGCCGCGGGATTTTGCAGCATCGCCCCGCCGTCCGGCGTTCCCGCCTCTCCCGCCGCATTTTCCGCGCTCAGCACGCCGGACGGCAGGCCGAGCAGCAGCGCACCCGCCAGCAATACGCCGAATAACCTGTATATTTTCATACCAAACCCCCATCCTTTCCGGCTCTGCTCCACGAGGAGCGCCGGCCTATGCCCTGAAGGACAGTTCCTCTATAATGTTGCCGACCAAAGACACCATCCGTCCCGACAGGCTGAACAGAATCATCAGCAGGAACAGAATGATCCCAATCACGAGGATTGAAAGCAGCGCGACGGCTACGCTGCGGCCCAGAGAATATTCGTGCGTGTTGAGCATGGACAGGAACACCAGTGCCAGCGTCCATATGAGGCCGATGTTGGAGGCGAACTGAAGCAATGCCAGTTCGTCCGCAACCAGGAAGTGGCCGACCACCGTGGTGCACAGCGTAAACAGGGTCATGGGCAGCAGGGAGTACGCGGTAGCCACGCAGATATCGCCCATCGTGCCCTTTCCATCCATCAGCGAGGTCAGGCACCAGTTCGCAACGCACCAGAGCAGGAGCGGAAGCAGGATATTGGCCAGCGCGCTCGGTATGGACGGCGGTTTGTCAATGTTTTTCTGCAGATAAGCACAGCCAAAGTCCCGGAACAGCGCCGCGGCCACGGCCAAAGCCACAAGGATGGAAGCCGCCCGCCTGCTCCCGCGCCGTTCGTTTTTCAGTTCGTAGAACCCGGCGAAGGGGTGGAACATGGTGTAAAAGGCAAACATCAGCTCGTCGCGCAGCCGGCCGGTTGCCGGCGCGCTTCTTCGTTTTTCGTTATACCGTAAAATAACACCAGGAGCACGACGGCGACGACCGCGCCGGCCAGCACAAAGAACCCCGCGCTCTGCATCTGTTCCGCCCGCAAAAGCTTATATGCTTTGGAATAATAAGACTGGTTGTGGATCAGCTTGAAATAGTCCATGGCCGCTTCGTAATCGCCGTTTTCCAGGTACACCTTGCCGATTCCGAGGTACGCCAGGTCAAAATTGTTGTTTCGATCCAATACCTCCTGCCACAAAGCCTCCGCCTTGTCAAACTCGCGGTTTTCCTGATACCCTACAACGGTGTTAAGCAGTTCCCCGTATTCGGTCCTCTCCAATACGGTGATGGAGCCGTCCAGCGTATCCAGTGCCAGCAGCCGGTTGTCCAGGGGTTCCACCAGCGCCAGCTGGCTGTACAGGCCCAGGCTTTCTCCGGTGCCGCCGAACGCGTACAGCAGATTGCCGTAGGAGTCGTAAGCAAACACCTTGTTGCCGCCCGAATCCACCACTGCGTACATGCCGTTGTCCAAAAGGGTGACTTCGCTGAACTGGGAGGGGTCCAGGGTCTCGTCCGGATCGCTGCTCTCATAAGCGTCAAAATGGATATCCCCCACCGGCGGAAAGAACCCGTTGCGCCGCAGCACGTCCGTGCCGGAGGTGTTGATTTTTTTCAGCGGCGCGTAGGTGCTTTCACCGCTGCGGGACCAGGTCGCTTCCCACAGCGAGTAGCGGTCGATCTGCGCGGAGGTCACGTACAGGAACCCCTTCTCATCGATGGTGATGTTGGAATATTCCATAGGGACAAACTGGGCGCTGCGTTCAATCTGCTCCTCGCTCATGAACATCCGCATGAGCATTTCGGCGGGGTTAAC
>CAJFTG010000046.1 GCA_904419875.1 Candidatus Avimonas caecicola | reverse complement strand
AATGCCGAAGGTAACACTCTTTCCGCAGAAATCACACTTAGCCATATGGGCTGCACCTCCTTTACAAGAAAGAAAAGCCGCAAAACAAGCTCATCCCTCAAATCAACGAATAGTATATTAGCAGATTTCCGCAAGGAAATCAAGGCTTTTTTTCATCCGGGGAAAAAAAGAGGCGAAAAAGAGGGGGAGAGGGGGAAAACGGGGAAGAACTCGCAGACAGACGGCCTTTTTGGCAGGAAGGGGCGGGCCGCCCTCCTCTTGCCGCCGTTTCCGCAGGGGATCCCGCTCTGCCTGGCCGCCTGTCCCTCGGTTTTTCCGGTTCGGAAGCCTTCGGGTTTTTCTCGAGTTGTCCCGATACCTTCGGGACCCGGCCATCCCTTCCTGAACTTTCCTGAACTTTTCTGAACTTCCCTGCGCGCGCTCCGGCCCGCTCTCTCCGGCTCCCTCCAACCCCCTGGAACCCCCCGGACAGACGGGCCGAAATGTTAAAAAAGATTAAATTCTTTCCCCGCTCCCGGCGGACGGCTTGTATTCTCCGCTCTTTTCCAGTATAATATTTGCCAGTGCGCCGGCCGGTATGCTGGCAAACGTCCGCAATCCGCGGCGGATTCCCGGCACGGCGGCATCCCCGGCATAAGCGCCCTGCCGCCCGCCCATACTCAACCTGTCGAGCCGCCTGTGGCAAGGGAGCCGGGCGGGATCAATTACCGGAGGAAAAGCTGCTATGCTGCTGGATTTGCTGAACAACCGGGGGCAGATGACCTTTGAGACGCTCCTGTTCACCTTTTTGTCGTATGCCATGGTCATTCTTCTGGCGCTGCCGGTGCACGAGCTGGCGCACGGCTACGTGGCGGATAAGCTGGGCGACCACACCGCGCGCTGGAGCGGGCGGCTGACCCTGAACCCCTTCGCCCATCTGGACCCGATGGGCACGCTGATGATTTTCCTGTTCGGCGTCGGCTTTGCCAAGCCGGTGCCGGTCAATCCGCGCAATTTCCGCAATTACAAGACCGGCATGGCGCTGACCGCGCTGGCCGGTCCCGTTTCCAATCTGCTGATGGCCTTTTTGTCCATGCTGATCCTGCGGATTTTTTTCCTGTTTTTGCCCGCGGGCCTGGCCCTCACCGTCGCGATCGTCTTTTTTCAGCAGTTTGCGCTCATCAATATCAGCCTGGCGATTTTCAACCTGCTGCCCATCCCGCCGCTGGACGGCTTCCGGATTGTGGCGAACGTGCTTCCGCCGAAATGGTCGTATTTTGTCGACCGCTATCAGACGTATATCACCCTGTTTGTGATGCTGCTGGTGTTCTCCGGCGTGCTGTCCTGGCCGATCAGCCGCGCTTCCACCGGGATTTACAATTTTTTCGTTACCATTCTGATGTTCTGAAACCGACGCGGGGAGAGGGCGCATGGAGACGATATCCTACCGGCTGCCGAGCTTTGAGGGACCGCTGGACCTGCTGCTGCATCTGGTGCAGAAGCACAAACTGAATATTTACGACATCCCGATCGCGCAGCTGCTGGACCAGTATATGGCGACCATTCACGAGTGGCGGGAGGCCGACCTGGACGTCGCCACTGAATTTCTGGAGATGGCGGCCCGCCTGGTGCATATCAAATCCTCCATGCTGCTGCCAAAGCACGAGGAGGCGGAGGAGCTCCGCCGCGAGCTGACCGGCGAGCTGATCGAGTACCAGCTTTGCCAGGAGGCGGCCCGCCGGCTGGCCGCCCGCAATGTGGGGGGCGACCTTTTTACCCGGGAGCCGGCCGAAATATCGCCGGATATGACGTATCGCCGCACCCATCCGAGGGAAACGCTGCTGGACGCGTATCTCGCGGCGGCCGGCCGGGGAAAACGGCGGCTGCCGCCGCCGGTGCAGGCGTTCCGCGGGATTGTCTCCCGCCGGATTGTATCGGTCGCTTCCCGGATCACGTATGTGCTCCGCCGGCTGTATCGGCGGGAGGCGGTGAGCTATGACTCGCTGTTTGCGCAGGCGGACAGCAAGTCGGAGCTGGTGGCGACCTTCCTGGCGCTGCTGGAGCTCATCAAGTCCAAACGCATCCGGGTGGACGGCGAGGGCCGGGAGCAGCGGGTGACCATGACGGGCGAAGGGGCCGGCCCGGACGGCGCGGCGCCGGAGGACGGGTTCCTGCCGGACGGCGACCCGCTGTGGGCAGAATAACATTCGGCGCGGAATGACGAAGGGCGGATTAGGATTCATGGAAATCAAGCAATACCAGGCCGCGGTGGAGGCGATCCTTTTCGCCAGCGGGGAGCCGGTTTCGGTCTCCCGCCTGGCGGAGGTGCTGGAACTGGATGAGGATACCGTCGTCCGTCTGGCCGACGATCTGATGCAGGAGGTCAATACCCGCTCCGGCGGCCTGCTGATCGTCCGGCTGGGGGATCAGTATCAGATGTGCACCAAAGGCAGCTATGCGGATTATATCCGCAGGGCGCTGGACATCCGGCGGAACACGCCCCTGTCCCAGGCGGCCATGGAGACGCTGGCGATCGTCGCCTACAACCAGCCGGTGACCCGCGCCTTTATCGAGCAGGTGCGCGGCGTGGACTGCGGCGCGGTGGTGCAGGGACTGGTGGCAAAAAACCTGGTGGAGGAAAAGGGGAGGCTGGAACTGCCCGGGCGGCCGCTGCTCTACGGCACGACGCCGGATTTCCTCCGCTGCTTCGGGCTTTCCTCTCTGAAGGAACTGCCGCCCCTTCCGCAGAAGGAGGAGGGCGGTATGCAGGAAACCACGCTGGACGAGATCATCGAGGACGCCACCGTGGAATGAGGGCTGTGCATTGATTGTGCTGTATGTTCTGCTTGGCATTCTCGCCCTTCTGCTTCTGCTTCTTTTGACGCCGGTGCATCTGCAGGCGCGCTATGACGGGGCGCTCCGGGTGCGCGCGCGGTATCTTTTCCTGGTTTTCCCCCTCTATCCGCGGCCGGAAAAGCGGAAAAAAACGGTCAAAAGGGCAAAACGAAAACGGCGGGAAGCGTCAAAGGCCGAGCCGGAAAAAAAGAAGAAAAAAGAGCTGTCCCAGTGGGAGCGCCTGCTCCGCGAAGAGGGGCCGTCCGGCCTTGTCCGGACGGTGGCCGATCTCGCGCGGCTGGCGGGGACGGCGGCCGGACGGATTCTCGCCGCCGTCACGGTGGACAGGCTGACCCTCTGCCTGATTGTCGCGTCGGAGGACGCGGCGGATACGGCGGTGAATTACGGGAAGGCCTGCGCGGCGCTGTATCCGTCGCTGGCTGTTCTGGAAAGCGCGGTGCGGGTCCGCCGCCGGGATATTGCGCTGGCGCCGGATTTCCTGCGGCGGCAGGGGGAGGTTCGCGGGGAGATCCGCCTGCATGTGCGGCCGCTGCGGATTTTGTGGGCGCTCCTGCGATTGGTCGGCGCTTATATGGGAAATACTTTCAAACAACAGTGGAATGAGCAGAAAGCATTGGAAGGAAAACAGACAGAAAGAGGTTGAAAGCGATGGCGGAAAACAATCTGCAGGGCTTGATGGGCGTGTCCATGGACAAAATCCGGGAGATGGTGGACGCCAACACCGTAATCGGCGACCCGATTCCGGCGGGGGAGGGGACCACCCTGATCCCGGTATCCAAAAGTTCGTACGGCTTCGCTTCCGGCGGCTCGAACATCCCCTCCAAAACGCAGGCGGAGCTGTTCGGCGGCGGCAGCGGCGCGGGGATCAACATCACCCCGATCGCCCTGATCGTGATTAACCAGAACGGCGTGCAGGCGCTGCCGATCGTGTCCAAGCCGGAAACCGGAGACAAGATGGTGAATCTGGTGCCGGAGATGTTCGACAAGCTGACCGGCCTGTTCAGCAAGAAGAAGGAAACCACCGAAAAGGTGGAGGTCAAAGCCGGAGGGACGGGCGCCGAGTCGTCGGTAACCGTGACCGAGACCGAGAGCACGGATTCCGGGAAATAGACGGGGAGGCACGGCGCGGAAAATGCGCCGTCCTCTTTTCTTCCGGTATGTTCTCCCGCCGCGCCGCATACTTTTTTCTGAAGGACGCGCCGGATGGGGTTCCTCCCGCCGGCGCAATGCGGGAGGGAGCGCTTTGGCGGGACAAAAAGGCGAAACAGGAAGATGGTACCGGGTTTGGCGGAGGGGGATGCGGCGGCTCACGGGATTGGCGGCGGCCCTGCTGCTCGCCCTCCCGGGCGGCCTGCCCGCCCGGGCGCAGGAGGTCGGCGGGCTGTCGTCGCTCTCCGCCGTGCTGTATGAGCCGGAATCCGGCCGGGTGCTCTGTGAAAAGGACGGGCATACCCCCCGCCCGATGGCGAGCACCACCAAGCTGATGACCGCGCTGCTCGCCGTGGAAAACTGTCCGCTCGAACAGGAGGTTGTCGTCACGGCCGAAGCGGTCCGGGTGGAGGGGTCCGCCCTCGGCCTGCGGGCGGGCGACCGCATCACTGTGGAGGATCTGGTCACCGGCCTGCTGCTGGAGTCCGGCAACGATGCGGCGAATGTGATCGCTTACACGCTCGACGGGGGAATCCCGGCTTTCGCCCGGCGGATGAACGCCCGGGCGGCGGAGATCGGCATGGAGGACACCACCTTTGTTACCCCGTCCGGCCTGGACGAGGGGGAGCATTCCTCGTCCGCCTACGACATGGCCCTGTTGGCGGCCGAGGTGCTGAAAAACGAGACGCTGGCCGCTGTCTGCGCGATGAAAACGGCGGTGATTCAGTTCGGAAACCCGCCGCGGGAGGTCACCGTCTCCAACCATAACAAACTGCTCCGGCTGTATCCGTACGCCATCGGCATGAAGACGGGCTTTACCAAGAAATCCGGCCGCTGCCTGGTCTCCGCCGCCCGCAAGGACGGGGTCACGCTGATTGCCGTCACCTTAAACGGCGGGGACTACTGGAACGACCATATGGCGCTGTACAACGCCGGCTTCACCCAGGTGGAATCGGTTGCCCTGACGGCGCCGGAACTGCCCGGCCTCCCCGTGGCGGGAGGGCTGACGGGCAGCGTGGCGCTGACCACCGAGGCGCCGCCGGCCCGGACGCTGCTGACGGATGAAAAGGAACAGCTGCATGTGAAAATCGAACTGCCCCGTTTTCTCCTCGCCCCGGTGAGGGAAGGGGAGGAAGTGGGACGGGTTCGCTATATGGCGGGCGACCGGGAGCTGTGCGTTCTGCCGGTCACCGCCGCCGGCTCGGTATCCGAGCGGCCGGTCGCGGGATACTGGGAACGGCTGTGGGAATATTGGCTGGAGCTGCTGACGGGCCTGCTGCGGCTGTAGCCCTCCCGGCGGCTCTGCCCTGGGGAATACGCCGCCCGGCGCGGCGCGCGATGTGGAAAGGTATGGGAAACATGGGGGAAACACGGCTGCAGAAGCTGCTTTCCGAATGCGGCGTCGCCTCCCGGCGCAAGGCGGAGGAGCTGATCGCCCGGGGAAAGGTGAAGGTGAACGGGCATGTCGCCGCGGTGGGGGATAAGGCGGATGTGCGCAGGGATATCGTCACGGTCGGCGGAAAGCGGATAGCCCTCCCCGAAAAGCGGCGGTATCTTCTGCTGCATAAGCCGCGGGGCTTTGTCACCACCATGCAGGATGAGCAGGGCCGTCGCTGCGTGGCCGAGCTGGTCAGGGACACGGGCGTCCGCCTGTTCCCGGTCGGCCGGCTCGACCGGGAATCCGAGGGCCTGCTCCTGATGACCAACGACGGGGATTTTGCCAACGCCGTCATCCACCCCGTCAGCCATCTGCCCAAGGTCTACCGGGTGACGATACGGCCGGGCATTACCGACGAGCAGCTGGAGCGGTTCCGCTCCGGGATGCTGCTGGAGGGGGAAGCGCGCCCCACCGCGCCGGCCGACATTACGGTGCTGTCCCGGGAAAAGGCCGCCGGGGGAGAGGGCGAACGGGTGGTCGTTCAGGTGGTGCTGTATGAAGGCCGCAACCGCCAGATCCGCCGGATGTTTGAGCAGCTTGGACTGGAGGTGGCCCGGCTGCGCCGCATCGCCGTCGGCCCGGTCAAGCTGGGGATGCTGCCGCCCGGCAAATGGCGGGAGCTGGAACCCCGGGAGGTTCAGGCCCTGCTGCAGGCGGCGCGGAAGGGACGCGCCGCCGGGCGGGAGAGAAAGGAGACGGACGCCCATGATCGCCATTCTGCCCGCCGCTGAATCGGAGCGGCAGACGCTGCTCCGGCAGGCCGGACTGTCCGGCCCGGCCGAGTGCCTGACCGTGCGCGAGGGCGGGGAGCGGCTCGGCGCCGTGCTTTTTCGCCGGCAGGGGGAAACCGTGGAGATTTTTGCGGCGCGGGCGGCGGACGCTTCTTTGCTGGACGGCCTGCTGCGCGCGGCGCTGAACGCGGCGCTGAATGCGGGGGCCCGCACGGCGGTCTGCTCTGAGGAGGCGCTGTTCCCGGCCCTGCGGGCGCTGGGCTTTCTGCCCTCCGGCGAGCATCCCGGCCGCCTGCAAGCGGCGCTTTCCGCCGTTTTCTCCAAAGGCTGTCCCGGGGGCTGCCGGCTATAGGCAGGAAAAAGGTCCCGGCCGTTTTTCATCGGCTGGGGCTTTGCTGTCGGGAAAGCGCCGCGCCGCCCGTGAAAAAGGGCGGAGAAGGGCGGACGGATGAGGGGGAAGCAGCCGGCCGGAAACTACGGGGATTCCCTGAAAAAATTCCGGATTCCCGCGCCCCTCCCGCGGAAAAGCACGGAAAATCCCTTGTGCTTTTTTGGAAAATACGATATAATAACGTTAATTTGCGCAACAGACCAGCGGCAGTTTGCCTTGGGTTTACCATCGATTTAGGAGGAAGCAAATTATGAACATGCAGGATCAGCTTCAGAAGCTCGCCGACGCTGTTTCCGCGTTGGAGGGCTCGAAAGCGCGCGCCCGGCTTTTACAGCTGTTTGACGAGGGGACCTTTGTGGAGATCGACCGGCTGACCCGCGACGGGGACAAGCCTGCGGAGGCTGTCGCCGGTTACGGCACGGTGGACGGCAGCCCGGTTTACGCTTTTGCGCAGGATCGGGATGTCTGCTGCGGCGCCATCGGCAGGGCGCAGGGGGCGAAAATCCGCAGGGTGTACGAGCTGGCCGCTCAGAACGGCGCGCCGGTCGTCGGCGTGTTCGACAGCGACGGCGCGAAGCTGGGCGAGGGCATCGACGCGATGGATGCAATCGCGGAGATTCTGCTGGCTTCCAACAACCTGTCGGGCGTGGTGCCTCAGATTGCGGTGGTTGCCGGGGCCTGCGTCGGCTCTTCGGCCATTGTGGCGGCTTCGGCGGATGTCGTCGTGGCGGCCAAGGATGCGGATTATTATTTAAATCCGGGCGACGAGAATGCTGTGGCTTCCGTCGTGGCGGAGGATGCCCAGGCGGCGATCGAGCAGGCCCGCGGCCTGCTCCGGCTGCTGCCGGCCAACAATCTCGCCGTCCCGGTGGCGTATGAATTTGACAACGCGGCGATGGGCGCCTGCGAGGAGATCGGCGGCGTGATCGACGCGGTGGCGGACGCCGACACGGTTATCCGCCTTGGCGAAGGCGCCTGCGAGACGGCGCTGGCCCGCGTGGGCGGCGCAGTCTGCGGGCTGGTTACGCTGGCCGAGGAAAAACTCTCCTGCTGCTCCTCCTCCCGGGTGGCCCGTTTCGTGCGGCTGTGCGACGGCTTCTCCATCCCTGTCGTCACCTTTGTGGACGCGGCCGGCTTTGCCGGCCTGAAGGGCGCGGCAAAGGTCTCTCAGGCGTATGCGGAGGCGACCACGGCCAAAATCACGGTGATTGTGGGCAAGGCTTACGGTGCGGCTTATATCGCCGTCGCGGGCAAATCCGCGGGCGCGGATGCGGTGCTCGCCTGGCCGACGGCCACGGTGCTGCCCCTGGCGCCGGAGGCGGCGATCCATATTTTCTGGAAGGAACGCCTGGCGGCCATGAGCAACCCGGCTGAAGACCGGAAAAAGCTGGCGGCGGAATATGCGCAGACCGAGGGGTCCGTCTTTACGGCGGCGGCCGAGGGCGCGGTGACCGACGTGATTGCCCCCGCCGAGACCAAGGCGAAGCTGATGGCAATGCTGGAGATGCTTTCCTCCAAGCGGGTGACCCGCCTGCCGAAAAAGCACGCGAATATGCAGCTGTAAGGCGGACGGGGCCCCTTTTTGCGGGGGCTGCCGGGAGGACACGAACAACGCGGAACGAAAACTTGATTTTACCAAGCTGAAAGGAATGGATAGAATGAAACGGTTCAACATTACGGTCAACGGCAACGCTTACGACGTACAGGTCGAGGAGCTGGGCGCTTCCGCTCCGGCGGCCGCCCCCGCCGCCCCGGCGGCTGCTCCGGCTCCGGCCCCGGCGGCCGCCCCCGAGCCGGCCGCCCCCGCGGCTGCCCCTGCCCCGGCGGCAGGCGCCGAGACCCTGAACGCCCCGATGCCCGGCACCATTCTCGACATTAAGGTGAAGGCCGGCGATACGGTGGAGAAGGGCCAGGTGCTGCTGATTCTGGAAGCGATGAAGATGGAAAACGAGATCATGGCGCCCCATGATGCGGTGATCGCCGGCGTGCATGTCAACAAGGGCGACAGCGTGGATTCCGGCAAGCTGCTGATCTCGCTGCAGTAAACGCGGCAACGGGATTCCGCGTTCCCCCGTATAGAAAGGAAGGATGAACTTGGCTAAGGTCGGAATTACCGAAACCATACTCCGTGACGCGCATCAGTCCCTGATTGCGACCCGCATGACCACGGAGGAGATGCTCCCCGCGCTGGAAATGCTGGACGATATCGGCTATCATTCGCTGGAATGCTGGGGCGGCGCCACCTTCGACGCCTGCCTGCGCTTTCTGGGTGAGGACCCGTGGGAGAGGCTGCGCACCCTGCGCGCACAACTGCCGAAAACCAAGCTGCAAATGCTGTTCCGCGGCCAGAATATGCTCGGCTACCGTCACTATGCGGACGACATCGTCGAATATTTTGTGCAGAAGTCGGTGGCCAACGGCATCGACGTTATCCGCATTTTCGACGCGCTCAACGACATCCGCAATCTGGAAACCTCGATCAAGGCCGCTCTGAAGGAGAAGGGCGCCCATGTGCAGGTCGCGATTTCCTATACCACCGGTCCGGTATACGATATCGACTATTTTGTCAAGTACGCCAAGCAGATTGAAGAGGCGGGCGCACAGTCCATCTGCCTGAAGGATATGGCGGGGCTCCTGGTTCCGTACCAGACCTACGATCTGGTCAAGGCCCTGAAGGAAAACGTGAAGCTCCCGATCCAGGTGCATTCCCATTTTACGGCCGGCATTGCCGACATGACGATGCTCAAGGCCATCGAGGCGGGCGCGGACGTGATCGATACCGCGCTTTCCCCGCTCGGAATGGGCACCTCCCACCCGGCGACCGAGGCCATGGTCGCCGCGCTGGCCGGTACGGAGTACGACACCGGCCTTGATCTGAAGAAGCTCAGCGAGCTGACCAAGTATTTCCTGACCCTGCGGCACAAGTACCTGGAGAGCGGCCTGCTGAACCCGAAGATGCTCGAAGTGGACACCAACGCCCTGATTTATCAGGTGCCGGGCGGCATGCTGTCCAACCTGGTCAGCCAGCTCAAGCAGGCGGGCAAGGAGGACAAGCTGGAGGAAGTGCTGCAGGAGGTGCCGCGCGTGCGCAAGGACGCCGGCTATCCGCCGCTGGTCACGCCTTCCTCCCAGATCGTGGGCACCCAGGCGGTGTTCAATGTGATCGCCGGCGAGCGGTATAAGATGGTGACCAAGGAGTTCAAAGGGCTGGTCCGCGGCGAATACGGCCGCACCCCGGTGCCGATCGACCCGGATTTTGTCAAAAAGATCATCGGCGACGAACAGCCGATCACCTGCCGCCCCGCCGACCTGCTGGAGCCGGAGCTCGACAAGATGCGCCGGGAGGTCAGCGAGTGGTATGAGCAGGAGGAGGACGTTCTGACCTATGCCCAGTTCGGTCAGGTTGCGGTAAAGTTTTTCGAACAGCGCCGCAATCAAAAATACGGTATCGACGGCAGGCATCTCCATATGGAGAATCAGGTCCATCCCGTGTAATAGCGGCAGGGAACGAAGGGCCCCGCCGCCGGAACGAAAGCCCCGTCACGGGGCTTTCGCTTGTTTGGGGCGGTTGACAGACGGCGAGAAAACCTGATAAAATAAAGCGGATGACGGCGCCGGAAGGCGCAGAGGACGGTGAACAGCGTGGTCAGAAGCATGACCGGCTACGGCCGGTTTCAGCAGGCGGTCGACGGGATGGATATTGTGGTTGAGATCAAATCGGTCAACCATCGCTATTACGAGTATTCCTCCCGCGTTCCGCGTGCTTACGGCTTTTTGGATGATAAGCTCAAGCCCTATGTTCAGCAGCGCATTTCCCGCGGCAAGGTGGATGTTTCCGTTTGGATAGAGACGGCGGACGTCCCCGGCAGCGAGGTGACGGTCAATTTCACGCTCGCGGACGGCTACCGGCAGGCTCTCCGGGAACTGGCGGAGCGGTACGGGCTGGAGGACGACACCACGGCGGGAATGCTCGCCCGCTTTCCCGACGTGCTCGGCGTCCGCCGGGCGGCGGAGGATGAGGACGCCGTCTGGGAGGCGGTCCGCCTGGTGACGGACGGGGCGCTTTCCCGTTTTGTGGCCATGCGGGAAAGGGAAGGCGCCCGCCTGCGGGAGGATGTCCTTTCCCGTGCGGAAACGATCCGCCGCGCGGTGGAAAAGGTGGAGGAGCGGTCCCCGCAGACCGTGAAGGAGCATATGGACAAGGTGCAGGCCCGGATGCGGGAGCTGCTGGGGGATGCGGCGGTGGATGAACAGCGGCTGCTGACCGAGGCGGCGGTCTTCGCCGACAAGATTGCGGTCGCGGAGGAAACCGTCCGGCTCCGCAGCCACCTGGAGCAGCTTGAGCATATGCTGGCGGGCGACGAGCCGGTCGGCCGGAAGCTGGATTTCCTGGTGCAGGAGATCAACCGGGAGGCCAATACCATCGGCTCCAAGGCGCAGGATATTGCTCTTGCCCGCATCGTGGTGGACATCAAGGCGGAAATTGAGAAAATTCGCGAGCAGATCCAGAATATTGAATAAAAACGGCCATTTCGGCCAGGGAAGAAAAGGACAGGCTGAAAACGAGGCGTCCGGCCGGCGCAGGATGCGGACGGCCGGGCGTCCGGAATGAGAAAGGACAGGGGAAAATGAAGCTCATCAACATCGGTTTCGGCAACATGGTTTCTGCAAACCGCCTGGTGGCGATCGTCAGTCCGGAATCCGCACCGATCAAACGGATCATTCAGGACGCCAAGGACCGCGGCACGCTGATTGACGCGACCTACGGCCGCCGCACCCGCGCGGTCCTGGTGACCGACAGCGACCACGTCATCCTCTCGGCCGTACAGCCGGAGACGGTGGCCAACCGTTTGAGCGACCACGACGAGGATGACGAGGAGGAACTGAACGAGGATGAGTGACCGCGGTATGCTGATTATCCTGTCCGGCCCCTCCGGTTCGGGGAAAGGAACGATCATCAAGCGCCTGCTTCAGGAACGGGCGGACACGGTGCTGTCCATCTCGGCCACTACCCGCGCCCCCCGTCCGGGGGAACTCAACAACGTTCATTATTTTTTCAGGACGCGGGAGGAATTTGAAGAGCTGATCCGCACCGGCGCTCTGCTGGAATACGCCGAGTACAACGGCAATTATTACGGCACGCCGGAAGATCCGATTCGGAAATGGCTGGAGCAGGGGAAAAACGTGATTCTGGAAATTGAGGTGCAGGGCGCGGAAAAGGTGATGGATTACCGCTCCGACCTGGTTTCCGTCTTTATCACCATCCCTTCGATGACCGAGCTGGAGCGGCGTCTGCGCAGCCGCGGCACCGAAACCGAGGACAAGATTCAGGGCCGCCTGGCGGTGGCGAGGCGGGAACTGGCCCGCGCCTTCCGCTACGACTATGTGGTTCTCAACGACGAGGTGGAGCTCGCCGTCGAACGCATCCACACCATTATCAACGCCGAAAAGATGCGGTATTCCCGTATGGAAAAAACAGTGCTGGAGGTACTTGAAAATGCTTAGACCCACCGATATCGAACAGATTAAGGGAAACAACAGCCGGTACGCCGTGGTGATCGCCGTGGCCAAACGCGCCCGCGAAATTGCGGACGAGGCGGAGGAAAAGAATATCATCATCACCGAAAAGCCGGTCAGCCTGGCGATTAATGACTTCCGCGGCGGGGAATACAAAATCCTTCCGGTGAAGGACGAGGAAGACTGATTGCGGGCGCCGCACTTTCGGGAAAGGCTGGTCGTGTGAAATGCTTCTGCCCAAGGTAGCGAAAATCGCCGTGGAGCAGACGGCGTATCATTTTGACAAGCTGTATTCCTATACAGTGCCGGAAGCCCTGGAGCCCCTTCGTCCGGGCTGCCGGGTGCTGGTGCCCTTTGGAGGAGGCAACCGGAAGCGGCAGGGAATCGTCATGGAGTTTGACGTTGCCGCCGATTACAGCCGGCTCAAGCCGATTCTTGCCGTGCTGGAGCGGGAGCCGCTTCTTGACGGGGAGATGCTGGAGCTGGCGCTCTGGCTGAAGGAGCGCACCTTCTGCACCGTGTTCGACGCCGTGCACGCCATGCTGCCGACCGGCCTGTATCTGCAGATTAAGCCGACGCTTCGGGCCGCTGCGCTTACGCCGGATCTGCGGGAGGCGCTCACCCGCGAGGAGCAGGCGGCAGTGGAATATGTCGCCGCTTCCAGGGGCGGGGTAGACCGGGATAAGCTCCTGGCCCGGATGGGCCTGCCGGCGGACAACGACCTGCCGGAGCGGCTGATCCGCCTGGGGGCGCTGACCCGCTCCGACGACGCCTTCCGCCGGATGGAGGATGCGACGGTGCGGATGGCCCGGCTTCGGATGGAGGGGGAGGAGCTGGCGGAGGCCCTCGCGGGCCGCGCCTGCACCGACAAGCAGAAAAAGGTGGTTTCTCTGCTGGAGGAAGTCGGCTGCGCCTCCGTCAGGGAGATCAGCTACTTCGCGGCCGTTTCGGCGGCGGTGGTGCAGGCGCTGGAGAAAAAGGGGATTGTGGAGTTTTTTGACAGCGAAGTGCTGCGGAATCCGTACGCTGCGGCTCCTCAAGCGCCGCCGGTGGTTTCCACCCCGCTCAACGCGGAGCAGCAGGCCGCATTTGACGGCCTGTACGCCCGTTACCGGAGCGGGAAACCCTCGGCGGCGCTGCTGTATGGCGTGACCGGAAGCGGGAAAACCCAGGTGTATATGAACCTGATCGACCGCGTGATCGCCGACGGCCGCCATGTGCTGGTGCTGGTGCCGGAAATTTCCCTCACCCCCCAGATGATGGCGCTCTTTCTCCATCGTTACGGCCGCCGGGTGGCGGTGATGCACAGCGGGCTTTCCATCGGCGAGCGGATGGACGAGTGGAAACGGGTAAAACGGGGAGAAGCGCAGATTACGGTGGGAACCCGTTCAGCCGTGTTTTCCCCTTGCTCCAACCTCGGCCTGATTATTATGGACGAAGAGCAGGAGCATACCTATAAATCCGAGTCCTCCCCGCGGTATCACGCGCGGGATGTGGCCCGCTTCCGCTGCGTAAAGCAGAACGCCCTGCTTGTCCTGGCCTCCGCCACACCGTCGGTGGAAACCTTCTATAAGGCCAAAAGCGGCCGTTATTCGCTGCATGTCCTGCCCTCCCGGTATGGCGAGGCGCAGCTCCCTGCGGTGGAGGTGGTGGACATGCGCCAGGAGCTCGAGGGGGAAGGCGGCGGGATTGTCAGCGCCCGGCTGCGGCAGGAGATTACCCGGACGCTGGAGAAGGGACGGCAGGCGATCCTGCTGCTCAACCGGCGGGGATTCAACACCTTCGTTTCCTGCCGGTCCTGCGGCCATGTCGTAACCTGCCCGTCCTGCAGCATCAGCCTGACCTATCACCGGGCCAACGGAAGGCTGATGTGCCATTACTGCGGGCACTCGCAGGAGCTGGTGAGGACCTGCCCGGAATGCGGATCGGATAAGGTGCGCTATGCGGGGCTCGGCACCCAGCGGGCGGAGGAGGAGCTGGAACGGCTTTTCCCCGGTGCGCCGGTCTTGCGGATGGATACCGACACCACGATGTCCCGCTACGCCTATGAAAAAAAATTCAGGGAGTTTTCCGAAGGGAAGTATCCGCTGATGGTCGGCACCCAGATGGTGGCGAAGGGACTGGATTTTCCCAACGTCGGGCTGGTGGGCATCCTTTCGGCGGACCAGTCCCTTTATGGGGACGATTACCGCTGCTTTGAGACAACCTTTGCGCTGCTGACCCAGGTAATCGGCCGGGCGGGACGGCGGGACAGCGCCGGCAAGGCGGTTATCCAGACCTATACGCCGGACAATTATGTGATTGAACTGGCAGCCCGGCAGGATTATGAAGGGTTTTACGAGGCGGAGATCGCCGCCCGCCGTATGATGAAGTATCCGCCCTATACCGACTTGTGCATGTTCGGCTTCGTCGGGACGGAGGAGGCGGGCGTGAAACAGGCGGCCTACCGTTTTCTTGCCCTTCTGCGCCAGGAGGCGACCGGCCCCTTTTCGGATGTGCCGATGATTGTGCTGGACCCGTCGCCCGCGATGGTGAGCCGGGTGGCCGGGAAATACCGTTATAAGCTGCTGGTAAAGACCGTCAACACGGCGCGGATGCGGCGGATGACCGCCGGCCTGCTGGAGCGCTTCCACCGTGCGGCGGAGAACAAGGCCGTCACGGTTTACGCGGACATCAACCCGGCGGCCATGCTGTAGAAGCCCGTTGCCGCGGAATAGAACGGCCGCCGTCGGAATATACCGATAACAGAGAGCAGGAAGACGGTTTCCGGCGGGTCTTCCGGAACGCGCGGGCGGGATATTCCCGCAGGCCGTTTCCGCCGAATCCGCCGGAATCCGCCGAATCCAGGAAAGGATGAATGAAAATGGCTCTTCGCAATATTTTGACCGAAAAGGAATCGGTGCTGCATAAGGCGTGCCGCCCGGTCACGGAGTTCAACGAGCGGCTGTGGACGCTGCTGGACGATCTGGCGGAAACCCTGCACAAGGCGGACGGGGTAGGCCTTGCCGCTCCGCAGGTGGGGGTGCTCCGCCGTGTGTTCGTGATGGATATGGGGGACGGCAGCGGCGTGATCGAGGTCGTCAACCCGGAATATCTGGTGAAAAAGGGAAAGCAGGAGGAAGTGGAAGGCTGTCTGTCCTGCCCGGGGGAATACGGGGTTGTCCGCCGGCCGCGGTATGTTAAAATCAAGGCGCAGGACCGTTACGGCAAGGAATTCAGTCTGGAGGGCGAGGATCTGCTCGCCCGCTGCATCTGCCATGAGAGCGATCATCTCGACGGGGTGATCTTCAAGGAGCATGCCATCCGGATGCTGGAACCGGGAGAATGATTCGTCGTCGGCGTTGACGGAATTGACAAGGAGGGCGGGGCCGGCGTGCCGGCCCCGCCGCGAAAAGGCGGGATGAAGATGCGTGTGATATTCATGGGGACGCCGGAATTTGCCGTCCCCTGTCTGGAGAGGGTTCTGGAGGACGGGCATGAGGTGGTCCTGGCCGTCACCCAGGCGGATAAGCCGAAAGGGCGGGGATATGCCATGACGCCGCCGCCTGTAAAGATATGCGCCTTGTCACACGGAGTCCCCGTGTATCAGCCGGCCTCCCTGAAGAATAACGCCGAAGCGCTGGATAAGCTGGCCTCCTGCGGGGCGGATGTCGCGGTGGTGGTGGCCTACGGCCGCCTTCTTCCACCGGAGGTGCTGGCCGTCCCGCGCTGCGGCTGCATCAACGTCCACGCTTCCCTGCTGCCGAAGTACCGCGGGGCCGCGCCAATCCAGTGGGCGGTTTTGAACGGGGAGACCGAGTCCGGCGTCACCACCATGCAGATGGACGCGGGACTGGATACCGGCGATCTGCTGCTGACCCGCCGCTGCGCCGTTCCGCCGGAGATGACGGCGGGAGAGCTGCACGACCTCCTTTCGCAGGAGGGGGCGCAGGTTCTTTCCGATACCCTCCGGGCGCTGGAGGCGGGAACGCTGTTGCCGGTAAAGCAGGAAGGGGAATCCTGCTATGCGCCGATGCTTAACCGCGAATTGAGCGTGATGGACTGGGAACGGCCGGCCTCTGAACTGCACAACCAGGTGCGGGGGCTCAATCCCTGGCCGTCGGCCTCCACCCGCTTTGGGGGGAAAACTCTGAAAATTCACCGCGCCCGGACAGGCGGGGAGACGGAGGCCATGCCCGGAACAATTGTAATGGCGAACCCCTTTACCGTCGCCTGCGGCGGACGGAGCACGCTGGAGCTGCTGGAGGTCCAGTACGAGGGCGGGAAACGGATGGCCGGCGCGGACTTTCTCCGCGGACATGCGGCGGAGATCGGGCGGAGGCTGCCGGACTGACGCGGCAGGGTGCGGCAGAATGCGGCGAGGGTGAAATCTTCAGCGGAAATCAAGGTCATATTCAAAGCCTATTCATATTTTTCTCGTATATTTTTATCAGGGCGGAACCTGACCAATACTCTGGTTACGGCGGAAACGCCGCAGTATACGGTTCAGCCGGGGAAGGATGGGGGCCATGCCCTACTTTTTTGCGGATTATTATTATTTGATTCTGGTGCTGCCGGCGGTCATTCTCGCCTTCGCGGCGCAGGTCAGCGTCCAGTCCACTTTTAAAAAATACAGCCGGATTCCCACCCGCAGCGGGATGACCGGCCGGGATGCCTGCCTGGCGATCCAGCAGGCGAACGGGCTGCATGTCCCGGTGGAATCGACCGCCGGGTCGATGACCGACCATTACGACCCGCGAGGCAACGTTATCCGGCTTTCGGAAACGGTGGGGCCGGCGTCGTCGGTCGCCGCCGTCGGCGTGGCGGCGCATGAAACGGGACACGCCATCCAGTACGCGGTGGGGTACGGGCCGGTGAGGCTGCGCATGGGCATCCTGCCGGTGACGCAGTTTGCTTCCACCCTTTCCCCGTATCTGGTGATCGCCGGCTTGCTGTTCAATTTTCAGATTTTAGCGGTCATCGGGGTCGTGTTTTTCGGCGCGGCGGTCCTGTTTCAGCTGATTACCCTGCCGGTGGAGTTCAACGCCAGCGCGCGGGCCATGAAGGCCCTGGAGGCCCAGGGAATCCTGACGCAGGAGGAGCTGTCCGGCGCGCGCAAGGTGCTTACCGCCGCGGCAATGACCTACGTTGCCGCCCTGTTTGTCTCGTTGATGAGCCTGCTGCGGCTGATGATTCTCGTCTTCGGGCGCGGTCGGAGGGACCGCTGATGGCGGCGGAACCCCGGCGCCGTGCGGTGGAGGCGCTTGTGCGCGTTCATCGGGAGGGGGGGTATTCCCACCTGGTCGTGGATACGCTTCTCGGCCGGGAGGAGGACTGGAAGGCGGAGGACCGGGCCTTTGCCGTCCGCCTTATATACGGAGTGGTGGAGCGGCGGCTGACCCTGGATTATGTCCTGGCGGCGCACTCCAGCCTGAAGCTGAAAAAGCTGCATCCCCTGGTGCTGGAAATCCTGCGCACCGGCTGCTATCAGCTTTTATACATGGACCGGGTTCCGCCTTCGGCCGCGGTCAGCGAAGCGGTGAAGCTCACCCGCATCCTGCGGCAGGAGCGGTCCTCCGGCTATGTAAACGCGGTGCTGCGGGCGGTGGACCGGGGGCGCGCGCACCTTTTCGACCATCTGCCCGCCGGGGTGGAGGGATTGTCTGTGCGCACCTCCTGCCCGGCGTCCCTGCTTACGCTGTGGGGGCGGGCCTACGGAACGGAAATGGCGGCGCGGCTGGCGGAAAGCGCCAATGAGCCGCCGCCGGCGTACATCCGCGTCAACACTCTGCGGACGACGCAAGAGGCGTTCTGCCGGGAGGCTCAGGCCGCGGGGGTCCGTCTGGAGGCGGCGCCTTCTCTGCCGGGCTGCCTGCGGGTCGAAAACCCCGCGATGCTGAAAAGGCTTGCGAAACCGCTCGAAACCTGCTATTATCATCAGGATGTCGCTTCGCAGCTCTGCTGTATGGCGCTGGGGGCCCGGCCCGGCGAACGGGTCGCGGACGTATGCGCCGCGCCGGGAGGGAAAAGCTTCACCGCCGCCCAGTATATGGAGAACCGGGGGGAGATTCTGGCCGGCGACCTGTACCCGGCAAAGTGCCGTGAGATGGACGGGAGAGCGGCGGCTCTGGGCGTATCGATTTTACGTGCCGCGGCAAGGGACGCCGCGGCCCCCTGCCCGGAGGCTCTGCACCGGCGGTTCGACCGGGTGGTCTGCGACGTTCCCTGTTCGGGTCTGGGGGTTATCCGCCGGAAGCCGGAAATCCGCTACAAGCCGCCGGAAAGCTTTGCCGGTCTGCCGCAAACCCAATACGCCATCCTTCGGGAAGCGGCGAAAATGGTGCGGGAGGGCGGCGTTCTGCAATACTCCACCTGCACGCTGAATCCCGCGGAGAACGAAAAGGTTGCCGCCCGCTTTCTGGCGGAGCATCCGGCGTTTTCCCCCCGCCGGCTGCCGCTGGACGCCGCTCTCTGGCCGGGACGGGAGCCGTCGCATGAGCTGACGCTGTTTCCGCCGGTGCATGGGTCGGACGGCTTTTACATCGCCGGTTTTGCACGCGGGCCGGGATAAACCGGCGGCGGCCGAGATGAGGTGACCTTTTGGAACGGCTTGACTGCAAATCCATGTCCCTGGAAGCCCTGCGCGGGGCGTTGATTTCCCGGGGAATCCCGGCGTTTCGCGCCTCGCAGCTTCGCACCTGGCTGGACGCGGGAGCAACCTCGTTCGAGGAGATGACCAATCTTCCGCGGTCGCTGCAGGAAGAATTTCGGACTTTTTTTTGGATTCCCACGGTAAATATTGAAAAAAAGCTTGTATCTCAAAGGGATAATACGGTAAAATATCTTTATGGCCTCGCGGATGGGGAAAATGTGGAATCGGTTTTGATGCAGTACCGCCACGGTTGGTCCCAGTGCCTGTCCACGCAGGCCGGCTGCCGGATGGGCTGTTCCTTCTGCGCCACCGGCATGAGCGGGTTCGTCCGCAATCTGCTTCCCTCGGAAATGATCGGCCAGATCGAAGCCGCCCAGGCGGATACCGGCGTGCGGGTATCCTCTGTGGTCCTGATGGGGATGGGGGAGCCTCTGGACAATTTTGATCATGTGATCCGTTTCCTTCAGATGCTGTCCGAGCCGGGCGGCGTACAGATTGGGATGCGCCATGTATCCCTGAGCACCTGCGGGCTGGTGGATCAGATCTACCGCCTGATGGAATACAACCTGCAGCTGACGCTTTCGGTTTCCCTGCACGCGCCCAACGACGAAATCCGGTCGCGGATGATGCCGGTTAACCGGCGCTGGCCGGTTGCCGCTCTGCTGAAAGCCTGCCGCGATTACGCTGAAAAAACCGGGAGGAGGATTTCCTTCGAATATGCGATGGTTTCGGGTGTGAACGACACCGACGGGTGCGCGCAGGAGCTGGGCCGCAGGCTGCGCGGGATGCTCTGCCATGTCAACCTGATCCCGGTGAACGAGGTTCCCGGGAAGGAACAGCGCCGCAGCCCGGTAAAACGGGTGCGCGCCTTTTCCGCCATCCTGGAGCGGTACGGCATCCCCGTAACCGTGCGGCGGACGCTGGGCAGCGATATCAACGCCTCCTGCGGGCAGCTGCGCAGGCAGGCGGGGGAAACCAAAGACTAGGAAAAACAGCAGGGAATCGGATCAGCCGGAAAGGAGGAGCCAACCATGCGGGCCTATGGAAAAACCGACGTCGGCCGCGTCCGGGAAAATAATCAGGACGCTTTCATCTGCGGACGTCTGTCGGACGACGCGCTTTTTGTCGTTGTCTGCGACGGCATGGGCGGCGCAAACGGCGGGAATGTGGCCAGCGCCATGGCGGTCAAGGTGATTTCCGACCGGATTACGGAGATTTATCGGGAAGGGCTGGCGCCGGGTTCGGTGCGCAACCTTCTGGAAAGCGCCATTGCGGCCGCCAATGTGGAGATCTTTGATACCGCCATGGCCGATCCGGGGCTGCGGGGGATGGGGACGACCGTGGTGGCCGCCATCCTTGACGACCGCCGGCTTTCCCTGGCCCATGTCGGCGACAGCCGCGCCTACCTGATCGGCCCGCCGGGGATTGAGCAGATCACCCGGGATCATTCGATTGTACAGGCGATGGTGGAAAAGGGACAGCTCACCCAGGCGCAGGCGAAAAACCATCCCCGCAAGCATTTTATCACCCGCGCCCTGGGGGTGGAGGAAACGGTGGAATGCGATTACGGGGAATGGACGATTCCGGAGGAAACACGGCTCCTCATCTGCACTGACGGCCTCACCAATATGGTGGAATCCGAAGAGATATACGCATTGGTCCGGTCCGGGGACGAAGCGGGCGCGCCCGACCGGTTGATTCATGCGGCCAATATGGCGGGCGGCAGCGACAACATTACCGCCGTGCTGGTGGCATAATTCGTAATTCAGGAGTGATTGGTTCGTGGATAAGTACATTGGCAAACGATTGGACGGTCGGTACGAGATACGGGAGCTTATCGGCGTGGGCGGCATGGCTTACGTGTATAAGGCGTACGATACGATCGACGACCGGATCGTGGCGGTGAAAATTCTAAAGGACGAATACCTGGCCAACGAGGAATTCACCCGCCGCTTTAAAAACGAGTCCAAGGCGATCGCCATTCTGTCCCATCCCAATATCGTCAAGGTGTACGACGTGAGCTTCGGGGACCGGCTGCAGTATATCGTGATGGAGTACATCGACGGGATAACGCTCAAGGAGTATATCGACCAGCAGAAGGATATCCGCTGGAAAGAGGCGGTCCATTTCACGGTGCAGATCCTCCGCGCCCTTCAGCACGCGCACGACAAAGGGATCGTCCACCGGGATATCAAGCCGCAGAATATCATGCTCCTGCCCGACGGCACCATCAAGGTGACGGATTTCGGGATTGCGCGGTTCGCGCGCAGTGAAATCCGGGCGACAAGCACCGAGGAAAAGGCCATTGGTTCGGTCCACTACATCAGCCCGGAGCAGGCCCGCGGAGAGATCACCGATGAAAAGGCGGACATTTACTCCGTCGGCGTGATGCTGTACGAGATGCTGACCGGCCGCCTTCCCTTTGAAGCGGACAACGCCGTGTCGGTCGCGATTATGCAGATGCAGGCCGAACCGAAGCATCCGAGCGAGGTCAACCCGGATATCCCGGAGGGGCTGGAGGAGATCACCCTCAAGGCGATGCAGAAGGATCCCGCCAAGCGGTATCAGAGCGCGGCGGAAATGCTGTACGACATCGACGAATTCAAGCGCAACCCGAGCATCCACTTTGAATATAAGTATTTTGTGGACGAAACCCCGACCCGCTTTGTCGAGGCGATTACCCGCGTAAAGGGAAACGAGCCGGAAACGGAGGAAGACGGCGGGGAGGAAGAGCCCGGAGAGGAGCAGGCGCACAAGGGACCGCCGGTGATCCCGATCTTGGCGGCGGTGGCAGGCGCCTTCGTGCTCGTCGCGCTCCTTTTCGTGGGCGCGGTCGCCCTTCTCAAGCTGAACAGCGGGGAGGACAAGGAGGAGATCCTGGTCCCCAATTTCATCGGCCAGATGTACGACGACGTGGTAAAAGAGTACGGCGACAAGCTGGACATCAAGCGCATTGAGCAGAGCAGCGACGAGGATGCCGGGACCATTCTGGACCAGAGCCCTAAGGGGCCGACGACCCGGAAGTATAAGGATACGGTTACGCTGACCATCAGCACCGGCCCGCAGATGGTGGAGGTTCCCGCCCTGGGGATCAACGAATCCAAGGACGTGGTGGAGCAGCGTCTGCGCGACAAGGGCTTTGACGTGCAGATCTTCGAGCAGCCCAGCGACGAAGTGGCGGCGGGCCTTGTCATCAAGCTCAGCCCCTCCCCCGGGGATAAGGCGGCCAAAGGCAGTACGGTCAGCATGTTTGTCAGCACCGGCGAGGAACCGGTGGAGCCGGTGGAGGTGCCGAACGTCGAAAAGGCGCTTTTATCTTCCGCCAAGGCTACGCTGCAGGAAAAGGGGTTTGTGGTCAACGACGCCAATATCCAGTATCAGAACAGCACCGACCCCAATAATCTCCTGCCGGAAAACTATGTTGTTTCCCAGGACCCGGCGCCGGGTGAAAAACTGGAACCCGGCCAGGAAGTGAAGCTGGTGGTCAGCTCGGGCTACTGCGACGTCAGCATCGAAGTGGGACTCCCTCAGCCGAACGACATCAATTCGGCCGCTTTGATCAATGTGCAGGTGGTTGTGGACAATCAGACCCGCAGCGATATGTCCCTGAGCGGTATCCTGGCCAGCGGGGCGGAGTCCCCCACGTTTACCTTTACCGAGCAGAAGGACAGCTATGAGGTGGCTATCCTGGTCGGGGAGGATGGCAAGGGCCTGTCCACCTACCGGAAATACCAGATCAACGGCAAGACCGGACAGGTAACGCAGATTTACAGCGGCGATTTTGTATTTGAAGAGGACAAGGAGCAGCCGAATAATCCGTCGGATACGACCGACCCCACCAATTCCGGCGATTCGGGGCACGCGGGCTCCTTGTTCGACAGCTGGTTTCGCTGACCGGCGGCAAAGAGGATTGCCTATGACACGTAAGCATATGCAGTACAGCAGATCGGACAAGGAGAAAAATGGCGCTGCCGGCGGGGAAGAGGCTTCCCCGCCGGTTCGGCATACGCCGGCAGGCGGCGACGCCGGGGGACGTGTCCTCCACGGCATCGTCCGTAAAGGCATCGGCGGCTTCTATTATGTGGAAGCCGCCGATGAAATCTATGAGTGCCGCGCCCGGGGGATCTTTCGCAGCCAGGGGATCACGCCGGTCGCCGGCGACCGGGTGGTGATTTCCGTGCTGGGGGAGGGGAAAGGCTCCCTGGATGACGTGGAGGAACGGAAAAACTGCCTGATCCGGCCGCCGGTCGCCAATCTTGACCTGCTGGCGGTCGTGGCCTCGGTGACGGAACCGGCGCCGAGCCCCCTGGTGATCGACAAGATGCTCGCGGTGGCGGAATGGAATCATATTGAGCCGGTGGTGGTAATCAGCAAAGCGGATTTGCAGGCTCCCGGCCAATGGGAGGCCGTTTACCGCGCGGCCGGCTTTCCCGTTTTTCCGCTTTCCGCCCGTTCCGGCGAGGGGGTGGAGCCTTTCCGCCGGTTCCTCGCCGGCAAGGTGACAGCCTTTACCGGAAATTCCGGCGTAGGGAAGTCCAGCCTGCTCCAGGCCATCGACCCCCGTTTTTCCCCTCAAACCGGCGAGATCAGCCGAAAGCTGGGCCGAGGGAGGCATACCACCCGGTCGGCAGAGCTGTTCCGGCTGGAGGGCGGCGGCTATATTGTGGATACGCCCGGCTTTGCCTCGCTGGATATGGAACGGATGCAGCGGATATATAAGGAAGACCTGCCGTACTGCTTCCGCGAGTTTCTCCCCTTCCTGGGCCGGTGCCGGTTTACCAGCTGTTCCCATACCAAAGAGGCGGGGTGCGCCGTCCTGGAAGCGGTGGCGCAGGGCAGGATCATGCCCCAGCGGCATGAAAGCTATAGGGCGATTTACAACGAGGTCAAGGACCTGAAAGCTTGGAAATAGAGGTTATGCGATGGATGAGAAAACGTTTCGCCGGCCGGAGGAGGCCGCGCCCGGACGCTGTGTGATCTGTGCGGCCGGGCCGGTGGAAGACACCGCGCCTCTCCTTCCCCTTCTGCGGGCGGATGATTGGGTGATTGCGGCGGACGGCGGCCTGCGGCTGGCGCGGCGGCTGTCCCTCCGTCCGGCGCTGTTGGTCGCGGATTTTGATTCCTCCGTCCGGGAGGAAAACCGGGAGGAAATCCCGGTTGCCGTTCTGCCGGTCAGAAAAGACGACACGGACACCATGGCGGCGGCGCGCATCGGGTTGGAGCGGGGGTTCCGGGAATTCCTGCTGCTGGGGGCTTCCGGCGGGCGGCTGGACCATACGGCCGGCAATTTTGCGGTTCTGGCCTATCTCTGCGGACGGGGGGCGAGGGCGGTGCTGGCCGATGAACACGGGCGGGTGGAGATGGTGCCTCCCGGCCGCTATCGTGTCGAAGCGGAAGAGGGAATGGCGCTGTCCCTGCTCCCCTATGGAGGCGCGGTTTCCGGATTATGGGTCAAAAACGCGGAATACCCGCTGGAAAACGCCACGCTGACTCCGGATTTCCCCCTGGGGGTCAGCAACGCGTTCTCAAACGGCCGCGATGTCGAAATCGAGTTTACGGGGGGAATCCTTCAAATTTTTTTGTGCAGGGACTGAGCTTTTTCCCTCACCACTTTCACCGTCCTGGAATATGCTGTTACTAAGACACGGGAAATCGCCGTGGTCGAGATCAGCAGGAGGGACGGTGTTTGTTTATGAGACGGTGCAATAGCGGAGGCTTATGTTTCGCGGCGTTCGGCGCGGGGCTTTTGGTCGCGTCCCTCTGCCCGGCACAGCTGATCCTGGTATTGGCCGCGGCAGCGCTGGTGCTGCTCGGGGTTTCTCTGGTCAGAAATTGAAGGAAGGATGGTCAGCAATGAAAATTGTGATTGTCAAGAGTCCGAAAATGGTCGGCGGGATCCTGCGCAAAATTTTTGGCATCAAGAAGGAGACCTACATAGAGCAGTAAGGCACAGAAAGGCACAGAAAGGCGCAGAAAGGCGCGGTAAGACGAAACGGCAGGCAGAAATGCGCAACGCGATCCGGGAAGGAGGAGGGGAAGCCCTCCTCCTTCCCCTTTGCCGGGGAAAACGGGAAGGAGGA
>CAJFTG010000045.1 GCA_904419875.1 Candidatus Avimonas caecicola | reverse complement strand
GGAGGTTCCCGGCGAGGCGGATGGGTATACGGCGGTGACGCCCGACTCGTTTGATGCGGACGGGAATTTCCGAGATGACGAGACACACGTCGAGACGGTGGCACTGCTTTCCCGCAAATAATTCGTTACGTTTTAGTACAAAGGAATTGTATTGTTATGATTCTATATCACGGAAGTCCAACGGGCGGATTGACGGAGCTCACCCCTTTTTTATCGGAACACGGTAAACCATATATTTATTTTGCCTCCACGCCTGTTATAGCTTTGCTGTATGCAGTAAAACCCGTACCAAAACCTTTTAGTTTTTATCCTTACGGGTTTGATAAAAACTGCGTAGTTTATTCAGAGTATTTTGAAGACGCTTTTTTCGACTTGTACAAAGGCAAGACCGGTTACTTATATGAGTGTGTTGACTTGAAACATGTAGATAATCCCACACAAATCAATTGCGTCTATACCTGCATCGAAAAAGTAAAAGTAGATAAAGTAACGAAGATACCCGATTTATATGTTTATTTCAAAGAACAAGAAGAAAAATGCTTGTTTAGAATAAAACAACGAACTGAAATTTCTGACAAGGAAATGCAACGAATTCTTAATGAATTAAAAAAGGATATCGAGGCAAATAATTTAAAGCATTTCCCCGAGCATCCTATGAGCATTTTTATTCAAAACCACTTTCCGAATGCCTGGAACGCGAAAACGGACGTAAAAATTTGTGGCATCCAAGCGCTGAATTTGACTGACCAAATTCAGACATGAAGCAATAAGAAGCCTGAGATTTGTGATAAAAAGGAAATACTGTTGAATGCGTTTGCCGGCCGGAAAGGGCGGACGAAGCCTCCCGCTGACCGGCGGGCGGGGATGATGGGAATTGCCGAACAGCGGCATACGCCGGCGCACCGGGGCGGCAGGGAAGAGGCGGTTGCGCTCGGATGGGCGTTGTGCTATACTAATCCACGGCGGCAGTGTTTTTGAACAGCCGGATAAAACAGGCGGTCGTGGCGGAATTGGCAGACGCGCTGGATTTAGGATCCAGTTCTTAAACGAGTAGGGGTTCAAGTCCCCTCGGCCGCACCACGTCGGAATGGACTACGCTCCATTCAAAATCCCCAGCCAAATGGCTGGGGATTTCTCATACCGCTTCGTCATTCCTCCTTTTCCGAAAAAGGTCGCGCTGCGCCTTCGCTCTCGCTTGTAAACGCTCTCGCGACGCTCCGGCTTGCTACCAACCTTTTTCGGGTTGCGTGAGGGTTCGAATATCCTTTCAAAAAATATTGGGGTTCATTTTGAGGCTTCCTCACAAATCAGCAGGAACGAGGGGAGTTCGTACGAACTCCCCTCGTTTGCAAGTCGCGCACCGCAGGTTTTTCTTTTGTTTAACGAGAGGCCCGCATCGGAACCGGGTATCTTTTTCGTCAACCAAACACAATCGAGAACTGTCGATTTATATCGGCGGTTCTCTTTTTTGAAAAATTTTCTGAATTCAAAAATCTCAGGCTTAAAAGTTGTTGGGTTACTGATGATTCTCGGCTTATCCTGCATCCTCCCCCCTATAGAAATTTTAGCACAAGTGAGGGCAATATTTTGTTGTAGAATTAATTGATAGCGAACAGATAAAATGTTATAATTACTTTATTCTCTGGGATCAGAATAAAATGGGGAGGCGATTTCCCTAAAAGGAGTGAAGTCGAGATGGAATGGAAATCTCTGCTATCAACAGATAAACTGCTCGAGGAACCCGAGGAACCTAAAGACTGGGCAAGCTATCCTATCAACGCATTTGAAAAAGATTATAACAAAATCGTCTCCAGTGCCGCTTTTCGCAGACTTCAAGATAAGACCCAAGTCTTTCCTTTGGATAAAAGCGATTTTATCCGTACAAGGCTTACCCATTCCATAGAGGTATCTACAATTGCCAGGCAGTTGGGCATTATGATTTCAAAAAACACCACAGGATACAGGCAACAGGCTGTTACCGACGTTGCAGAGGATATTTCTTCTGTTTTATTGTGTGCGGGACTTTTGCATGATTTGGGTAATCCACCATTTGGGCACTTTGGTGAGACTGTGATCGGGGAGTGGTTTCAGAATAATCTTGGGAAAATCCTTTATCGGTCAAATGAGAACACACCCGCTGACCAACGCCGCACTCTCAAAAGTATGTTGACCCCCCAAATGATTGCTGATTTAGAACATTTTGAAGGAAACGCCCAAGCATTGCGTTTGCTTTCCAAAGCCCGCCATAATTCTAATATAAATGTTTCCGTTTCTGTTATTAGTACTCTGATTAAATACCCAACAGATTCTCTCTCTTTTTGTCCAACCTCTACCAATGTGGCTGTACATAAGCCGGGATATTATTTGGCGGAAAAAGACACCTTTTTCCGAATTGCAAATGAAGTAGGAACGAGCAACGAAGATGGGAAAGTCTACCGCCATCCGTTATCTTTTTTCTTAGAGGCAGCAGATGATATTGCTTATGCTACAGCGGATTTGGAAGATGCTTTTAAAAAAGGATTATTTACACTCCAAGAATTTATCGAGTATTTTAAAGCGGGATATAATCATAATGAAATAGGTATTCGCCCAAGCCTCCATAACTACTCAAAAGAACATTATTCTAATGAATTGATAGAAACACTTGAAGGCTATACAGGCATACCGGAGGATGAACAATTCCACCTATGGATTCACTATACCAGACGATGGCTCATGCATAATGTTACGTTTCGTTTTTCTAAAGAATATAATAGCATTATGAATGGCAGATTTCATGATGAGCTTTTTAGTAATGTAAACCATACTATTACAATTAAACTATTAAAAGGCGCTATGGGAGAATTTGTTTATGATTCGCCCGGAATTTTAAGACTGGAACTTTCTGCTCAAACGATACTCTCCTTTCTTTTGGACAAATTCGTACATGCTGTTTTGTATTTTGGCTGTGAGGATGATACTTACAGGCTGACAAAGGCTGACAAAAAATGTTTAAAGCGCATTTCCAATAATTACAAAAATGATTACAAAGAAGAGATGCGAGAGCATAAGGATGATGAAAGATATTGTCTGTATTTGCGATTATTGATGGTAACAGATTATATTAGCAGCATGACGGATTCTTTTGCTCGAACACTCTATCGGGAGTTAAGCGGAATTGAATAAATGAGGGAGTAAAATAGTCCTGGCGCTTGTTCTCGGAGTAAATTTTCTAATTGACAAATTTAAGGTGAAGGAAGTATTCTTATCAGTCGAACCAGAAAATACAATTGCAAGACATCTTTATCGTTCATTAGGCTTTATTGAAACCGGGGAATATAATGGTCGTGAAATCGGTATGAAATTGACAACTGACAATCGTTTTTTACCATGCCGAATAAGAAAAACTTTCACTGTGAGGGTTCAAATCTCGCTTGAAACTTAGCCTGTCGATCTTTTTTGGTTCACCTTTCCATGTGAACAGAGGTCGAAATTTGGAACTCAAAAGTGAGACAGTCCGGATTTGCCCTCTTTTTCAATATCGAAAACCCAGGATTCAAGCCATCTTTTCCGTGTTGCTCTCTCTGGCGGAAATGGGACAGCCAAAAAGCAGAAAACCAGAAAATGGCGATATACAAATGAAAACGAATCTTTTCTGAACCCGGAATCCACATTTTCAGCGGGCGTCTTTTTTGTAGTGTAAACCCAGGTCGAGCATCTCGACACGCAAGCCGAGTTCGGGGTTTTTTTGCGGTTTTATCCCCGTGTCCAAGCGGGTATTTAATTGATCAACACTTCCCAGACCTGCGGTCGGCAATTCGTGATGAGCTGCCGGCTGCTTTCTTATTGCGTGGCTCGGCCATGAGTGAATCTTTTTGTCTCATCCCGGCACGCCGCCGCAGGCGGTGTATTGTTTGCAGCAGCTTTGTTTAAAAGTTACCGGCGTGTTCATTCCGCTGCGTCCCCCGATCGGGGTGTCCGGTTCCCGCTGATGTGCCGGCATACACGGCACATACGGCACACACGGCAGACCGCCTCCCGCTGCGCCGGCACCCCCTTGCTGCGGCAGCGGCTGCGCCGCCGTGCCTTGCAGACATGGCCGCGGTTCCCGCCGTTCTGCTTTTCGGGCTTGACAAGGAAGAAATAGTATGATAAATTAGAACAAACGTTCTTTTTCGGACCAGGTAAGTACGGGCGAGGTATATACAGGGGGTAAATACAGAGGAGCGCAGGGAAGGGAGGATTGCATAAATTTCATTATAAATAATGAATTCACTACATAAAGAATTTTCGCTGCCGTTAACAGGCTGGACGGGAAACCGGCCGGCCGGGCCGAAAGGCCGGTTTTGGGGGATTTCCTGTTTCGGAACCCGGCGGCAAGGTATTCTCGGGGCATTGCCTGGTGCTGACGGCCGGAGGACTGGGAAAGGTCCACCGGGGGAAGCGCTTGTCTTCGCCTGAGGGCGGCAGGGACTAAAGACAGCGTGCAGGCAGAGACGTGCTGCCGCTGCTCCGCCCCCGGAAGCGTGCGCTGTTCAGGACGAGGCGGGAAAGGCGGGTGGGGCCGGCGGGGAAAAGCGGAATGTGGGAAGGGGTCGGAGAAAGGACAGAGCAGGGACAGGGCAGGGACAGAGAAAGAACAGGAAGGGTCAAAAAGGGATAAAGAGGGGATGGGAAGAGAAACAAAATCGGGAGAGGAGTACAAAACGAGTTCATAACCAATCCATAACCAATCCGTGACAAGTACAAACCGGGCGGCGCCAATCTGCGGGAGAGGCTGCGCCGCCGCAGGATGGGTAAGAAAGGAGCACGCGGGATGAAACGTTGTCCTCTGGAACATTGCGAATGGAGAAATGCCCCGGACCGCCGATGCCTGTGGCCCGGCGACTGGTGCCCGCGGAGGAAAGAGAGGCTGCAGGCCCTCTGGGAGCAGGCACTGTCCTGGAAAGCGGGGGGACCGCGCGCAGAGAACGCGGGGAGGAGGGGAGCGGCGGTTCGGCGCCGGGAGGCCGCTCAACAGAATGTAAAAATGAATAGGGGGAAGGGCATGGAAAAGGGCATGGAAAAGGGCATGGGAAAGTTCTCTGCTTACAGCCGTCGGCCGCCCTGTCAAACGGGCCAGGAAGGGCATGGAAAGAGCGTGAAGCCGCCTTCCGTCTGGTCGGAGCGGAATTATAGGATTTAAACCCGCGCCGCGGGCGTTCCGCAAACGGTTGGCAGCGACGGCGAACCGCCGCGATGGGCACAGCGGCTATTAAAGCCGCCGCAACCGGGCAGGCGGGCCGAGCGTGCCCCTTTGCGGGAAGGAGACGCAGCGGAATGAGCGCGCCGGCGACTTTTCAAAAAGTCGCCGCAAAGATCGGAACTTGCGGCGACGTGGTACAATGGACAGGATGGCGGCAGACGCCGCGGACGGCCGGACGCCGTTGACGGCGTTGTTTGACAAGATCGGATTAACCAAAGCCGTCCGTCGGATACTATATTGCTGAAAGCTTTCAAAAGACTGGGGATGAAGGAATGGAACGGGAAAAAGCAGCGGAGTGGCTTTCCCAAAATCTGAAAACCCTGTTCGCTTTTTCCCTGTCCCGGTTGTACGACAAGGACGAAGCCGAGGACCTGACCAACGATATTGTATGCGCGGTTCTGCAATCCGTCCATCGTCTGAAGGACGACGGCGCTTTTTACGGCTATGTCTGGCGGATCGCGGAGAACACTTTTAAAACGCACATCCGCCGAAAGCGGCAGGATACGCTGCCCTTTGACGAGGGCTTTGCCGGCGCCTGCCGGATGACGCAGATCACGCCGGAAGAAGAATACCTGCGGGCGGAGGACCTCCGCCGCCTTCGGTGCGAGCTCGCGCTGCTTTCCCGGCAGTACAGGGAGACGGCGGTGGCCTATTATATCCATGGGAAAAGCTGTTCTGAGATCTCACAGGCCCTTGGCATCAGCCGGGAAATGGTGAAGTACCACCTTTTCAAGACCCGCAAATTACTGAAAGAAGGGTTCGGCATGACCAGAGAATTCGGGGAAAAAAGTTATAATCCCGGCACCTTCCGTATGGACTACTGGGGCGGCGGGGACAATTCCCGCTATTGGCAGCTGTTCGAACGAAAGCTGCCCGGCAATATTCTCCTCAGCGCTTACTACGCCCCGGCCACGCTGCAGGAGCTGGCGACGGAACTCGGCGTGGCGGCGGTATATCTGGAGGATGAGCTGGAGCTTCTTCTTCGGCATGAGCTGCTCAGGAAAAACGGGAACACGTATCAGACAAACATCCTCATTTTTACCGAGGACTTTGAAAGGGAAGCGTCGGCGGCCATCGCTCCCCTCTGCCGGGAAACGGCGGAGAGGATGGAGGCCGGGCTGGAGAGCCGGCTGCCGGTGCTGGAAGCGCTGCCCTTTCACTCAAGGGGCGGCCGAAATCTCCTCCGCTGGACCTTTGCCAACCTGACGCTGAAGCTGGCGCTGGACCGGACGGACGAACGGGGGTGCCGGCGGTTCGGGGACTACCCGCCCCTGACCAACGGCAGTTACGGCTTTATCTTTGGGTATGACAACGACTACGCCTATCATCACTTCAACGGAATCTATGGCCAGTGTGAAAACAAGGAGCGTACGGCCTGGTTCTCGGTTGAAAATTACCGGATACTGGAGAAACGCCAGCTCTGGAAGCCGGTGCGCTGGACGGAGGCGGTGGAAGCCATGGGCGGCGCGATTCTGGAAAAAGAGGCGCAGGAGGACAACGATCAGCTTGTGCGCCTGATTGCAGAGGGCTTTATCCTCTCCGAAAACGGCCGTCTGTCCGCCAATTTCCCGGTGTTTTCTTCGAAACTGCTGGACGACACGATCCGGCCGCTGCTGGAGCCCCTGGTGGAGGAGGCGGGCCGCTGCATGGAAGAGGCTTGCCGTACGGCGACGCAGATTCTGAAGGAGCACGCGCCCAAGGCGCTGCTGGCTTTGTGCGGTCAGATCGGCTTTATCCGCTATTCGATGGACGCGATGGCGCTGCTCATGGAGGCGCTGTTGGACAGAGGGTATCTCACACTGCCGGCCGGAGGAGAGATTCCCTGCATTTTCGGGGTGCGCAAAGACCTTCCGGCCGGGTGAGGGAGGCGGACGCCGCGGACGGCCGGTGTTCCGCCGGACCAAAAGAGGGGCTGCCGCCGAGTTTTCCTCCGCGGCAGCCCCTCGCCTTCCGTGCAGGGGGATGAAACCGGCCGCCTTACAGGATGGGCGCGACCGGCCGGCCTTCCTCCAGCATCCCGAGGAGGTCGTCCACCAGCATCAGGCAGCGGGGAAGATGGAACGGCCCCTTCCACATCGAGCCCTTCTGGGTGTGGGAGACGGTGCCGTCCCGGTGCAGATAGCCGTACCATTCGCCGCATTCCCGGTCATGGAAGCGGCTGAAGGCATACTCGTGGACCGTTTCAAACCAGCGCCAGTATTTTTCGGCCCCGGTGAGGCCGTAGGCCATCAGGGCGGCAATCAGGATTTCGTTGTGGACCCACCACAGCTTCATGTCCCACTCCAGCTGCTCGCAGGGGCGGCCGTCCAGGTCCACAAAGTAGTAGCAGCCCCCGTACTCCTTATCCCAGCCGCGCTCCAGCGACCAGTCGATAATATGCAGGCAATCCTGCAGCAGCGCCGAGTCGCCGGTGTACACGGCCTGACAGAGCATGAACCAGGCGTTTTCGATCGAATGGCCGGGGTTGATGGTGCGGCCGGCCGGGTGATCGATGCGCCCGCCGTCGGAAAGCACCGTTTCCAGCACGCAGTGGAGTTCGGGCTTGAAATGGTATTTCAGGATATCGCCGATGACCTCGCCGGCGGTTTCGGTATAATATGCCGCCTTCGCCGGGTCGCAGCGGCGCAGAACCTGGGCGCCGTTGACCAGCACCATCGGCACGGCGACCGCCCGTTCCGCCCGGGTGGAGGCGTAGGCTTTCGGTGTGATTTTGTAGGGGTCGGAGGCGGGATCCCGGTAGAGCCGCAGCATCCCTTCAAAGCATTCCTCCGCTTTCTTCAGCGCCTCCGTATCCCCGGTGGCGGCGGCGTATTCCGCCATGCCGACCACGAAGAAGCTTTCGGAGTACATATAGCGGCGCTTGCGCAGGGGCCGCCCGTCCCGCGTGACGGTGAAGAACATCCGGCCGTCGGCGTCCGTACAATATTTTTCCAGGAAGGACTTCCCGGCCTGCGCGGCCTCCAGCCATTCCCTCCTTGCGCCGTAATGCCTGCACAGCGCCGAGAAGGTCCAGAGGCCGCGCCCCTGGAACCAGACCGATTTGTCGGGATTATAGCTTTTTCCCTGCCGGTCCACCGAGGTGATATACCCTCCGTATTCCCGGTCCAGCAGGTCGCTGTTCAGCCAGAAGGGGACGATGTCCTCCAGAAGATGATCGCGGTAAAAGCGGCGGTAGCGGGCAAGCTCCGCCTTGCGTTCCGGGGTTGGATTCATGATACGTTCTCCTTTCCGTCAGGTCAGCCCGACAGGCTTTGTCAAATTCAGTATACCGCGGGGCCGGTCTGTGTCAAGGCGGGAGGGAATTCCCATGTTGCGTATTTGCTTGTCCGAATTTTACTTTTTTCGGCCTCTTTCGGCCTCTCGGCCTCTGCCCCCGCGCCCCTGCGCAGGGTAAACAGGAGGGACAACGGCCGGCGGCCCCCTTTCTCCCCCTTCTCTCCTCCTTCTCTCCGCGCGCCTGCCCCGGGCGGGCCGGAAACTCTTTTGGGCGGGCGGCCTCCGGCATTGACAAGTGTGGGGAAACCGCGTACAATCAAGGGGAGACGGGACAGTTTCCCGGACGAGGAGGCCGATGATGGACGAACACGACAAGAACCTGGAGATCATCAACCACCTGCTGGTGGAAACCTTCAACGAAATCTTAAAGGTGGAGGAACAGTCCCTGCGGCTGGCGGCCGGGGCGTCGGTCACGGTGACGGAGCTGCATGTCCTCGACGCGATCGGCAACGGCGAGCCGCGCACGGTTTCCGCCCTGGCGGCGGCCACGCGGGTGACGGTCAGCACCATGACCATCGGCATCAACCGGCTGGAAAAAAAGGGGCTTGTGGAGCGGGTGCGGGAAAGCGCCGACCGCCGCATCGTGCGGGTGAGGCTGACCGACCGCGGACGGACGCTCGCCTATATTCATCAGCGCTTTCACCGCCGGATGGCGCGGGCGGTCATTGACCAGCTCAACCCGCAGGAGGTGGGTATCCTCTGCCATGCGGTGGAAAATCTGAAAAATTTCTTTCACGAAGAAAGCGAACGCAACGCCCGGGAGAAGGAAGAGCGGAGCGGGGAGAAAACGAGGGGCGAAAACGAACGCCGGGATGGAAGAAATACATAAGGCCATATCGCCGGCCAAGCGGGCTTGAAAAGAACCTGCAGGGGCCATTAACCGGCCGGCATTGAATATGGAAACAGCTTGTCACAAGCATCAAGCGTCCTGCTGCCCGTAAACGGGCGATTCCCGCATTTAGCAGGTGCTTCCGAGACCTGCGGCTGTTTATCAGCCGCTTGCTTCGCGTGATACGGGAAGCGAACGCTTTTTTGGGGGCCTCCGCCGCCAAAACCGGCGGTTTCCGAACAAAAAACAAAAACGCGCCGCACGGCGCGTTTTTGTTTTTGCCTGTTCGTTTTTCCCTGCGTAAATTTTGCAGGAACGGGACAAACTAAAACGACGTTTCCGAAAGGGAGGTGTAAACATGGATAAATGTCAGGCCAACCGCAGCATCAAATGTACGGTCGAGCAGTGCGTCAATCATTGCACAAACGAGCAGTATTGCTCGCTGGACTGCATCACGGTGGGGACCCACGAGGCCAACCCGACCGTCGACCAGTGCACGGACTGCAAATCGTTCCAGCGGAAACAATAACCCCGACCCGCCGAGAGAGGCCGCCCGATGGATCCCATCGGGCGGCCTTTTCGATCGTGAAGAGCAAAAGGCAAAATAAAAAGGGGAAAGAAAAGGGGAAAGGGGAGGAAAAGACGGCGGGACGGCGGCGTTACTGAAGGAACAGGCGCGCGGCGTTGATGACGGAGAGGATCGACACCCCCACGTCCGCGAAAACGGCGGCCCACATCGGGGCGAAGCCGAGGGCGGCGAGGATGAGCACCGCCGCCTTCACTGCCAGGGCAAAGGCGATGTTGAAACGGACCACGCCCATCACCCGGCGGGAAAGCCGCACGGCGGCTGGCAGCTTCTCCAGGCTGCCGGACGTCAGCACCACGTCCCCGGCTTCGATCGCGGCGGCGGAGCCGAGCCCCATCGCCACGCCTGCGTCCGCTTCGGCCAGCACCGGCGCGTCATTGATGCCGTCCCCGACAAAAAGGGTCGCGCCGTTCTCCGCTTTCAGCGCCCGCAGGGCGGCCAGCTTGCCCTCGGGCAGCAGGTCGGCGTGCACCTCGTCCACTTCCAGCCGGCCGGCGATGCGGTCGGCCTCCGCCTTCCGGTCGCCGGTCAGCATCGCAATCCGGCGGAACCCGAGCGCGTGCAGGCGGGAGAGCGCCCCGGCGGCGTCGGGGTGCAGCTCCGACTCCATCTGGAACGCGGCGGCGGCTTTTCCGTCCACCGCCAGATAGACGGCGGCGTCCGGCCAGGGGACGGCGATGCCGTTTGCGTCCATCAGCCGTTTCCCGCCGCATAGGACGGCGCGGCCGGAGATCACGGCGGAGACGCCCAGACCGGGCAGCTCGGTAAGGGAGGAAGAGGAGGGAGAAGAGGAGGGGGAGGCGGTCCCCGTCTTCGCCGCGTCCTCCGCCTCCTTCCGGATGGCGAGGGCGGCGGGATGGGAAGAATGCTGCTCGGCCATAGCGGCCAGGCACAGCGCGGTCTGCCGGTCTATCCCCGGCGCCAGGTCCACGCGGGCGACGGTCAGCCGGCCGGTGGTGAGGGTGCCGGTTTTGTCAAACGCCGCCGCCCGTGCCCGGGCCAGCGCTTCGATATACCGGCCCCCTTTGATGAGCACGCCTTTGCGGGAAGCGGCTCCGATGCCGGAATAAAAGCTGAGGGGCACCGAGATGACCAGCGCGCAGGGGCAGGAGGCCACAAGGAATACCAGGGCCCGGTAAATCCATTCATGCCATCCGCCCAGCCCCGCCAGCGGAGGAACCAGGGCCAGCAGCACGGCGAGGAGGGTGACGACCGGAGTATAGATCCGGGCGAAACGGGTGATGAATTTTTCGGACGAGCCCTTGCGCGCGGCCGATTCGGAAACCATGTCCAGAATGCGGGCCGCGGCGGAGCTCGCCGCCCGGTTGTCCGCCCGCACGGTCAGGGCGCCGTTGCCGTTCATCGCGCCGGAGAGCAGCGTGCTGCCCGGGCCGGCATACACGGGCCGGCTTTCGCCGGTGAGGGCGGAGGCGTCGATCTCCGATTCCCCCTGCAGGACGGTGCAGTCCACGGCGACCCGTTCATGGGCGGGGATCCGCAGGATGTCCCCGACCCGGACCTCGTCGGCCAGGATTTCCTCCTCCGCGCCGTCTTCCCGTATCCGGCAGGCGCGGTCCGGCCGGATTTTTGCCAGCTGTTCGATCTGGCGGCGGGAACGGCCGACGGCGATCTCCTCCAGCAGCTCGCCCAGGGTGAACAGCAGGGCGACCATGGCGCCCTCCATCGCTTCGCCGATCGCGAAGGCGGCGGCCAGCGCGATAAGGAGGAGAAGGTTTTCCCCCATGCTTTTGCCTTTTATCTCCGCCAGCGCCCCCCGTACAACCGGATAGGCGGCCGCTGCGGCGGCGGCAAGGTAGAGAAAGAAGGGGGCCGGCGATGGAAGAAAGGGCAGGAAGGCCAGCAGGAACAGGGCCGCGCCGATCACCAGCCCCCAGGGGAAGCCGCTTTTTTCCCCGCCATGGTCATGGCTGTGGCTGTGTTCGAGGGCCGCATGTTCGTGCTCATGGCCCCGGATATGGCCATGGCCGCCGGCGCCGCTTTCCCGGCCGTGTCCGTGAGCATGGCCATGGTCGCGGAGGGAATGCGCCCCGTCCCCGGAGACAGCCCCGGACCCCGTGGCCGGGGTCACCCGGATGCCGTCCTCCACGCTGTCGCACAGGCGCTGGATGTCGGCGGTCAGGTCGTTTTCGCTGTAAAGAATCAGCAGCTTTTCCGGATAGTTCAGCGCCGCGTCCCGAACGCCGGGCAGCTTGGCGGCGCGGGCTTCGATCTTGGCGCCGCAATTGGGGCAGCCCAGCCCTTCCAGACGATATTTACGTTTGACGGCGGAGGCGTTGGCCATAGGAAACACCCTTTCTGAATTGGTTATGAAGAGAGGGGCGGATGCCGGCGGCGGGACTAGCCGTTCAGCTCTTCGATATGGGACAGCCCCAGCTTGAAGATTTTTTCCACGTGATCGTCGTCCAGTGCATAAACGGAGGTTTTTCCCTCCCGCCGGCAGCGGACCAGCCGGGCCTGGCGGAGAAGGCGAAGCTGGTGGGAAACGGCCGATTGGCCCATTTCCAGCAGCTCGGCAAGGTCGCACACGCACATTTCCCCTTCGGACAAGGCCCAGAGGATGCGGATGCGGGTGGTGTCGCCGAAGACCTTAAAAAGCTCCGACAGGTCGTAAAGCTCCTCAACGGCGGGCATTTCCCGGCGGGCCTTTGCCATGGTGTGCGCGTGCTCGGCCTGGCAGCCGCAGCCGGCTTCCTCCGCCGTCTGGGTGGAACGGGCTTTCGGGTTTTCCTGCATGGCGGGTCATCCTTTCATGGGAGCGCGGCGTCCGCCTCTCCCCCGGTTCGGCGGGGCGGGGCAAAACGTCCGGTAGGGCATCGATTTATATGAACATATGAATTATTGTTCATATGTTCATTATATCCTTTTCTCCCGGAAAGTCAAGAGGGAATTTTCGCAGCAGACGAAAAGGGACAAAAGGGGACGGCCACAAATTCCGGCGGGGAGGCGGCGCCCGCCGTCCCGTCGCCAGGGGGAACGTCCGCCGGCGCCGGTTCGCGGGGAGAGGGGCATCCCGGCGGGCGCAGAAGCCGGCGGGTGCAAAAGCATCAGGGGACGCCCCGGAGGGCGTCCCCTGATGCTCTGAGAGGAGTATTTGAAAAGAGGGCAGGTTGGCAGGCGACAAGACGTGGATGTATCGTGAACGCACGGTATCCATGGGACCCGGTGCGGCTCGCCCGATGCGAAACGGTCAATGCGCTGCGGCTGAGGCCGCCGGCGAAACCGCCGGAAAAGTGAAGAGACGTCCGTCCGCGTCCACAACCGAGAGCGGGAGCTCCGGCATCAGTCCCTTGATGGTTTCAATAAACAAATTGCTGTCCGCCCCCGGCGTTCCGCTGACCAAGTGGAGCGCGCCGGTCTGCCGGGCGTGCACGGCCGCGGTCAGGGCGGGTTCGCTGTTGAAATAGAAGGTCATCTCCGCACCCAGCGAGCTGGCGATGTCGTACAGGTTTTGCAGCACCTTCGAGGTCTGCGGGGAGACCAGCCCCTCCGGCAGGACGCTGAGCACATGGACAGGCACCCCGTATTTTTCCGCCAGGGCGGCCCCGGCACGGATCAGCCGTTCACAGGACAGCTGGTCGGTTACGCAGACAAGGACGTTGGCCGATTGGTTTTCGTTCAAATGGGTTTCCCTCCTTTCCTGTTCGTTTGAATATATGATACACCAGGCTTGTGTGAGAACAATAAACAAATAATGTACAACTTATTAAGATTATCCAAAGACGCATTCGGACAAGATGCGCAAATCCTGCCCGGCGCCTTGACTTTTTCTCCGGTTATGCTAAAGTTTGACATGGCGTTTTTGCTTCAAGCAGCGGCAGGACAACCTCCGGAAGGATGATGGAAATGGAATCCCCTTTGCTCAACCGAACCTCCAAAGCCCTGGTGCGAACGGTGCTGATCGCCCTGTTCGCCGCCCTCTCTTACGTGGTGCTGTTTTTCCGCATCCCGTATCCCGCGCCGGTGGGGCGTCCGTTCCTCCATCTGGGGAACGCGGTGGTGATCCTGGCGGCGCTGCTGCTGGGCGGCTGGCAGGGAGGGCTGTCCGGCGCGATCGGGATGGGGCTTAACGACCTGTTTTACGGCTACGGGTTTGAAACCATCAAAACGGTCATCCTGAAATTCGGTATCGGGCTGTTCGCCGGGCTGGTGGCACGGCTGGGGAAGAAGCACCCGGACAGCAGCCCGCGCACGGGGCTGCTGATTGTCGCGGCGCTTTCCCTGACGGGGGGAGCGGTTCTTCTGGCCGGCCGGCTGTCCGGTTCGGCTGCCTTTGCCGGGGTCCCCGCGCTGGCTTATTGCTTTTTGCTTCTGCTTGGGCTGCTGCTGGGGGCCGCGGCGCTGCTGTCCCGCCGGCTGGCCTGGCTGACCAACGAACGCCTGTTCACCCTGTTGGGGGCTGCAGCGGGCATCGCCTGGAACGTGGCCGGGGAATTTCTGGGCGGCGCGGTGGTCAACCGGATTGCCGGCGCCTCCTGGCAGGCGGCGATGCTCGCCTCGCTGGCCAGCCTGCCCGCCACGTTAATCAACGGCGTGACATCGATCGTCGTCGCCGTCCTTCTATATATACCTATTAGGGCGGCTCTCCACCGGGCCCGCCTGGATGCACTTGTAAACTGAAACGGCGCGTTTTGTCCTGGACGGGTGTCCCGGACGGAAGCGGGATCCTTCCAGATGGAATGGATCGATTTACCGCTTCCGCCCGGGATTTTTTTCGGAATGGCAGGGCGAACGCAAAGAAAAATCGAACAAAATCGACCGGATTTTACCGAAAACCAGGAAATTTTCCCCCCTGAATACCCCCTGAATACTCCCTGAATACTCCCTGATCTGGCCCGCTCCTCCCCAAATTATGTGGGAATTCGGAAGTCTGCAAAAAAATTTTCAAAAAAATTGAAAATTGAACGAAAGAAGAGGAAGGAATCCCGGGAGGGGTATGCCTGTGTGGAAAGTCCGCGGTTTTCCACTGTGGAAAACTGCCCGGCCCCGTCCGGCTTCTGTTTTTTGGGGTGCCTTTCCGGCGGCCGGTCGGTTTTTCTTTTAACTCACTGTAAATTTCGGAATAATCAACGTATATGGAAGGAAAAACGGCGAATTCCGATTGACTTTTACGGAAATGAGGGAATTTTTTATCCGGATGAAAAATTGAGGAATTGCCACAGGAAAACGGACAAACGATTTTAACAATTTATTGTGAGAAAGCAGTGAAGCGCGCGCTTGTATCCCGTACAGGCCAGTTCCGGCAATTACCTTCCGGGCTTTTCCCTCATTTTACCGTTGGTATAAGAGCGCGGCCAAACCGGGCGGCAGTAGCTCCGCCGCGAAAGCTGTCGGAAATCCGGCCGCCGTTTTTTCCGGTGGTGGAAAGGCTGTGGAATCCTTGCGGAAGGCGGAAACAAGCAAAGCCGAGGCAAAAAAGAAAAGTCGATTAAATGCCAATAAACGGCAGAAAAATGGAGGAAAAGCCAGATATCGTGTGAATAATAATCACAATTACAGTAAAAAGCCGAAAAAGGTCGAAAATTTTTCGTTGTCATTTCAGCTTTCGTTCGCTAAACTAAAAACTACGTTTTCGAAAGCGGCGAAAAATGATGAAAAGGAGAAACGGAAAGTGAAGGCAGTAACGGAGCAGAAGACCCTGTTCAAACGGCATTTTTCGGCGATTCGGGGAATCCAGAAGGAAAAGACCGTTACCTATGAGCTGCTGGCGGAGGGGCCGGACGGTTACGGCGTGCGGGTGGAGAGCGAGTGCGAGGGCTGCAGGCGCTCGGATGCGCAGGCCGGCCTGACCGCTTCTCTGGAGGAGGCCAGGGGGCTGGTGACCTACCTGTATGAGAATGCGGTGACGCTGGAGAGCTGGCGGGACCTTACCGCGGATTTGCTGAAGTCCCTTCATCACCTGGTCTGAGCGGCGGCTGAGGGCAGAAAAGGGCCCGAACGGGTTCCGGCGTGTCGGAATTCCATAAAAAAGTTTGACGGAGGAGCGTTGAGAGAGAGTCATGGCAAAGGCGAAGCTGCTGATTGCGGGAATTAACCGGAATTTAAGCGATCAATTGGAAAAGCATCTGAAGGCCAGCGCGGATATTGCGCTGTGCGGCGTCACCCGGGACGGACGGGAAACCCTGACGATGATCTTGAACAATAAACCGGACATTGTTCTGATGGATCTGGTCATGCCTCATATGGACGGCATCGCGGTGCTGGAAAAGCTGAAGGAATCGCCGTCCTTCCGGATGCCGTACATACTGATGACCTCGGTGATCGGTCAGGAACGGGTCATGGCCCGCGCGGCGGCCCTCGGAGCAAGCTATTACATGATAAAGCCGTATAATCTGGACGATTTGCTTGGCCGCATCCTTCTCTTCGCCGCTCCGGCCGGCAGCCCCTGCGGCGTGGATTTCCACGAGAGGCTCAAACGGGCGGTGCTGGACCTTGGCGTGCCGCCAAACCAGCTGGGATTCCCCTATATCGTGGACGCGGTGGAGGTGCTGTGGAAGGAGGAGCCCTCCTGCTCCATTACCAAAATTGTGTATCCTGCCGTGGCGCGTCTGCACACCACGACGCCCGACTGTGTGGAAAGCGTGGTGCGCAAGACTATCCATCGGATTTACGAGAAGAACAGCCCGGCGCTCCACTGCATGACGGGGCGGCCCATGGACGACAAGCGGCTGTCCAACGGGAAGTTCCTGACGGTGCTGATGGAAAAGGTGCGGGACGGCGTTCTGGGCGTTTCGCCCTATCTGCACTAAAAGGGGCGGGGGAAATGCCGGGCGCCCGGCCGTCTCCCGCCGAAGGCGGTGTTCCGGCATCGGCGGATAATCGTCGGACGGCGGGCATACTATTTCTCAGGCGGCATGGCGGCATTTCTGACGGAAAAAGGAGGCGTTTTCCCATGACGGATTTGCTGGTGATCGGCGCGGGGCCGGCGGGGCTGACCGCCGCGTTGTACGCCCGGCGCGCCGGGTTGTCGGTGATCCTGTTTGACGGCGTGCTGTACGGCGGGCAGATGGCCGTTACCCCGGCGGTCGAGAATTATCCCGGCGTGCCGGCGGTGAGCGGGCCGGAACTGGCCATGCGGATGATGGAACAGGCGGCCGGGCTGGGGGCGGTCGTCCGGTATGAGAGGGTGGAGGAGGTGTCCCTGCACGGGGCGGTCAAATCGGTGACAACCGCTTCCGGCAGGGAGGAAGGCCGCTCCCTCCTGTTCGCCAACGGCGCCAGGAGGAGGAAGCTCGGCGTTCCGGGGGAGGAACGGCTGACGGGACGGGGCGTGTCCTACTGCGCGGCCTGTGACGGCGCGCTGTACCGCGGGAAAAAGACGGCGGTGGTGGGCGGCGGCAACACCGCTTTGGAGGATGCGCTGTACCTGTCCAATCTTTGCGCCGGGGTTGTCCTCATCCATCGGCGCACCGCTTTCCGGGGGGAGCCGCATCTGGTGCGGGCGGTGCGGGAAAAACGGAATATCGAGCTCCTTTCCCCCTTCGCCGTGGAATCGCTGGAGGGGGCGGAGCGGCTTGAAGCGGCCTTGCTGCGGGGGAACGGAGAAGAACGCCGGCTGGAACTGGACGGTCTGTTTGTGGCGATCGGATACGAGCCGGACAACGCCCTGGCCGGCGGTCTGCTGCCGGTGGACGATACCGGTTATCTGGCCGTGGGGGAGGATTGCCTCACCCCCATTCCGGGTGTTTTTGCGGCGGGGGACTGCCGCTCCAAGCCGCTGCGGCAGATCGTGACCGCCGCGGCGGACGGCGCCGTGGCCGCTTTTCAGGCGGCAAAATACCTCAACGCCGGGATGGGCGAGGGGACGGCCCTTTCGTAGGAAAGCCTCCCGGGACCGGTTCCGGCGGGTCGGCTTGCAGGCAGGCAGGGGACATCCCTGCCTGCTTTTGGCGCGGGGCTGCCGGAGGGCCGGGCGCCGGGCAGACGGCCGTGCGCAGAGCCGCCTGGATCGGTTTGCCGCTTCTGTGAGGGGTTTCGGGGCGCCCGGTCGGCAAAGCCTGTTTGCGCCGGGAAGGGCGGCCCCGTCCTTTTGAGCGAAGGTCTTCCCGGCGAGGGAACGCGATTTTCCGCTTTCCTCCCTTTTCCCCTTGTGTTCCCGCGGCCGCTGGGCTATACTGGAAACGGAAACCGCGGATGCGGCGGAAAATCGGTGCGGACAAATCCCCGCCGTCAAAGGAAGGTAGTTTTCATGGCGGACAAACAGAAAACCAACGCCATGCGGATATTGGATCGGCTTGGTATAGCGTACACGGCCCACGAATACGATTCCGCGGACGGGCAGATCGACGGGTTGGCGGTTGCCCGGAAAATGGGGCAGCCGCCCGAGCGGGTGTTCAAAACCCTGGTGACCAAGGGCGCCGGGGGGACGGGCCGGGAGTATTGCGTCTTCGTGATTCCGGTGGCCAGGGAGCTGGACCTGAAGGCGGCCGCCCGGGCGGTGGGGCTCAAGGCGGTGTCGATGATCCCGGTGGCGGAAATCAACCAGGCGACCGGCTATATCCGCGGCGGCTGCTCCCCCGTTGGGATGAAGAGGGCGTATCCCACCGTGATCGACGCGTCCTGCCGGCAGGTGGAGACGATGATCGTCAGCGCGGGGAAGATCGGGCATCAGGTGGAGCTGCGGCCCGCCGACCTGATAGCGGCGGCCGGCGCGTCGGTGGCCGCCGTGGCGGCGGAGTGAAACTGCCGTGCGGAATTCCGCGGATGCCGTGAGAGCGGCCGGGAACGGAAAAGAAGGTCGGGATAGCGCAGGGGCGCAGGGGGAGGGAGAAGCATGGCCCGGTTTTTCCAATGGTTCGGTCTGCCGGGAGAGGTGGTGCTGGCGGGTCTGCTGCTGTTGGCGGCGGCTGCGCTGGCGGCAGCGCTGCGCACGGGGGACCGGAAACTGGCGGCGGCTGGGATGCTTTTCGGCGCGCTGGGGGATGCGGCCGCGGTGAATTTTGCGGGACTTGGCCGGTTTCTCCCTTTTTCTCCGCTGCTGCTCGGATTCCTGTTCTACATCCTGAGCCGCGTCCTGTATGCGGCGGCCTTTGTTGCGCTCATCCGGCGGAACCGTTATCCGGTGTACACCCCGCCGTTCGGCGCGGGGATTGTCCTTACCCTGGCGTTCCTGACGGCGGCGATGGTGGCGATGGCGACCGGCGGCACCTTCCCCGGCGCCGGGGCGGCGCTCGTGTGCGTGCTGTACGCCGCCGCCTCGGGCGGGATGCTGTCCGCCGCGTGGTCCTACTCCCGGTCGGAGCGGTCGGTCCGCTCGGCGGCCGCGGCAGGCGCGCTCGCCCTGTTCGGGGTGGATCTGGCATATGGGCTGGGGCTGCTGTGCCAGGTGCATGTGGCGGACGGACTGATCTGGTGGGTATACCCGTTTGCGCAGCTCCTTTTGCTGCTGTGCGTGTAGCGGGGCGGCGTATCGATCGGCGGCCTTAAAACCGGGAGGCGGGAGGACTGCCCGTCCCCCGGTTTCTCCGGTTGACAGGGGAAAAGGCGGCTGGTATAATAAAGGCGCGGCTAATTAGTAATGCTAAATATGGCGGCATACGGCGGCGCGGTTTCCCCTCCGCGGCAAGGCGGGGGAAGACGGGCCTGTCCGGCGGAAACGGGGGCGGCGGATGACGGAGGCAAAATATGTGCAGCAGTTCAAAAAGGGAACCCTGGAGATGGTTCTGCTGAGCCTTATCGCGCGGGGGGAAACCTATGGCTACGAGCTTCTCACCGCGCTCGTTCAAAACGGGAGCGGGCTGTTCGGGGCCGCCCGGGAGGGGACGGTGTATCCCATCCTCTACCGGCTGGAGGACGCCGGGCTGCTGCACTGCCGGATGGCTCCGTCCGGAGCCAACGGCGGAATGAAGAAATACTATTCCCTGACCTCCCGGGGCCGGGAGACGCTGGAGGAAATGGCCGCCTTCTGGCAGGAGTATTCCGCCGGGGTCGACCGCTTTCTGGCGCTTTCCGGCGTACGGCGGCCGGGGGACGGGGATAGGGAAGGAGCGGCGGCTCCGGAATGTACGGACGGCCCGGCCGCTCCGGCGGAGGAGCGCGGGAAGGCGCCGGCGGAGGAAAAGCCGGTTTCCCTGCGGGGTCTCCGCCGGCTCAGGGGGGCGGAGGAATGACGGACCATAAAAAAGCATACCTGCGCCGTGTCGGCCGGGCGCTGCGCCTGCCGGACCGGCGCCGGCGGGAAATCCTGCGCGACCTGGAGGAAGCCTTTTGTTCGGCGCAGGAGCACGGCGAAGACGTGCGGGAGGTCATCGGCCGCCTGGGGCCGCCGGAGACTTTTGCCGCAGCGGTGGCCGGACGGACGGAGGACCGCCCCCGCGGCCGCGCGGGCAGACCGGCGGCGTGGCTGCTGGGCTTCGGCCTTCCGGCTGCCGCCTGCTTCCTGCTGGCGCAGGGCATACGGCGGGCCGCCGTGCCGCCGGGCGTGATCGGCTATGCTGAAATGAGAACGGAAATCGCCGTTACCGGCGGGTTCGCCCCGGATGTGCCGGTCCTTTTGAACGGCCTGGGCCTGCTGCTGGCGGTGGGGGCGCTCGCGGCGGGGATTGCCGCGCTTTGCCGGCGGTGGAAAAGGAAGGAACGCCAAAGGGCGGAAAGAAACTGACAAAAGGAGAAACGGGAATGAAAACGGCAGGAAACAGGCGGCTTTCCGCCTTTGCCGCGCTGCTGGGCGCGCTGCTTCTGCTTTCCGGCTGCTATCCGGCCGATAACCCGGGCAAAGAGGAACGGGAGCAGACGCCCTACAGCCTGTACGGGCAGGCGGGGGACTGGGAGGTCAGCTGCGTGGTCCGGGCCATGACCCCGGCGGAAAAGGAAGAGGAGCTGGCAAACCTTCGGGAGCAGCAGGAGCTTGTGGAGGCCGAACTCGCCGAGCAGAAGATCGACGAGGAAACCTGCCGGCAGCTTAAGGAGCAGTATGAGCGCACGGCGCAGAACCTGGAGGAAAAGACCGCGTACGTTTCTCTTGTGAACGGCGTATGCCGCAGCGGGGAGACGGCCGGGGAAAGCTTCGACTGGCAGCTCAACGGCAGCGGCGTGAAAATCGTTGCGGGGACGCAGACCGCCTCGACCGAGCCGGGGCTGTGGTATTCCAGCTACCAGATGGACGGCCGGCTGTTCATCCCGCCGCTGGCGGAAGGGGAAATGGTGATTACCATAGGGGACGAAACCGTAACCATCCCCCTGACCTATGAGGCGTATACGGAAAAGGTCCTTTCCTGAACCGGCGGCAGCGGAGGCTGCCTGCAAACGGCGGGAAAGGCCGCCGGGTTCCGCCTTGCCGGGCGGGAAGGCGGCTGAATACAGCGGGCGCCGCCCGCCGAAGGAGGGAACGCTGTGCGGAGCTTCAAAAGCCGCCTGCTCAGCGGCGCGATCAAGAGCATGAAGCCGCTGATTACCGGGTTTGACATCCCCCGCCAGCGGCAGGGGATGGAACTGCTGAAAATTTTCCGTCCCAAGCCCAGGGATGTCCAGTTGCGGGAGGCGGTCGGCTGCCCCCTGCCCGCCAAGTGGGCGGTTCCGGACGGCCTGGTCGAGGGGAAAGCGATTCTGTATACCCACGGCGGGTCGTATGTTTCCGGGTCGCCGGACACCCACGTCCCGATCATCTGCCGCCTGGCGGAGCAGAGCGGGTTTGCGGTGCTGGCCTACGATTACCGGCTGGCGCCGGAGCACCCCTTCCCCGCCGCGCTGGAGGATGCGGCCGCGGCGTTTGATTACCTGCTGGCGGAGGGCTATGGGGAAAAAGATATTGTCCTTTGCGGGGATTCCGCGGGCGGCGGCCTTACCCTGGCACTGGTCATGAAGCTGCGGGAAAGCGGGCGGCCGCTTCCGGCGGCGGTCTGCGTGATTTCCCCCTGGGCCGACCTGACCGAATCGGGGGATTCCCATTATGCCAAGGCGCAGGCCGATCCCCTGATCTCCAGCGAGGAGTTGCGGGAGGCCGCGACCCTGTATGCGGGGACCGAGGATTTGAGGAATCCCTTTCTTTCTCCGCTGTTCGGGGATTTTTCGGGATTCCCTCCCACCCTGATTCAGGTGGGAGGGGACGAGGTGCTGCTGGACGATTCCCGCCGCCTGGCCGAGCGGATGCAGGCGCAGGGCGTGGAGGTGCATATCACCCTGTACGAGGGGCTGTGGCACGTTTTCCACATGTTTGACATCCCCGAAGCGCACGAGGCGGTCGGGAAGATCGCCCTGTTCTTCCGCCGGGTGCTGGAGGTCGGCGGCCTCCGGCGGCGCACCGTCTGCCCGGGGGCGAAATACCGCCACTTCAAGGGAAAGGAATACCGCGTTCTGGCGGTGGCCCGCCACAGCGAAACGTTGGAGGAAATGGTGGTCTACCAGCAGCTGTACGGGGATCAGGGGGTCTGGGTCCGCCCGCTGGAGATGTTCCTGGAAACGGTGGAGCGGGACGGGCGGCGGCTGTACCGCTTCACCCGGGTGGCGGAGGACGGGACGGAGCTGGAGCCTCCGCCCGCGCCGGTTCAAACACAGGAGGGGCCGTAGGCGGCCGGGCTCCTGCCGGGAAGGAGGCGGAGGGATGGCGGTGAAAAACGAGCGGCCGGCCGGCGCGCCGGAGTGGTACCGGCTGGACAATTCCGCGCTGATCTATCCCGCCGTGATGCGGCGGAACTGGGCGGCGATGTTCCGGGTCAGCGTAACGCTGACAGAGACCATCCGGCCCGACGTGCTCCAGCAGGCGCTGGAGGATACGGTGCGGCGGATGCCGACCTTCCGGCTCTCCCTGCGCCGGGGGCTGTTCTGGTATTATCTCGACCTCAACGAGCCGATGCCGCGGGTGGAACCGGATGTGCTCAACCCCTGCAAAAAGATCGACAAAGGGGAAAACGGCGGCTACTGCTTCCGGGTGCGGTATTACCGGGAGCGGATCGCGCTGGAGCTGTTCCACTCCATTTCGGACGGGACGGGGGCGATGGTCTTCCTGAAGACCCTGGCCGCGCGGTATCTGACGCTGCGGGGACACCCCATCCCGGCCGGCGAGGGGGTGCTGGACTGCGGCGAGGAGCCGCGCCGGGAGGAGATGGAGGACAGCCACCTCAAGCACGCCCATTTCCAGCGTATCGAATCCCGCCGGGAGTCGGCGGCCTACCACCCGGCCATGACCCGCGAGCCGGTGCACACCCTGAGCGTCATCACCGGGCGGATGCCGGTGGAGCAGGTGCATGAGCGGGCCGGGGCGCTGGGCGTGACGATCAACGAATACCTGGCCGGGGCGCTTTGCTATGCCTTCTGCCGGCTTCAGAAAAAGGAGCTGGCCGGGAAAAAACAGCGTCCAAAGCCGGTGAAGATCAGCGTGCCGATCAACATGCGTTCCTTTTATCCGTCCGAAACGGTGCGGAATTTCTCCCTGTTTGTCAACCCCGGCGTGGACCCGTCCTACGGGGATTACAGCTTTGAGGAAACCGTGCTGCAAATCCATCATTTCATGCGGCTGCGGCTGAATGAAAAATACCTCAACGCGGTGCTTTCCGCCAACGTGGGCAATCAGAAAAACGCGGCGGCCCGGCTGGCCCCCCTTTTCCTCAAAAACTGGGCGATGGACATCGGCTACCGCCTGTACGGCGAAAGCCGGTACACCGTGTCGCTGTCCAACCTCGGGGTGATGAAGGCCCCGGCGGCCATGGCGCCGTATATCCGGCGTTTTGACTTTATCATGGGGCCGCCCCGCACCAACACCCACGGCTCCACCGCGGTGAGCTGGGACGGCGTGCTCAACCTGACGGTGGCCAGCGTTGTGGAGGAAACCGAGGCGGAGCGCCTGCTTTTCACCGAGCTGGTGCGCCGCGGCATCCATGTGCTCGTCGAAAGCAACCGGAACCCGTATTGAAGCGGGTGCTTTTCGGCAGGAAGGAGGGACCGTTATGTCCTATTGCGTCAACTGCGGGGTGGAGCTGGCCCCGAGCGAGCGGGTCTGCCCGCTGTGCGGCACCGAAGCGGTCAATCCCCGGCAGCCCTTTGACAAGGCCGCGCCGAAGCCCTTCCCCGCCCGGCTGGATATCTTCGCCCCCACCGACAACCGGGGCTTTCTCGCACTGGTCGTCACCATCGTGCTCTGCCTGCCGGCGGCGGTCTGCCTTGCCTGCGACGCGGCCTATACCCACGGGGCAGGGTGGTCGATGCTGGTGGCCGGCGCCATGGCGCTGCTGTGGGTATTCATCGTCCCGGCGATGTATGTGCGCCGCCACGCGGTGCTCATCCTGGGGGTGCTGGATACCGCCGCCGTGCTGGGGTATCTCTGGATGATCGAACATTTCGCCGCCCGCGGCCCCTGGCTGGTGCAGCTCGCCCTTCCGTTGGTGCTGCTGGTGGATTTCCTGTTTGCCGCCGATTATTTTCTGATGGCCAGGGCGGTTTCCGCCCGCCTGCGCCGGGCGGCTCTGGCGGTGGCCACCGTCCCCCTGTTCCTCGTCGGGCTGGAGGTCTGCCTTGACCGTTATCTGGACGGGCGGGTGTCCCTGTCCTGGTCCTTCATTGTCTCGGTGCCCTGCCTGCTGTTTGCGCTGCTGCTGGTGGTGCTGGACCGCCGGGAACGCTTCAAAAGGGAGATGCGCAAACGGCTGCATATGTAAAGGGCGGAAGGGGGCCTGGAAGGCATAGGACGGCATCCGCCGTTTTCTGCGGCGTGCGGCGGGAACGTCTGCGGGCCGGCCGGAGGGGTCCGGCCTTTGCGCCCGGTCGACGCGGCGCCGCGCGTTTCCCGCCTTTGGCGGATAAACCCGCGCGCGGCCGCCCTGCCGCCTCATCTTTACAATTTCGGGCAAATGCCGGCTCAAACCTCTTGTTGGCAGCGGGGAAAAGTGCTATACTATATCAGTTAATTCGGGATTTAGAGGAATGAAGGCAGTTTATGGCAACAAGGGAAAATCTTCGCAATATCGCGATCATCGCGCATGTCGGCAAGACCACGCTGGTGGACCAGCTCCTGCGGCAGAGCGGCGTGTTCCGCGCCAACGAGCAGGTGGCCGAGCGGGTCATGGACTCCAACGACCTGGAACGGGAGCGCGGCATCACCATCCTGTCCAAGAACACCGCCGTCATGTACGGCGGCACCAAGATCAACATTGTGGACACCCCCGGCCACGCCGACTTCGGCGGGGAGGTGGAGCGTATCCTGATGATGGTGGACGGCGTGCTGCTGCTGGTGGACGCCTTTGAGGGCTGTATGCCGCAGACCCGCTTTGTGCTGAAAAAGGCGCTCGGCCTCGGCAAGCGGCCGGTGGTGGTGATCAACAAGATCGACCGGGACGGCGCCCGCCCGGCCGAGGTTATCGACGAGCTGATCGACCTGTTTATCGAGCTGGGCGCGGACGAGGACCAGCTTGAATTTCCGGTGGTCTACGCCTCCGGGCGGGACGGCTACGCCTCCCTGGACCCGGCCGTGCGGGAGGGGGACATGAAGCCGCTGTTCGAAGCGATCCTGCAGCACGTCCCCGCGCCGGAGGGCGACCCCGACGGGCCGCTGCAAATCCTGTTTTCCAACATCGATTACGACGACTATGTCGGGCGCATCGGGGTGGGCCGCGTGGAGCGGGGCACGGTGAAAAACGGGCAGACGGTCACCGTCTGCAAGACCGACGGCACGACGGCGAACGCCCGGATCGGCAAGCTGTACCAGTTCGAAGGGCTCAAGCGGGTGGAACACGAGTCCGCCTCCCTGGGCGACCTGATTGCGGTGACCGGGATCACCGACCTGAACATCGGGGAAACGGCCTGCGACCCCGAGCACGTGGAGCCGCTGCCCTTCGTGCATATCGACGAGCCGACCATTTCCATGGTGTTTATGGTGAACAACAGCCCCTTTGCCGGGCGGGAAGGGAAGTATGTCACCAGCCGGAACCTGCGCGACCGCCTTTTCAAGGAGGTGGAGACCAACGTCAGCATGCGGGTGAAGGAAACCGACACCACCGACGCGTTCGAGGTTTCCGGCCGCGGGGAGCTGCACCTGTCCATCCTGATCGAAACCATGCGGCGGCAGGGCTATGAATTCGCGGTCAGCCGGCCCCGCGTGATTTTCAAAACCGACGATAACGGCAAAACGCTGGAACCAATGGAGCTGCTGATGATCGAGGTGCCGGAGCAGTACGTCGGCGCGGTGATGGAAAAGCTCGGCTCCCGCCGGGCGGAGATCCTGAATATGGGCACCCGCGACACCGGGATGAGCCACCTGGAATTCCGCATCCCCTCCCGCGGGCTGATGGGCTACCGCCAGCAGTTTTTAACCGATACCAACGGCAACGGCATCATGAACAGCGTGTTTGACGGCTACGAGCCGTACAAGGGGGAGATTCCCCAGCGGGTTCAGGGCTCCCTGGTGGTGTTCGAAACCGGCGAGACCACAACCTACGGCCTGTTCAACGCACAGGAGCGCGGCACCCTGTTCCTCGGCGCGGGCGTGCCGGTCTACGAGGGGATGATCGTCGGGGAATCCCCCAAAAGCGAAGACATTGTGGTGAACGTGTGCAAGAAAAAGCACGTCACCAATACCCGCGCCGCCGGCTCGGACGAGGCGCTGCGGCTGACCACCCCGACCACCCTGTCGCTGGAGCAGTCGCTGGAATTTATCAACGACGACGAGCTGGTGGAGGTCACGCCGAAATCCATCCGCCTGCGCAAGGTTATCCTGTCCCGCGAGCAGAGGATGAAGGCGGCGGCCAGGGCCAAATAAGCGGCCGGAAGGAAGGCCGAGATTTTGAGGAGGCATCCTTTTATGGAAAAGGCGAACGCATCCCGCACCTATACGATGACCATCGCGGGCCTGGAGCGCACCCTGCCCCTGTGCCCGCTCAACGAGCGCCTGAGCATTGCGGCGTTTGTGATTTTCGGCGACGTGGAGCTGACGGTCGCGGCCTCCGCCGCGCTGCTGGAGAAGGCGCCGGAATTCGACGTGCTCATCACCGCGGAGGCCAAGGGCATCCCGCTGGTGTATGAGATGGCGCGGCAGAGCGGCAAGCCCTATTTCATCGCCCGCAAATACCCCAAGCTGTACATGTCACATCCGATTTCGGTGGACGTGCGCTCCATCACCACCGACAAGGAGCAGACCCTGTACCTGGACGAAAGCGAAATGGCGGTCATCCGCGGCCGGCGGGTGCTGATTGTGGACGACGTGATCAGCACGGGCGAATCCCTGCGCGCGCTGGAGATGCTGGTGGAGCGCTCGGAGGGGAAAATCGCCGGCCAGTGCGCCATCCTGGCGGAGGGCGACGCAATCGACCGCAAGGACATTTTTTACCTGGAGCCGCTGCCGCTGTTCGAAAACTGAGGCACAGGGCCTTTGGATCCGGCTGCGGTATGAAAAGCGCGGGACCGGCGGAAAGGGGCGGATGACGGATGGAGCGGCCGCTGGCGGTGCTCGGCTTCTCCTTTTTCCTGGCGCTGACGCTGGGAACCCTGCTGACGCTGAACCTCACCCTGGCGCTGGCGGCGCTCTGCCTGCTGGCCCTTCTGGTGGGGCTTTGCCTGCGTCCGCTGAGGAATAACGGGCGGCTCATGGCGGCGTTATTGGCCGCCCTGGCCGCTTTTTCCATTCTCGGCGCCAAGGAGGCGCTGGTGTTCCGCCCTCTGCAGCAGTGGGATGGGAAAACCGTGCATCTCAAGCTGGAGGCCCTCAACTATTCCACCGACCCGGACGACCGCATCGGCATCGGGGTGCGGGTGCTGGAGGGGGACCTGCCGGCCGGAACCAAGCTGGCGCTCAACGCCGGCGCCTGGGGGATCGACTGCGAACCCTACGACCTCCTGGAAGGGGAATTTGTGGTGTCCGCCCTTCAGGAGGCGGGGAGCGAACGGATTTATGATTACGCCAAGTCGCTCGGCATCCTGCTGAACATTGCCCCCGCCGGATACGACGCGGAGGAAAGCGTCGCCGTGACCGCGCCGGAGACCCGCCCGCTGATGGCGCGGGTGCTTGCGCTGCGCCGCGCGGCGAGGATGGCGGTTACCTCCCAGCCGGTGCTGAACGGCCCGGGGCTGGAGGAGGTCCGGGGCGTGACGGCTGGGCTGGCGTTCGGCTTTAAGGACGGGATTTCCGCCGCAACCAACCGGATGTTCCGCTCGCTGGGCGTGTCCCATCTCCTCGCGGTTTCCGGCCTGCATACCGCCCTGCTCGCCCAGGCGCTGCTGGCGCTGCTCCGCTTTTTCCGGCTGCCCCGCAAGGCGTCCTCCCTGCTGACGGCGGGCTTCGTGCTCCTGTTCGTGGCGCTGACCGGGTTCACGCCCTCGGCCGTGCGGGCCGGGGTGATGAGCATGGTGATGCTGGTCGGCCTGCTGTTCGGGCGGGAACCGGACAGCCTTAATTCCCTGGGACTGGCGCTGCTGGTTATCACCCTGCCCAACCCCTATGCGGTGTGCGACGTGGGGCTGCTGCTTTCGGCTGCCGCGACCTTCGGCATCCTTGTACTCCATCCGCCGATGAAGCGGGCGACGGCCGACCGGTTAAAGGAAAAGGGCGGTGCGCCTGCTCTGCTCGCCCGGCCGGTGAACGCGGTGATGGTTACCCTGGCGGCGACGCTGCCCACCCTGCCCGTCACCCTGGCGGTGTTTGGGACCATCTCCCTGGTTTCGCCCCTGGCCAACCTGCTGATGGTGCCGCTTTCCTCCGTTATAACGGTGACAGGCTGTCTGGGCGCATTTCTCGGCGTGGCCGGCGTCCCCGTTTTGACCGGTTGGGTGTTCTGGGTGGGAAAGACGGCGGCCCGCCTGCTCCTCTGGGTGGGCGAGGCGCTGTATGCCCTGCCGGCGGTGTCGTCGGACGCGGACCGGCTATTCCTGCTGGTCGGGATACCGGCGGGGCTGGGGCTGGTTCTCTTGGGCCACCGCCTGCTGGGACGGCGGGGCGCGCGTACGGCCGCGCTCTGGTCGGTGATCGCCCTGTGCGGCGGGATCCTGGCCAACGGCGTGTTTATGCGGGGCGTCACCACCCTGACCGTGCTGCCCGCCCGGGGAGCCACGGCGGCGCTGGTGGAACGGGACGGCCGGGCCGGCCTTATCCTGATGGGCGGGGAAGATGCCGCCGAGGCCGCCTCCTATGTGCTGCGCGGCCGGTCGCTTTCCTCGGTGGATTTTCTGCTGATTGCCGACCCGGACGACGGCAGCGCCTTTTCCTCCCCGCTGGTCACCGAGGTCGTCGGGGTGGAGTGCCTGATTACCGCGAAAGAGGGCGCCTACCGGCTTACGCTGGAGGCTCTTCCGGTTCAGGACGGGGCTTTTTATCTTGACGAGGGGGCGGTCGCCTTTTGGGGCGACTGTTCCGCCGAACGGCTGGAGGACGGCTTCCTCCGGCTGACGGTTGGCTCCACCCGCCTCCTGTTCTGTCCGGAGGGCGGGAATGCCGCGGCGCTGACGGCAGACCAGCGGCGGACCAATCTGGCGGTTTTCACCGGCTCCGCCCCGCGGAATGTGTCGGCGCTTACCCTTCAGGCAGGCGTGCTTTCGGTGGATGAGGAGATGCTGCCCTACGCGGAGAAAGGGGTGCCGCGGGGGATCTATCCGGTGGAGAATACCGCCCGGGAAGCGGTGGCCGTCCGCACCCGGGGCATGGGAGACGTGGCCTTTTCCCGCTTTTGAGCGCGGAAAACCCGCGGGAAACCGGCCCGCCTGCCCTTTTTCGCTTGTCAGGCGTCCTTCCCGTGCGGTATAATAAAAATAGTATTTAATTTTGAGTTTCTAAAAACATTATTATTGTAAAAACCGTTGTAAATACTGACTTATTTGAAAATTAAGACAGTCAAAACAACAATGATTTTTGACTTTTTGGTGCCTAAATGGTGCCCGAATTTCTTACGGCGATATAAAACAATACAAACGGATGTAAGGGAAAATTATAATATAAGCAGGGGGACGATTGAAGAATTCATATATAGGTACTAAAATATAAATATATAAGTCGGGGAATATTGGAGGAAAATTATGAAATTCAATCATGTTTATTTTATAAATGGGACGGCGTATGCTGGAAAATCGACAATGGTTAAATTGTTAGCTGAAAAGTATCACGGTATTGCGTGTGAAGAAAATTACCATGACCAATTATTAACTGAATTGAATAAAGATGAATTTCCTTGTTTGACATATACGCGAGACTTACAAAATTGGAGTGATTTTATTAGAAGGACTCCAGATGAGTATGAAAAATGGATAAATGGGTGTATCGAAGAATGTTCCTCTTTAGAATTAAGAATTTTGGAAAAACTAACTAAAGAGAAAAGGAAAATCTTTGTTGACACCAATATTCCGATTCACGTATTAAAAAAAATTTCAGATAAAGACCATGTGTTGATTATGCTTGCAGACCCAGATATTTCTGTCAACCGTTTTTTTGAGCGCCCGGACAAAGAAAAACAGTTTTTATATCAATTGTTACTAAAGGAAAAAGACCCAGAACGTGCAATTGAAAATTTTAGAGAGTGTTTGAAAAGGGTAAATTCTAAAGAGAGATATAACGTTTTTCTGAATTCTGGTTTTAATGTGATTTTACGAGATGAGAAAAGGACAGTGGAAGAAACTTTTTTGCTAGTAGAGAATAAGTTAAATCTTTACAGATAAAGACGGAGACGGACTTGTGTAAGGGCTTGGGATATTCCTGGCAAGCAAACTGTTGTGGCTAGTAATGAGCGATTTTTATGGAAGGGGTACCCCTTTCCTATGCTTGCTACGAAATTTTTGCTGTCTTTTTCTCGGCGGTAGATTTTCGGAATGGCATGGACAGGATATCTAAACAACGAGCAAACAATTTTATACCGCAAGAAATGTTACGCAGTTAAAAGCTGATTTTGCGAGCAAAAGTATAAACTCCTTACCGCTTAAAAATCAAGTCTACAAATCCCTTATGTTCAATCCTTATTTTGCCTTTACTTCGTAACACGATAAAGGTAGGAGGTATATATGGAGAAATTTGAAATTAAAAGGGTCACACTACAGGATGCAGATTTCTTGTTTAGTCTTATGAACAATCCTTTACTCTTGGATAGATTAAATGAAGCACCGACAACTAATCAAGATTGGGTTGAAGCTGTGCTTGCATGGGAAAGCGACCCTGATGAAAATGGATATATTATTTGGAAAGATGAAAAACAAATAGGTTGGTTTGCTTTTAATGGTCTGCTATCAGCCGATCGAGTACCTTATTTAAAAATGGCAGTGATATTACCAGAGTATCAAAATAAAGGCATTGGTACAGCGGTTTTAATAAAACTGCTTGCAACACTATGTGAAAAAGGCTTTCGTTCGGTAAAACTCATTACAAACCAAGACAATACCAAGGCACAGAAATGTTACTTAAAATGCGGATTTCGAATTGTTGATATTATAGAAGATAACAAGAGGGATGATACTATAGCTATGCGTTGTATAATGGAATGCAAATTGTAAAGTAACGGAATGTAAAATACGAGGGCTTGCTGCCGGGAAGGCGGAGAGGACGGACCATGCAGATTACCGAAAGCGAACTGAAAAAGCAGCTGAAGGGGGACAGGCTTGCGCCGGTCTATTTCCTGTACGGGGAGGAAAGCTATCTGACCGCGCATTACGCGGCGCAGATAGCGTCCCGCGCGGCAGGGGAAACGGCGCTCGCCGAGTTCAACCTGCAGAAGTTCGACGGGCAGTCCTGCACGGCGGACGAAATCGAGGATGCCGCCGAAGCGCTGCCGGTGATGGCCGAGCGGAAGTGCGTGGCCGTGCGGGACTTTGATGTCGCTTCCGCCGGCGCGGCCGCCCAGGAAAAGCTTCTGGCGCTGGTCAAGGACCCGCCGGAGGGGTGCGTCCTGGTCTTCTGGCTGGATGCGGTGCAGGCCGATGTGAAAAAGAACGCCAAGTGGAAGGCGTTCCTCGCCGCGGCGGACAAAGCGGGCGCGGCGGTGTGCTTCCCGCGGAAGACGGCGGGAGAGATCACCAAGCTGCTTTGCAGCGGCGCGGCCCGCCGGGGCTGTTCCCTCAGCCCGGACAACGCCCGGCGGATGCTGGAGCGCAGCGGCAGCGACCTCAACCTGCTGCTGGGGGAGCTGGACAAGCTCTGCGCCTATGCGGACGGGAGGGAGATCACCCGGGAGGATATCGAGACGCTGGGGGTGCAGAATCTGGAGGCGTCGGTGTTCGACCTGTCCAAGGCGTTGCTGCAGGAAAGCTATGCCCGGGCGTATTCCATCCTCAACCGGCTGTTTGCCATGCGGGAAGAGCCGGTGTCCGTCCTGGCGGTGCTTTCCAGCGCCTATGCCGACCTTTACCGCGCCAAGGTGGCGCGGGCGGCGGGGCAGCAGGCGGAAAGCCTCAGCGGGGTGTTCGCCTATCGCGGAAAGGAATTCCGGCTGCGCAATGCGGCGCGGGACAGCGCCTCCCTGCCGCTTCCCGTCCTGCGGGAAAGCCTGGAGGTCCTGGCCGGCGCCGACCGGATGCTCAAGTCTTCCCGCGCCGACAAACGGGTCGTGCTGGAGCAGACGGCGGCAAAGTTAATCCTGCTTGCCCGCACGGGCGGCCGTTGAGCCCGCCCCTGCCCGGAAGGAGAAACGGCATGCTTCGTGTGCGCGAGGTCATTGTGGTGGAAGGAAAATACGATAAAATCCGGCTGGAATCGGTGGTGGACGGCCTGATTATCGAGACCAACGGGTTCGGCATCTTCAAGGACGCGGAGCAGATGGCTCTCCTGCGCCGCCTGGCCGCGGAACGGGGGCTGCTGGTTTTGACCGACAGCGACGCCGCCGGCTTTGTCATCCGCGGGCACCTGGCCGGGGCCATCCCGCCGGAACAGGTGAAGCACGCCTATATACCCGAAATCCGGGGAAAGGAACGGCGGAAAGACACCCCCTCCCGGGAGGGGCTGCTGGGGGTGGAAGGGATGGACGGCGAGACGCTGCGCCGGGCGCTGCTGCGGGCCGGGGCGACGCTCCTGGAGGATTCGGGGGAGGCGGCCGGGAAATCCGCCGGCCGCAAGGAGCCGATCACCCGGCTTGACCTGTACGAGGCGGGACTGAGCGGCGGGCCGGAGAGCGCTGCGCGGCGGGAGAGGCTGCTGGCCGGCCTGGGGCTGCCCCGGCGGCTGTCCGCCGGCCGGCTGCTGGCCGTTCTGAACAGCCTGATGGACCGGGCGGCCTTCCGGGAACTGACGGAGAAACACGGCGGCGGGGGCGGAAAGCCGGAGTGAAAGGAAAGGGGCGTCCGCAACGCTTAGCGATCGCCCCTTTCCCGGTGCGATCGCTCCCTCTGCGGTGCGGCCGGCCGCGTCCCCGATCGCGGCGGGGCTCGGCGGCTGTGCGGCGCCGCGGAAATCAAACGGCACGGCTCCGCCGCCAAGGGGAAGGCGCCGGTGATGTTCGGCGCGCGCGTGCCGTCTTCGTCCTTTTTCGCCGGCAGGGAACGCGGGCGCGGGCTATGCAGTCCCGCCGCCGGCGTTTCCGCCGTCCGGATGGCGGCGCACCCTTCGGCCATATAAAGGCACTTGCCCTCCTGTTCTTTCTTGAAGGAGAACGGCCCTGTCTCCCCTTAGGGGGCAGCACCCCTGCGCCGGGATGCGCACCGGCTGTTTCGCGCAATAGCGGAAAATGCCGGAAAAGGCTTCCGCACACGACAAGGGAAAGGCGGCCGGCAGGCTCGCTGTGCGTGGGGAAGCCGTTCCGCCTTTTTGCGCCGTATGCCGTGCAAAGACATGCTTTACTCGTGCAGCTCCCTCTGGACGCACACGCTGTTTTCCGCGGTATCGGCGAATGGACGGTTCAAACGATGAGCCCGGTCAGCCAAATGCGGCTTTGCCGCCGGCCGTTTTCCGCTTCCGGCGCGGCCTTGGGAACGGGGCAGGCGCCATATCCGCCGGCGGGTTTTAACAGCGGTTAAAAAAATCAGAAAAAAGGCTTGCAATTTTGCCGGTCATGGTATATAATAATTGAGCGCTGTGGATAATACAAATCCAACAGAATAGATCGCGGGGTGGAGCAGTCCGGTAGCTCGTCGGGCTCATAACCCGAAGGTCGTAGGTTCAAATCCTGCCCCCGCAACCAATCGCAGAAACGCGGTTTTATGAAAAATCCCACTCATTTGAGTGGGATTTTTCATCTGTTCTGCTCGTTCCGTTCTGTTCCGCCGGGAGGAATCCCTTGGGCACGGCCCCGCCGCTTGTCTGCAGCCGCGTCAGGTCCGGCATGGATTTTGTCTAAAACCTTTTTCAAAAGGAAATTTGCTTGCGATAAGCGGGTTGTTATAGGATGCGCAAACTTGGCAATCAATGTGTTTCGTTTTTTAAAAAAGAAGCGGTTTTCTGTATTTCCGTTCTGCTGGCTTTCCTGTCCTGCTTCTTTGTCCCTCCCAGCGCTGCGTATTTTTCATACATCGACTGGGATACTTTGGCGCTCTTGTTCAGTTTGATGGCGGTTATGAAAGGTCTGCAGAAAGCCAACTTTTTTGTCTGCATGGCAAACCTGTTGCTCAAACGAATGGCGACAACGCGAACCATGCTTTTTATCCTGGTATTTTTGCCGTTTCTATTCAGCATGGTTATTACAAACGACGTCGCATTAATGGCTTTTGTCCCGTTTGGTCTTACTATCCTGCGGATTGCGGGGCAGGAACGCCTGGCGGTACCGCAGGTGGTGCTTCAAACGATCGCCGCGAATCTTGGAAGCATGCTGACCCCGATGGGAAACCCGCAAAATCTTTACTTATACAACAGGTCTGCGATGGGGTTCGGAGAGTTTTGCGCGCTGATGCTTCCTTATGTCCTTGCCGCGGCCGCATGCTTGGCGTTGGCGGTTGTCCTCATCAAGCCGGCTCCCCTTGCCGGTATCTCTCTGTCCGCCGCATTGGGAAAGCCGAAAGACGTGCTGTGCTATGCCGCGGGGTTTGGCCTGTGTCTTTTGGGCGTCTTTAAAGTGCTCTCTCCCATCGCCATCGCCGCCGCCATGGTTCTGATTTTGCTGGTGAACAATCGGAAGCTTCTGGCGTCCGTCGATTACACCCTGCTGGGAACCTTTTTGGCCTTTTTCATTTTCGTCGGCAATGTCGCGGAAATGGAAGGGTTTCGAAATTTTCTGGCCTCCGTTTTGGAGGGCCGCGTTGAGCTGGTTTCGATTCTCGCCAGCCAGGTCATCAGCAACGTGCCGGCCGCCTTACTGCTGTCCGGGTTTACTTCCCAGTGGCGGGGCTTAATCATCGGCTGCAATTTTGGAGGGCTGGGAACATTGATCGCTTCCATGGCCAGCTTGATTTCCTATAAAATGATCGCAAAAGAATACCCTGGCCAGCGGAAACGCTATTTCCGGTGGTTTACCCTGTTGAATGTTTGTTTTCTGATCTTGCTGTTTTTGCTGTTTTCGCTGTATTCCCTCATCAAATTTCCTGGCATGTAGAGCATCTCAAATGAACGGCCTGTCTGCGAACGGCTGGGCTCAATGAATAATGACCGGTCCGCAGATGCTTTGCTGTGCCTTGCTGCTTTTGTTGAAGGACATATCGGCAAAACCTCCCATACTTTCAGTGAACTATTCATAATAAAAGGACGTATAACGGGGAAATAATCACAGTATTGTAACAAATATTGAAAAGCGGAAAATTGTGGTATATACTACAGCCATAGTAAGGAACCGCCAATAGAAGGAAAGGGGACGAAGGACATGAAGCGATGGACAGGCGTGCTGGCGGCGTCGGTGATCGCGGCCGCGCTGGTGCTGGGAGGCTGTGGCACCCCGGCGGAACCGGGCAGCGCAACGGCCGAGGGCATTTCTTCCTCTGCCTCCGGCGATGCTCCCGGACGTGAAGAGGTTCAGCAGGCATATACGGCGTATTTAAAGGCTTTTTATGAGAATGACTCTTCAGGAAATACCGTTGTGTTTGCTCAGAAAGATCTGGATAACAACGGCGTTCAGGAACTGATTGTCCTTACGGCGGGAACAGAGATACAAGTTTATACGTTTGACGGCGGGGTAACGGAGCTTGGCGGCCGGGACTTTATGACCGGAACGCTGCGGCTTCTCTTTTCCGATCATCCTTCTTATCCCGGCGTGATATATTTTACTGTAAGCGGCGGGTTGGAGCAGTATGGGTATTTGACCGTGAAGGACAATACGCTGACGTATGAAAAGCTGTGGGACGAAGATTATACGGGGATGTATGTGGAAGAGGGAAGCCGCGAACGGGTTGTGGAGTACTCTAACGACCGACAATTGATTGCAGAGTCCAAGGCGTCGTATCAGGAGAATAAAGATCTTGCGTTTTTACCGGTGGAATCCGTTGCGTAATCACTCGAATGGAAAGGCCCTGTTCCAAAAGGAACAGGGCCTTTCCCGGCTGCCGGGGAGACAGTCCCCTGCTCTGCTTCAAATTTATTACATATATTCC
>CAJFTG010000044.1 GCA_904419875.1 Candidatus Avimonas caecicola | reverse complement strand
TAAAGAGGTAAATTTATTCGGTTTGGAAAGTCCCGAAACCCGCATAAATACTGGGGTTTTCTTACTTGTCGTTCGGTAAGGACTTCATTGTCGGGAACAGCAGGATGTCCCGGATCGACGCCTGGTCGGTCAGCAGCATAACCAGCCGGTCTACGCCCATCCCCATGCCCCCCGTAGGCGGCATGCCGTATTCGAGCGCGGTGAGGAAATCCTCGTCCACGTCGGCGGCCTCTTCGTCCCCGGCAGCCTTGAGCGCCGCCTGCGCTTCGAACCGGGCGCGCTGATCGATCGGGTCGTTCAGCTCGGAAAAAGCGTTGGCATGCTCCCTGCCGACGATGAACAGCTCAAACCGCTCGGTATATTCCGGATTTTCCGGCATCCGCTTGGCGAGCGGGGAAATCTCGACCGGATGGTTCATGATAAAGGTCGGCTGAATCAGCTTCTCCTCCGCATAGGTTTCAAAAAACAGGTTGAGGATATCCCCTTTTCCGTGACGCTCCTCATACTCGATATGATGCTCCTTCGCCAGAGCGCGGGCCTCCTCCAGGGTGGAAACCTGCCCGAAGTCCACGCCGGCATACTTTTTCACCGCGTCAAGCATGCTCAGCCGCTCAAACGGCCGGTCGAGGTCAATCGCCACCCCGCCGTAGGTAATCTGTGCAGTGCCGAGCACCCGGTTGGCCACGGTGCGGATAAGCCTTTCGGTCAGGTCCATCATGCCGTTGTAATCGGTATACGCCTGATACAGCTCAAGCAGGGTGAATTCCGGGTTGTGGCGGGTATCCATCCCCTCGTTGCGGAAGACGCGGCCCACCTCGTATACCCGCTCAAACCCGCCGACGATCAGCCGTTTGAGGTGCAGTTCCAGCGCAATGCGCAGGTACATGTCCATATCCAGGGTGTTGTGATGGGTGATGAAAGGCCGCGCCGCCGCGCCGCCCGCAATATTATGAAGCACGGGGGTTTCCACTTCCAGGAACCCCTCTTCATTGAGAAAATTGCGGATTTCGGTGATAATCCGGGAGCGCTTGACAAACGCCTCCTTCACCTCGGGATTGACGATCAGATCCAGATACCGCTGGCGGTACCGGGTGTCCGTATCCTTCAGCCCGTGGAACTTCTCCGGCAGAGGCAGCAGGGATTTCGAGAGCAGCTCGATTTTCTGCGCGTGAACCGACATTTCCCCCTTCTGGGTGCGGAACACAAAGCCTTCCACCCCGAGGATATCGCCGATGTCCCACTTTTTAAAGTCCATATATTCGTCCGCGCCCACGTCGTCCCGGCGGACATAAACCTGCATCCGGTCGGAACCGTCCCGCAGGTCCAGGAAACTCGCCTTGCCCATAATGCGGCGGCTCATCATCCGGCCCGCGATGCGGACCGTCTGCCCCTCCATTTCCTCAAAATGGGCGCGGATGTCGGCATGATGCGCCGTTACCTCATAGCGTGTGACGGCAAAGGGATCCTTCCCCGCCTCCCGCAGCGCAGTCAGCTTGTCCCGCCGGATTTGCAGCAGCTCGGTCAGCTCCTGTTCGGTGATTTCGGCGGCCGGATTCGCCCCGTTGTTCCTTTCCTCCACAATACCGTCCCTTTCCTTGATCGGACCCGGCGCGGGATGCTTTCCCCGTGCGGAAGGGTCCCGTTGTCCTGTTCAAACAAAACGGGCGGGCGACACTCAGGGTCACCGCGCCCGCCGTTCCGGCGCAGAGCCGGGCAATTCCGCTTACTTCAAAATCTCCAGAATTTTGTAATTCACGACGCCGGCAGGCGTTTCCACCTCCACTGTGTCGCCCGGCGCATGCGAAAGGAGCGCGCGTCCAACCGGCGATTCGTCCGAAATGCGGCCGCCCAGCGGATCCGCTTCGGTGGAGCCGACGATCTGATAGACCTCCTCCTCGCCCACGCTCATATCCTGCACCTTCACACGGGAACCGATGTGGATCATCCGGGTGTTGAGTTCGCTTTCGTCCAGCACACGGACGTTTTTGAGCTGGTTCTCGATCTCGGCAATCCGTCCCTCGATGATCGCCTGCTCGTTCTTCGCTTCGTCGTATTCGCTGTTTTCCGACAGGTCGCCGAAGGAGAGCGCCACCTTGATCTTTTCGGCAATTTCCTTGCGCTTTACCGATTTAAGCTCCTCCAGCTCGCTTTCCAGGCGCTTGAGTCCCTCGTCGGTAATGACGGTCTGTTTATTATTCATTGCAAAATTCCTGTCCTTTCCGCATTTTATCCGTGAGGAGGCGGCGGCTTCGCCCGGCCCCCCGTCCAAGGCGTCCCCAGCGGGATCGCCCAAATCGCCATAGGGATTATTATACTAAACGGTAAGGGTGATGTCAAGCCCCGCCAGCCGCCAGGCGGCGTCCTTCAGCGGGATCCGCTGGCCGCCGACCCGCAGAAATTCGGGCGGCCCCTCCCCGATCTCCTTCACCCCGCTGAGCTCGTACAGCCCGGCGAGAAAATCCTCGATCCAGCATCCCGGCGGACAGGTCTCCGCCAGGGCGGCGGGAACGCGGGGACGGTAGCCGTCCACTGTCCCCGCACGGCCGCCGGCCGGCGCTTCCCCGTAACGGAACGCCTTGGCGCAGGGAACGGCGGACAGCAGCAGCCCCTTCACCCGGGGCGGACGGCTTCCGGCCGGCGGGCCGGACGGCGCCAGGAGAAGCAGGCTGCCGTCCAGAACGCCGGGGTCCTCCGCCACCGTCAGGGCCGCGCCGAATTCCGCCATGGCGGCATACCGCTGACAGGCATACCGGTCGGGCCGGGCGGTCGCCACCCGCACGTCGGCCGCGCAGGGCAGAAACCGCAGCGGCAGGTCGGGGCAGACGGCCTGCGGATCGTATATGCCGACCTGCACCAGCCGGGGATGCATCCCCACCGCCTGCAAAAGGGCCAGCGCCGCGTTCTCCATCATCCGGCGGCTGAGGGCATGCCCTCCGAACCGGCCGATCCGGGTCTCCGGGGGCGGCGCCGCCTCCGGAGGAAGAAGCAGCCTGCCCGCCTCCCGCCCGGCGGCGCGGCGGACGGCCGCCCAGTCGGGCTCCCCGTCCCGGCCGGTTTCCGCTGTAATCCTGAGATACCTTCCGCTTCCCGCCGCCGCCAGCTCGGCCCGCACCTCCGGCGGACGGCGGCGCCGGCTGAGCCAGCGCCGCCGGGGCTCCGTCAAGCTTACCGCCGCGAGCATAAAAGCCGCCTCCTTTCCGGCCCTCCCGCAACCAGCCCGGGAGGCTGCCGCCCGGAATTTCTCCGTTGTACAATATATGCGGGAAAGCCCCCGCTCTATGCCCCCGGCCGCTCCTTGCCCTCCTTGCCTGCCCTGCCTGCGCACGCCGGCACATCCAAAAAGCCGCAGGAAGCTGCCGAGGCGAAAGGAGGCGCCGGCAGAAAAGCCGGCGCCTGCCCCTCCCCGCTGCGCGGAAAACGTCCCTCTCTCCGGCCGGCGGGGCAGGGCCGCGCCCGCCCCGCCCTCTGGGGCCGACGCGGTCAGATATGCGCCGCCCTTTCCGTACCGCGGGCCGGGCGGCGGTGTGCTCAGGCGGCTGCTCCTTCCCCGGCGGAGGGCTGCCGGACGCGCTGCAAACGGCCTGGGACACGGCAGCCCCTTGTTCAGCCCGTCGGAACCGGGAATAATAATCCACGCCGGCGTATGCCTCCCCTCTTCGAGAAAGGGATACGCGGTATGCACTGCGGCCGGACGGTAAAGGCCTCCGTCCCTCCCGCGTTGGCCGGACGGAAAACGGCGCAACGCCCGGTATTGTCCTCCCGGCCTTTCCCCTCCGGAACGGCCGTATGCAGATACCCGCTTTTCCAGAAACAGACGGGCAGGACAAAGAAAAGGGCGGCAGCGGAGGCAGCGATGCAGACGAGCCGCGCCGTCCTTCCCTACTCCTTCCCTACTCCTTCCCTACTCCGTCCCTGCTCCTTCCCAGATCCCTCCCTGCTCCTGCCTGCTCCTTGCCTGCACCGGCCTCCGTCGAAAGCGCGAAGCGGCGGCACACACCGCCGTCTCACCGTTCGCGGCAAGGACGGCGGCAAAAACGGCAGACAGAACCCGGACAGAAGCGGAGAAAGTATTCCACCACTTCCAGAAGCTGAAAAACAGACGCTCATCCAGGCAAAGGAAAAATGAACATGTCACAGGAAATAACACCCAGAAGGGACAACGGAAGTCGTCTCCCGCGGAACCGGGCGGCGCATGGCGCCACAGCAAACGCTCCTCCCTATAAACGATGGCATCAAACGACGGCGTCACCGAACGCCGGCCTTTTGGCAGCCAATTGCGTCACGTTGGCTATCTATAAAATATACTTCAAATATACTTTAACCAATAAAATGCTGATCTTAATATTCGTTTGATACGATGTTCCTGTCCAAATACCGGCGCCCTCGTCCCGGCATATTGATTCCGTCGGGTTTTCCCCTTATAATAGAGAAAACCACCGTGACGTCCCTTTTTCAACCCATTCGCTGCCAAGGAGGCCCTGCCATGGAACCCAACGGACAGAAGAACGAGCAAAAAATCCTGCTGGTGGAGGACGACGGCGCCATCAGCCTGGGGCTGGAGTACTCCCTCTCCCAGGAGGGGTATCGCCCCGTGCTGTGCGGCGCCGTGAGCGAAGCCCTGAACGTGCTGGAGCAGCAGACGTTTGACCTGGCCCTGCTGGATCTGACGCTGCCCGACGGCAGCGGCTACGAGATCTGCCGGGAAATCAAGCGCCGCGGGGATACGCCGGTGATCTTCCTCACCGCGCGGGACGACGAGGTCAACGTGGTGATGGGGCTGGATATGGGGGCGGACGACTACATTGTCAAGCCCTTCCGGGTGAGGGAGCTGCTCTCCCGCATCCGCACCGTGCTCCGCCGGGCAGGCCGTCCCGCCGGCGGGACGCTGGAATACGGCGATGTCCAGATTTCACCCGCTCAGGGACGGGTGACCAGGAACGGGCAGGATGTATTCCTCACGGCGCTGGAATACCGCCTGCTGATGACCCTGGTCAACCACGAGGGGCGGGTGCTCTCCCGTTCCCAGCTTCTGGAGAGCATCTGGGACGTATCGGGGGATTTTGTCAACGACAACACCCTGACGGTATATATCAAGCGGCTGCGGGAAAAGATCGAGGATAACCCGCAGGATCCCCGCATCATCAAAACCGTCCGGGGGATGGGCTATCGAATCGACGGCAGGCCGCGCTGAACGCGGGAACGCCCGCCGGCCGCCGGCCTCTGCCCGGAAAGGGAGGACTGCCGCCATGCTTTCATTTCTCCGCAACCTGGAAATCCGCGTTTTTTCCGGGGTGCTGCTGGCCCTCTGCGCCGCCGCGGCCCTGTTCGGGGGGGGGGCTCGGCGGGGCCGGCGCCGCCCTGGGGGCTTTTCTGGGCGCGCTTTCGGTCTCGGCCGCCGCGTTCCTTTTCCAGTACTGGAAATACCGGCAGATCGGGCGGCTGGCCGACTACCTCACCCGGATCAACGCCGGGGAGTACGACCTGGACGTGCGGGACAACGCCGAAGGGGAGCTCAGCATCCTGAAAAATGAAATCTACAAGACGACGACCCGGCTGGCGGAATACAACGAAACGCTGCGCCGGGAAAAGGTGCGGCTGGCGGATGCGATGTCGGACATCTCCCATCAGCTGAAAACGCCGCTCACCTCCATGATGGTGATGGCCGACCTGCTGCGGGACGACAGCCTCCCCGCCGGCAAGCGGGAGGAATTCACCGCGCGGCTGCTCGCTCAGCTGGAGCGTATCCAGTGGCTGGTTTCCTCCCTGCTCAAGCTTTCCAAGCTGGACGTGGGGACGGCCGGGATGAAACAGGAGACGGTCCGGCTGAAGGAGACGGTGGAAAAGGCCGCCGCCCCGCTGCGCATCCCGATGGAGCTCAAGGAGCAGCGCCTTGTGCTGGAAGGGCCGGAAGAGGCCGTTTTCCAGGGGGATCTCTCCTGGACGGCGGAGGCGCTGCTGAACGTGATGAAAAACTGCATGGAACACACCCCGCCCGGAGGCGAGGTCCGGGTGGAATGGAGCGACAACCCCCTCTATGCGCAGATCCGCATTTCGGATAACGGGGAAGGAATCGACAAGGCGGATCTGCCTCATATCTTCACCCGCTTTTACCGGGGCAAAAACGCATCGGGGGACAGCGTCGGCATCGGTCTGGCGATGGCGAAAAGCATCCTCTCCCAGCAGCACGGGGAAATCACCGTGTCCAGCGAACGGGGAAAAGGCACGGCCTTCCGTATCCGGATGTATAAGACGGTGATCTGAACCGGTGCCGCCGGTTGTTCCTGTGCTTCCGTTTCCATGCGGAACGAGGCACGGTTTCCCGCCGCGGCCGCTCCCTCCCCGCATGATTCCGGAGGGAAGACGCGCTTTCCCGCCGCGGTCCGCCCCGCGCCGGCCGGTCCCTCGGCGGGCGCGCAGGCATCGCTCCGGCCGCCCGGCACCGGTTTCCCGGTATCCGTTGAGAACGCGTGCGCAGTGTTGCGGCAGGCCCGTGTTGCTGCAAAGCCGCCGTTAAGTCGTTTGTTCATCCCGTCCGCGTTCCCCTTCCCGCGAATGCGGCGCTATTCTGCTACCAGCTCCCTCCGCACGGCCTCCGGAAGTTTGCCGACCACTGTTTCATAGCTATGGTCGATCATCTTCCGGACAAGCTCGTTCGGCAGACTGCCCAGGGGGAAGGCGTTGAATACGGCTGCTGCACCGGCGGGCAGTGGTATCCCCGCACGATCACGCCGGGATACAGGCGGCGGTAAAATTCTCCCGCCATCCGCTCGCAGTGGAGGGGGAGGGAATCCCTCCCTTTCAGGACAAATACCTGCGCAAAAATCCGTCCCGGCCGGGCCGGCGTCCTCCCCACCTTTCAGATCGTGGAATCCGGGCCGCAGGGGTGGTCGATCTACGCGCCCTTTTTATGCATGCAATAGTCCAGCGCCCGCGTCATGATCGTTTCCTCCTTTGGCTAAAATCCGAAGCCCGTACCCTGGTATTCCCGGATATTTCCGCGATACTCCCGCTCCCTGCCGACCCCAGTATACCACGCCGCTTAATAATTTACCCGCGGTTTTCCGCCCGCGCCGGCGCCCGCCGCCCGCGATTGTGACGGATTTGTCATCGTCCCGGTCACCGCGCCGTCACCAAGGCCGGGTATACTGGCCTTGTAAACCGAAAGGCGGCCGGGCCGCCGGGAAAGGAAGAAGAGAATGGAAATCCTGCGTGTAGAGCATTTGTGCAAGGTATACGGCAAGGGGGAAACCGCCGTTCACGCGCTGAACGACGTATCCTTCTCCGTCGGGAAGGGGGAATTCCTCGCCATCATCGGGCCGTCCGGATCGGGCAAATCCACCCTGCTGCATATCCTGGGCGGCGTGGACAGGCCGACTTCCGGCAAGGTATATGTGGAAAATACCGACATGTATTCCCTGAACAACACCCAGCTGGCGATTTTCCGCCGCCGGCAGATCGGGCTGATCTACCAGTTTTACAACCTCATCCCGGTCCTGAACGTGGAGGAAAACATCACCCTGCCCCTTCTGCTGGACGGACGGAAGGTAGACGCCGCGTACCTGCGGGAGCTGCTGAACACGCTGGGGCTGAGCCAGCGGGTGAGCCATCTGCCCAACGAGCTGTCCGGCGGCCAGCAGCAGCGGGTGTCGATCGGCCGGGCGCTGATCAATTCCCCCGCCCTGGTGCTGGCGGACGAGCCGACCGGCAATCTGGACAGCAAAAGCAGCGACGAGATCATGAATCTGCTCCGGCTGTATAACAAAAAATACAGCCAGACCCTCATCGTCATCACCCACGACGAAAGCATTGCCCTGCAGGCCGACCGCGTCATCAGCATCGAGGACGGCCGCATTGCCAAGGACGAGGTGCTGACCGTATGAATATCGTGAACAGGGTCACCCTCAAAACATTGAAGAAAAACCGAACCCGCACCATCGTCACCGTCATCGGCGTCCTTCTCTCCGTGGCGATGATTACCGCCGTCACCACCTTCATCTCCAGCATGCAGCAGACGATGGTCAACGCCGAGATCCTTTCCAACGGGCCGTGGCACGCTTCGCTGGACGGCATCCCCTATTCGGCGGCGCAGAAGGAACAGACCAATCCCAGGCTGGAAAAGACCGGCATCCGTCACGGAGTCGGCTATGCCGCGCTGGAGGATCCCCTGAACGAAAGCAAGCCGTACCTGTATGTGGAGGAAATGGACGCCCCGGCGATGGAGCTGTACGGGCTGCGGGTGGTGTCCGGCCGTCTCCCGCAGGCGGCCGGAGAGGTCGTCGTTGCCGAGCATCTGTCCGAAAACGGCGGGATGCAGGTCGCCGTGGGCGATGTCCTGACCCTGGAAATCGGCGACCGCTACATGACAGGCCAGGAGGAGGAAGGCCCGCTCGGCCAGATCAACGGCTACTGGCCGGAGGAGGTTCCCGAAACCCTGAAGGTGCGGGAATCCCGCACCTATACGGTGGTTGGGATTATTGAACGGCCGGATTTTGAAAACTATTCCGCCCCCGGCTACACGCTGGTCGCCTGGCTTGACCCCGCCGTTCTTTCCGCGGACGACCCGGTTATCCTGCCTTTCATCGCCAAAAACGCGGGGGAAGCGGTCGGGCTGTCCCAAAGCCTGCTGGAGGAGAACGGCCTGGCCGAAACCGCCGCCAGTTCCCTGCACGGCGACCTGCTCGATTTCATGGGGGTAGGCGACAATGAAAATTTCAACGCCGTTCTTTACAACATGGGGGCCGTGCTGATCGTACTGATTATGATCGGCTCCGTCTCCCTGATCTACAATGCTTTCGCCATCTCGGTCAGCGAGCGCTTTAAGCAGTTCGGGATGCTCGCGGGCATCGGCGCCACCTCCCGGCAGATCCGCAATTCCGTTTTGTTCGAGGCTTGTTTTATCAGCGGGATCGGCATTCCCCTGGGCCTGCTGTCCGGCGTGGGCGGCATCGGCCTCACCCTCTATCTGCTTCGGGATGTGCTCAGCTCCTTCCTCAACAGCACCGCCGATTTCCGTTTTGTCTTTTCCGTTTCGGTTCCCGCCGTCGTAATCGCCGCGCTGGTCGGCTTCTTCACGGTGCTGGTCTCCGCCTGGATCCCCTCCCGCCGCGCTGCCCGCGTTTCCCCGATTGAAGCAATCCGGATGACCGGGGAAATCCGCATCAAACGCCGGCAGGTGAAAACCTCCCGCCTGACGCGCAGGCTGTTTGGCATCGAGGGCGACCTCGCGATGAAGAATTTTAAGCGCAACCGCCGGCGGTACCGCGCCACCGTTTTCTCCCTGGTCATCAGCATCGTACTGTTCCTGTCGGCCTCCTCCTTCACCAGCTATATGAGCGAAGGGGTCAACAGCGTTTATTCCGTCAGCAATTACGACCTGGTCGTCGGGATGAACAGCTTTCAGGAGGAAGACCGGGACGCCGTGGTCGGTGCGGTCGCCGGACTGGAAGAGGTGGAGGACTGGTCGGTTGTCAAATGCGCGGCCGGCAACGTCTGCCTCCCGGCGGACTGCATAAACCCCGACTACCTTGTGTCGCAGGAGGAGGGGGCCGCGCCCGGCGTCTCTCTCAACGAAGACGGAACCGCCTGGCTGAACTATTACGTCTACGGCATCAGCGAGGAAGCCTTCCGCGCTTACCTGCGGGAGCTGGGGCTGGACGAAGAGACCTATACGGCTTCCGATTCCCCGCGGGGAATCGTGCTGGACCAGCAGGTATATTACGACCGGGCGGGCCATCTGGCCGTCAGCCGCCTGTTCACGTCCCTGCCGCAGGAGGAAATCACCCTGCATGATTCCACCTATGACTACGATACCGGCGAATCCTCCGGCCTGGAATCCGGCGAAGTCTCCGAGGCCGCGCTTACCCTGTCGGCCGTTGCCGACAAGGCCCCGCTGGGGGTGGAGGCTTACCAGTCCCGGACCGACATCTTCTCGATCCTTCTGCCGGAACAAACCTTTGACGCGCTGTTCGGCCGGTTCCCGGACAGCAGCCGCCTGGAGGATATGCTCTCCATCAAGGCCGCGGACGCCGCGGCGGCGGAAACCGCTATCAAAGCGGCGCTGCAGGATCGGGGATATGCCGGCATCTCCCCGATCAACCTGCAGGAAGCCCTGCAGACAAACCGGAACCTGATTCTGGTAATCAATGTTTTCAGCTATGGCTTTATCGCCCTGATTACCCTGATTACCATAACCAACGTCTTCAACACCATCTCCACCAACGTCAACCTCCGCCGCCGTGAGTTTGCCATGCTCAAATCGGTGGGGATGACCGGCGGCGGCTTCAACCGGATGATTAATTTCGAATGCCTGTTTTACGGGCTGAAGGCGCTTCTCTACGGCCTTCCCCTCTCCCTGCTGTTCACCTACTGGATTCACCGGTCGATGGACCTGGGCGTCAGCCTGCATTTCCGCATCCCGTGGCTGCAGGTCCTGATCTGCGTACTGGGCGTGTTCCTCATCGTCTTCATCACGATGATGTACGCCATGTCCAAGGTGCGCAGGGAAAACATTGTGGATGCGCTGAAAAACGAGAACCTGTAAGCCAAAGCGGCGGGCCCCGCCGGCCCCTCCCCGGGGGACGGCGCATGCCCTGCCGCGGCGGTTCCGCTGAGGGCCGCCCGCTGAAACGTGCAGAAAGGGTCCGCTGCAAAGGGGTTTGCAGCGGACCCTTTCTGTATCTGCCGGCCTGCGGTATCTCCTGCCGGTGACGCCGGCCCCGTCCGAACCGGCGCAGGAAACCGGCCCCTCCCTGTTTCCGCCCTGTCTGTACCGCAGGAAGAAGCGCTCAGCAGCCTTCCACCACCCCAAGCGCCTGCTTCCGGAAGCGGGCCAGCACATCGTCGACGGCGAATTCCCCAATGCCGTTCAGATATGAGCAGATGCGGTTGTGGAAAGGCGCGTACCAGTGCTCCGGGAGACGTGATTTACCGATCACCGCGCCGACAATGCTGCCGGCGGTCGCGGCGGTACAGTCGTTGTCCAGCCCCATCGCCACGGTGTTGGAAATCACCCTGGTGAAATCCGTGCCGCCGAGATGAATGCCGAACACCGTCAGGCAGGCGTTATTCAGCGTATGGGCGATCGGCATGTTCGGGAATCGCCGGTCAACCGCATCGCGCGCCTCCTGATAGGTACGGACGGTCCGGCACTCCTCAAACGCCCAGCGCAGGGAACGCGCCAGCAGGCAGTCCCGCGGGATCTCCGCCATCGCCAGCCGCAGCGCCTCCATGGGGTCGTCCACGCAAAAGGCGATGGACTCCGCGGCGGCAAAATACATCGCGCCGTACACCCCATTGCGGCGATGGGTCAGCATCGCATCGCGGTAAGCGAATTCCGCCGCCATTTCCGGATGGCCGGGCGCCATGTAAGCCCACGGATCCGACCGGATGTCCGCCCCGATCAGCTGCAGGTAGGGGTTATGATCCAGCGCCGCCGCCTCCCCCTTGAGGCCCTTCTTCAGATTGCGCAGCGCCGCTTCCTCCGCCGTATACCCGTAGGGGATGTACTTCAGCCAGCTCTCCCCCACATCCGTGGTGGTGAAATCCCGGCCGTACTCCTCCATGATCAGCAGACCTTCCAGCGTATACATGATGTCGTCGTCCACCGGGACAAACGTCATCTGTCCGCGCGTATAATCCTCGATCGGGCTCTTCCAGTAGCGGAGTGAGCCGGGTGTCCCGGGCGCCCGGGTCCAGTAGTCCACCGGCGGGAACGCATCGCCGTTTGCTTTTGCCAGCCTCTGCATGTCCGGGATCGGGAACCCCTCGACGATCGCGCCCAGCAGGCAGCCGGCCATCCGCCCCAGCAGCGCGCCGGCAAGCCGGTCATCGTACCCGGCGGGGAGGCCGGCGGCAAAGCGGCGCTTCCCTTCCGGCCGCAGGGCGCGGATTTCTGCCAGACCGTCCGGCTCGTTCCGACGGAGCGCGGCGTTTTGCGGCAGGCTTTGGAGCCTTTGAATCGCGCTCTCCAGTTGGGCGTCGACCTCGTCCATAACCTCCTTCACGCCTTCCGCCTGATATTCCACCATCAGGTCGGCGTATTCATTGAGAACCGCCGAGCGCCACCAAATGTTTGTATGTCCTTCGTATGCCATTGTGGTTCCTTCCTCCCCGCCGCGGGTGCTCCCGGGCATGTATGCAGTATGTGCGGTATGTGCGGTATGTGTAAGACAGATATGCGTTCAAAGGGAATTTTCCGCCGGCTTCTCCCCCCGGCCGGCTTTTATCCACAAGGCTTCGCCGCTTCCGCGCCCGCTCCGGAACAGGAACGGCGGAGACATCCGCCCCGGCCGGTACCGGGGCGGATGCCCCGCTCAGAAAGGCGGGCTGCCGGCTAGGCGGTTTTTTTGCGGGCGAAAATCAGCAGGACGGCGCTCAGCAAAAGGGACGCGAAGCCGAACGCATACGCCGTTGTCTCGCCGGTGTCGGGCGCTTTATCGCCGTGATCGCCGGCGGCATCGTCCGGGGTCTCGCTGCCGCCGTCCGCGGTAACGGTCACCGTACAGGAAGCCGACCGCCCGTTGTCCAGCTTTGCGGTAACGACGGCCGTGCCCGCCTTAAGGCCGGTCACTACGCCGTTATTATCCACGGATACGACGGAGGGGTCGCTGCTGCTCCAGGCAACCGTTTCTCCCACCACCGACACCGTCGCCTTCAGCGCCGCGGTTTCCCCCGCGGCAAGCGTGATTTTATCGGCATCCAGGGTAACCGCCGCCGAAGCGTCGCCGGCTTCCACGACCTCCACGGTACGGGTAACCAGCAGGCCGTTCGCCCGGTAAAGGAGGGTGTACTCCCCCGCATTATACGGGGTGAAGCCGCCGTCACGAATGAACAGATCGCCTCCGAATTTGTCGAGGCCGGACACCGACACCTCCAGCGTATCATGGCCCGCATCGCTGGCGGAGGGGATCGGGATAACATACCGGGTGCCCTTCACCACACGGAAAACCGCGTCGTCGGGGAATAGGATTCTGGTGTTCAGCGACCGGGAAGCAAGGACATATGCCTGAACCGAATCCAGCGCCTCGCCGTAAATCCGGAAATTGCTGACGGTGACGGCGGCGCGGCTGCCCTCGCCTCCGCCCAGGAAAACCTCCTCCGCCGCCGGCGCGAACAGATCGGCGCGCGACAGGTCCGCGCGCAGACCGTCGACATACATCCGCAGGTCGTTATCCGCCCAGGAGACGGCGGCATGCACCCACTTGCCGGCATCCACTTTTCCGGACGCCAGCCGGACGGCGCCCGCCCGGAACACCAGCTCTCCGCCGCTGCTATAGGACAGCGAAAAATCCTCGCTGCCGTACAGGACGGTTTCCCCGCTTTCCGGCGCATCCTCGAGAAAAACGGTCAGTTCCATCGTCACGCCGTCCGCCATGGCGGCCAGCTGATCCCGTGAAAGCCGATAGAGGACCGCGGTATCCGTTGCGCTGAAATCGGCGACGTTCTTCTCCACCGCGCCGTCGACCGCAATGGAGGGGAGCCGTTCCGCACCGGCAAAGGGGGTATCGCCCGCCGCGTCCCCGGCGGTCCCATCGGAGAAGTCCACGTCCAGGATATCCGCCGCCGGCACCGTCGTCTGGGCCAGTGCCTGATCGCCCGGCGCCTCTGCCGGTGCAATCGGGGTGGCAAAAACGGATTCAAAAAGCGGGGCGCCCGTTCCCTCGCTATCCGCGGAAATCGCGTAGTTCCGGATGCGGACGTTGCCGTCTGCGTCCACCTCCAGAATCAGCATATTCTGTTTATCCTGCAGGCTGCCGGTACCCACGGCCACAAAGGTGTCGTTATATCGCCTGACCTGGGATACGGCATGGGTGTGGCCCGCCATGTAAACGACCTGGGGATATTTTTCCAGCACCGGCACTATCGTGGTGCTGACCCAGCGGGAAGGGTTGTCGGCGGCATCCGGCTCATTGTTGTCCAGGGAACCCGCCGCCTGCACGTGGCTGATTACGAGAATCGGCATATCCGGGGTATCGCTGGAGGCGGCCTCCAGCTGCCGCTCCAGCCACGCCACGTCCGAAGCCGGATGGTCTCCGTCATATCCGAACACGGTGATAATATGGATGCCGTTGCGCACGGTGTGGTAATTGCCCCGCAGGATCTCCTCCTGCGTGTTCCCCTCCACCGGCGCCTGATACAGGAAATCCCCGCCCAGATAGTCGGCCCAGCCCAGCGTTGCATTGAGGCCGGGAAGCAGATAATAGTCGTGATTGCCGCTGGCGATGATAAACTCGGTCTGCGCCGGGTCCAGGTTGGCCTCAATGATCGCCTTCGCGTGCGCCGCCTGTATTTCGGGGCCGCCGTATCCCTCGACCAGGTCGCCCGCCAGCAGAACCGCATCAAGGCCGCCGCCTGTCAGCGCTTTCGCCGCCTTCAGCGCATTGTCAAACAGCCTGTTTGACGTATGGTCCGCCGCCTCCCGGATATGGGTGTCGGACATCACGGCGTAACGGGAAATGACGTTGTCCTCATCGAAATCAGCGGACTCCTCCGGGCTGGCATCCAGCAGAAGCCCGCCGTCCCCCTCCGCCTTGGCCTTCAGCCCTCCGGAAAAGCCCAAAGCCGTGCCGGCGGTGAGGCAGAATGTCAGCGCCCACGCGATGACCGGCTTTGCCCTTTTCGCCCTCTTCATGAGACATACCCCTTTCGTTATGTTATCCCTCTTCAGGGAGAAATCCGGAACAAAAAAGAGCGGGAACACGCTGGTATTTTAAATTATGCTTTTGACAAGACACAAGGTCTCTGTTTTACCGTTTGGTTGTTTTCGTTTGCCGTCCTCCGCCGCACGCCGCCCTTCGCTGATATTCGTTCCTGTACTCCTGCGGGGAAAGCCCCAGCGTCCGTTTAAAGGATTTGCTGAAGGACTGCAGCGACTCAAAATGCAGGCGGAGAGCAATCTCGGTAATGGTAAAGTCCTCCTGCTCGATCATTTCCACCGCTTTCTCCATTTTCTTTATAATCAGGTAGGACTGGAGCGTCATACCCATCCGCTTTTTAAAGATACGGGATAAATAACTGCTGCAGTATCCCAGGTCTTTCGCCATGGCGTTGATGCTTTCCACGCGATAAATATTTTCGTTGATATACCGCAGCACCGCATATACCGTATAGCCCGCGGGTTTGATGGATTTGATCGGCAGATATTTCGACGTGGCTGTATGCTGAAACAAACGGCACACCAGCAAAAGGATTTGTTCAATGTAGGAATTAATCATCTCGTCGGAAAAATCCGCCATATAATACAGTTCGCTGACCAGTCGGGAAAAGGGCCTGTCGATCTCCAGCGAATCCTTTTCCATCAGGTCCTCCCGGAGCAGGAAAAGATCCCTGACCAGGCTGTACGGCTCGGCGTCCGCTTCCGGGTTGAAATCAAACGCCAGATAGAAATACCGCATAACAGACTGTTTGTCCGCCTGGATGGCGTGCATCTGGCCCTTGCGGGTTAGAAAAACGTCGCCGGGAGACGCCCTGGACACCCGGGAATCCGTGTATACATAGCCGTCCCCGGAAATGATATAGGTAATTTCATGGCATACCTGCAGATGCTCAACAATGCGGAAATCGCTCTCACACCCGATTTCGCCGACCTGGTACAAGTGGACAAATCTGCATTTCTTGGGTTTTCTCCAGTATGCGTTTTCGAATTCAAATTGTCTGCCGGCCGAAGACGCCACGTCCATGCGCTTCCTCCCTCTGTGCCGCGGATTGCCCCATTGCTTTTTCCCAGGCCCCTGCATTCTCGATCATTTTAAATCTATTTTTATCCATATTTTTTGTTTTTCTGTATACATCCACAGACAATATAACAGGATTTTCCCTGAAAGTCCCCGTTCGGGCGTGACCTATTGATTGTCTTTATTTGACTTTTTGACCGTCTGCCAAGAGAAAACCAGCCGGGAACGAGCGGTCCCCCTTCGGAGGAACGCCCCCTTGTAACCGCCCGTTTCGACAGCCGCAGCCGAGAGGTTCCTGTCCCGCTCCACCTGAAAAAGGCTTACGAACGGCTCTTCCCGGCCGCCCCCGATTTCCGATTATATTTTTTTCCTGTCGGGCATACTGTATACTGAAACGCCGGACGGGAAAAGGTCCGGCACAGCGCCCCGAAACCGTTCCGCCGCCGCCGAGCGGACGCACCGGGGACAGTATGCGGCGGAGAAACGAGGTCTTTCGTCATGTCGTTCTTTTCCTCCTCCCAAGGGAAGGCCCGCAACCCCTTTGAGCTGCGCGCCTTTTTGTTTTTTGAGGCGCTCACCCTGGCCGCCGGGGCGGTCGGCGGGCTGCTCGGCGGCATAAGCGGCTTCGGCAGCCTGGTCAAGCCGCCGCTCACACCGCCCGCCATCGTTTTCCCGGTCGTCTGGACCATTTTGTACCTGATGATGGGTTTTGCCGCCTATCTGGTATGGAACGCCAACGACGTGGACGGCGGACGGGTGCTGCGGATGTTTCTGCTGCAGCTGCTTGTCAACATGCTCTGGCCCTTCTTCTTCTTCCGGCTGGGGTGGAGGCTGTTCGCCTTTTTCTGGCTCCTTCTGCTCATCGCGTTGGTCACGCTGACCATGTCCGGCTTCCGGTACATCAGCCGGCCGGCCTTTTATCTGATGATCCCCTACCTGCTCTGGACCCTGTTCGCCGCCTATCTCAACCTCGGCTTTTACCTGCTCAACGCCGGTTGACGGACCGGCGGAAATTATCCGTCGGAAATTTTCCGACGGAAGTTTTCCACGAAATTTCCGCTTGAAAAACACAGACAAATGCGGTACAATGAGGAGGAATCTGGAAAAGGCCAATGCGCAAGCGGGCCGCCGGCGCAGCCGGTCTGTCCCGCCGAAGGAAAGAACCGCGCCGCAGCGGACATGCAGAGAGCCGGTGGATGGTGTGAACCGGCAGTCTGCGCGGCGTGCTTCCGCTTTCCCAGCAGCCGGCGAGGAGCCGGAAGGGCGGCGCCCTCTATCGCGCCGTAAAGAGACCGAAGGCGCCGGCCTTCCCTGCGGGGAACCCGCCGTCGGTAATTTGGGTGGCAACGCGGAATCTTCCGTCCCATGAGCGGGAGGGGATTCCGCGTTTTTCTTTCCCGCCCGTCCCGGCCTTTTCCGGCGACTATCCGCGCAGGGCGCGGAAACACAGGAGGACAAAGCCGTGCTGGACATGCATCTGCTGCGGACCGACCCCGAACGGGTAAAGGAAAACATCCGCAAAAAATTTCAGGATGAAAAGCTTCCTCTGGTAGACGAGGTGGTGGAATTCGACCGCCAGTTCCGGGAGGCCAAGGCGCAGGGCGATGCGCTGCGGAACAAGCGCAAGGTGGCAAGCAAGGAAATCGGCGGCTTGATGGGCCGCGGTTTGAAAGACGAGGCCGAGCAAAAGAAGCGGGAGGTCGCCGCCATCGCGCAGGAGCTGGCCGACCTGGAGCAGAAGGAGGCCGAGCTGACCGCCAAAATCCGGGAAAGGATGCTGGTGATCCCGAACATCATCGACCCCTCCGTGCCCATCGGCAGGGACGACAGTGAGAACGTTGAGGTGGAGCGGTTCGGGGTTCCGGCCGTGCCGGATTTCGAGGTGCCCTATCATGTGGAGATCATGGAGCGGCTGGACGGCATCGACCTGGACAGTGCACGGAAAACCAGCGGCAACGGCTTCTATTATCTCAAGGGGGACATCGCCCGGCTGCACAGCGCCGTCCTCTCCTATGCGCGGGATTTCATGATCGACCGCGGCTTCACCTATTACGTTCCGCCCTTTATGATCCGCAGCGATGTGGTCACCGGCGTGATGAGCTTTGCCGAAATGGAGGGCATGATGTATAAGATCGAGGGGGAGGACCTCTATCTGATCGGCACCAGCGAACACTCCATGATCGGCAAATTCATCGACACGGTGCTGGACGAAAGCGCCCTGCCCCAGACCCTCACCAGCTATTCCCCCTGCTTCCGCAAGGAGGTGGGCGCCCATGGGATCGAGGAGCGGGGCGTGTACCGCATCCATCAATTTGAGAAGCAGGAGATGATCGTGGTCTGCCGTCCGGAGGAAAGCATGGACTGGTTCCGAAAGCTGTACACCAACACGGTGGATTTCTTCCGTTCGCTGGACATCCCGGTGCGGACTCTGGAGTGCTGCTCCGGCGACCTGGCCGACCTCAAGGTGAAAAGCATCGACGTGGAGGCCTGGTCCCCCCGCCAGAAAAAGTATTTCGAGGTGGGAAGCTGCTCCAACCTCGGGGACGCCCAGGCCCGGCGCCTGGGCATCCGGGTCCGGGGGGAAAAGGGAACCTGGTTCCCCCACACCCTCAACAACACCGTCGTCGCCCCGCCCCGCATGCTGATCGCTTTCCTGGAAAACAACCTTCAGGCAGACGGAGCCATCCGCATCCCCGAACCGCTGCGGATGTATATGGGGGGCAAAGACCACATCGGCTGACTATAACACCACACAGGAGGTAAATTATTATGGACTGGCATATCGACACCCAATGCGTTCAGGAAGGCTGGAAGCCGAAAAACGGCGATCCGCGCGTGCTGCCGATCGTACAGAGCACCACCTTCCGCTACGACAGCGCCCAGACGCTGGGCGATCTGTTCGACCTGAAAATCGGCGGAGATTTCTATACCCGCCTCTCCAACCCGACCGCCAACGCCGTGGAGGCGAAGATCGCCGCTTTGGAAGGCGGGGTCGGCGCTCTGCTGACCTCCGCAGGACAGGCCGCCTCCCTGGTCGCCGTGCTGAACATCGCCCACAGCGGGGATCATATCGTCAGCGCGGTGGCAATCTACGGCGGCACCTTCAACCTGTTCCACAAGACCCTGAAGGAAATGGGGATCGACGTTACCTTCATCGACCCGGACGCGGACGAAGAAACGCTGAACGCCGCCTTCCGCCCGAACACCAAGCTGGTGTTCGGGGAGACTCTTTCCAATCCCAGCCTGTGCGTGCTGGACATCGAGATGTACGCCCGCGCCGCCCATGCCCACGGCGTGCCGCTGATCGTGGATAACACCTTCCCCACCCCGGTGAACTGCCGCCCCTTTGCGTTCGGCGCGGACATTGTCACCCACTCCACCTCCAAATACCTCGACGGCCATGCGACCGCCCTGGGCGGCGTCGTGGTGGACAGCGGGAATTTTGACTGGACGCAGAACGACAAATTCCCCGGGCTGACCACCCCGGACGAAACCTATCACGGCCTCACCTATACCGAAGCGTTTGGGCGTGCGGCCTACATCACCAAATGCCGCACACACCTGATGCGGGACCTTGGCGTCACCTCCAGCCCGATGAACGCCTTCCTTCTCAGCCAGGGGATCGACACCCTTTTCCTGCGGATGGAGCGGCACTGCTCCAACGCGCAGAAGGTGGCGGAGTACCTGCAGCGGCACGACAAAGTCTCCTGGGTGAGCTATCCGGGCCTGCCGGGCAACCGATATTACACCCTGGCGCAGAAATATATGCCCGGCGGCACCTGCGGCGTCGTTTCCTTCGGCGTGAAGGGCGGGCGCGACGCCGCCTGCCGGTTTATGGAAAACCTGCGGCTGGCACAGATTGTCATCCACGTGGCGGACCTGCGCACCAGCGTGCTCCATCCGGCCAGCACCACGCACCGCCAGATGACCGACGAGCAGCTGGCCGAAGCCGGCGTTACCCCTGATTTGATCCGCTTTTCGGTTGGCATCGAAAACCCGGACGACATCATCGAGGATATCCGCCAGGCGCTGGCCGCCCTGTGATTTCCGCCCCGGGAAAGGAGGGTGCGTATGAAAGGTCTGTCTGTCAGCGCGTTTGTGCTGGGCATTTGCGGCGCGGCCGCCGGCGCAGTCGCCGTAATACTAGGCAGTATCGCTTTTTCCAAAACCAGAAGATGGTGACCCCGGTCCGGCTGCTTTGACCTGCCGCCGGCAAGAGGATGGGACGCGCCGGGGAGATTCCCTCGCCTGTTCCAACCTGTTCCAGCCCGTGCTTGTCTGTGCTTTCCTGTCCCGGCCTGTCCTTGCCCGCTCTCGTCTGCTCTCATTCGCTTGCGCCTGCTCTTCCTTTTCTTTGCCCGCGGCTGTTCGTTGCTGCCCCTTGTGCCCCTTCCTGCTCCTGCCTCCAGGCGCTGTGCAGGGAACGCCGCGTTGTTGAAATCCCCCCGGCTTCGCCGGGGGGATTTCAATTTGGGCAAAGCCCTGGGATACCGGCCATGCGGCACGTCACGTGAGTATGCTCCGGCATGAAGGCAGAGATTGTCGCCTGCCGGCCGTGAACGGGCTCATGCGCTCCCTGGGTGTAGGCTGCTCCCCTGCCCGGCCTTTTTTCAGCCGGCTAATGTACTTCTCGGCCGTCTTCGCCTTTTCCGCCGTGTCCCTGCATCATATATCCCCGACGCCGGCGGTTCGTCCCCGTACAGACGCTTTCCGTTCACTGGCCTTTCGAAAATCATCAGCGCGCTTCCGCTTTTGCGGGCTCCCCTGAGCGCTGCGTGTTTTTCATTTTCATCCTTGCCCCCCTTGCGCCCCCTTGCTCTTCCATAATGCCTGCCGAACCGTCTCGATCGGTGGCGGCTTTATTTGCCAGGGCTTTTTCTTATCTCAGGCAGAACCAGGGCGTTTCTCTTGCTAAAAGCGGCAAAAGAAAGGCCGGCTCCCCCGAACAGGGGGAGCCGGCCTGCCTGCATACCGGTAATGCCAATCCAGACGTTTACTGCTCCTTGCGCCTGCGTGCATAAAGCGACGCTCCGGTCAGGCTGCCCGCGCTCACGAACAGAAGGATAAACCAAGGAAGCAGGCTGCCGGTTTCTCCCGTCTGCGGACCCGCCGGGTCGGTTGCGCCCGTACCCGTCGCCGGAATCTCCACCGCCGCTTTTTCATAGCCGCAGACGGAGCATTCCTCATGTTTGGCGCCCTTCTCGGTTTCGGTGGCTTCCTTGTCCGTTACCCACACAAAGGTATGGGAGGCTTCCTCCAGTTTTTCATCGCAGTCGGCGCATTCGTGCCAGTGGCTGTCCGCGTCGGATTTCCACTCGGTACCGGCATTGTGGCCGGCAACCGTCACCACCGCCGGGGCGCTTTCCGTCTGCGCCGAAACCGCCTGCCCGTCAACCGCCGTTACCCGGACCGTATAGCTCCCGCTCTCCGAAGCGGCCAGCGTGCTGCCCGTTTCGCCCTCCAGCGGCGCGCCGTCCTTGTACCACTGATAGGTGTAGGCAACGCCGTCAAGCGCATGGGACGCAGCGGCGGTCAGCGTGGCGTCAGAACCCATATGCGGAGTAAGCGTATCCGCCGAGACGGAAACCGCGGGGGCATCCAGTTTCCAGCAGGCAACCAGCTCGACCCGGCTGCCCTCCACCGTGTCCGAATCAAAGTTCCACACGGTTTCCGTTCCCAGAACCCGCCAGCCTTCCAGCGTATATCCCGTCTTTTCAGGGGTCGGCACGTTCGCGGGGTCGATCTTGCCGCCGATCACCACGCCCTGCCGGAAATCCTCGTACTCCTCTTCCGCCTCATCATCGGCGTAGAAGTAAACGATCCCCGCACTGGCCCACTTCAGGGTCTGGCCGTCGATGACCAACGTTTCAAAAATAGCATCGGAGGCAAAATCGCCGGCCTTCGGCGTAACCCCCGCCGCATATTCCACAGCCACGATCTCGTATGCGTTGTTGCTCCGGCTGATCACGACGGGGTCTGCGGGGTTGAACTCATCGGTCACCCGGATTACATAGCCGTCCGGATAATCGTTCTGGAAAAACACATCGCCGGAAATCACCGGGCTGCCGCTCAGCTCAAGGTGGGCATAATCCCCGTTTATCCCGTAAAGGCCGATGGCATTCCCCATCCCCTCTTCGGTCGAGACGTTGTCCGCAACGGTGCCGCCGGAAATCCGGATAATCGTTTCACCATTATAATAATAGCCGAAAATGCCGGCGCCTGTTACGTTTTCCGCAGTGTTGCCGGTTATGGAGCCGTTGCGCATCTCAAAAACTGTTGACAACTCGTCGCCATACGTAACGCCCTGTACATAAACGCCGCCGCCATAGTTGTCCGCCCGGTTGCCGCTGATGGAAGCGCCGTCCAAAATCGTGATCGTGCCGGGCGTCCCGCCGCCTATGGTGGCGATCCCCGCCCCCTGAGCAGCCGTGTTGTTCTTAATTTCGCCGCCGTTGAGCGTAACGGTTCCCCTGGTGTTCAGGATACCGCCGCCCCATGTTGCACTGTGGTTCTGGGAAATCTCGCCGCCGTTTATCGTCGTGGTGCCGCAGTTAATAATACCGCCGCCTCCGCTCATGGCAGCATCCGTCCACGTGTTGCCGCTGATGGCGCCGCCGTTCATATTCAGCGTACTGCCGACGTTCACATAAACGGCCGCCGTCTGGTTATGGATCAGCCGCGCGCCGTCCTCAATATTCAGGGTCGCGCCCCCGGAAACAAATACCAGGTACCCGTCGCTGCTGACGCCGGTCACGTTGTTGCCGTCAATGGTGACATCGGAAAGAGTCAGCTCCACATCGCTTCCGTTAACAGAAATCAACTGATTGAAATAGCCTTCGGCCCTTCTGATGGTCACGCCGCTCAGGGCCATGGATGCGCCAACATTTACCTGCCCGCAAATGTAGATCACGCCGTCGCCGGCAACCAGCCTTACAGCCGTATCCAGCGATTTCACCGCCTGGGAGGCGTCCGCGCCGCTGTTGGCGTCGTCCCCCTTCGCGCCGTCGAGGTAAACGGTCTCCAGCTTCTTGATGACGGTATTGCCGTCCGCATCCTCTTGTGTGGTCAGGCCGGGGAAAACATACGCGCTCTCCAGCGCCTCCGAGTACGTACCGCCGGAGATAAAGCCTTCTTTGTTCTCGCTGTAAACCTGGCCGTCAAACGTACCGTCCAGAATTTCGATCTGCACCTTTTCGACGGCTTCCGCCCCGTTTCCCTGCGGGTTCGCCTGCACAAACGCCGCGCCGCCGGTCAGGGTACCGCTTTCCACAGTGACCTCCAGCGGCAGCTCGGTCGTGTGCTGCGCTACCGCCAGGGCGACGTTCTGGCTGGTGGAACCGTTCCCGTTCGGGGCGCCCTCATATTCCCCGCTGCCGCCGGTGATGCTGCTGTTGGAAATGGTCAGCTTCCCGGCGCGGATTTCAATGCCGGTGCCGCCCTCCCCGTCGCTGGTAATGGTGGAGTTGCGGATCACCGTTTCCGTGTATCCGGCCAGATACATGCCGTTGCCGCTGCTCAACAGGGTGGCCCCATCCAGCGTAATGCGCGGCACGGCTCCTTCGGTATTCGCGATTTGCCCGTTCACATACAGGGCGTGGCCGTCGCCCCCGTCGATATCCTTCACGCTGATCAGCGTGCCGGAAATGGCGGCGACCATCCCGTAATTGGCGTTGCCGCTCGACGGATCCATAAACAAGCCGGCCCAGCCCTGCAGCGTGACGCCGCTCCCGACGTTCACCACAGAATAATTTTCCGCAGTGCTGTCGGACGAACCGTACATCATAACCGGCGAATAATAGGGGCTCTGCTCGTATACTTTGCCTTCGCCCGTCAAATTCAGCGTGCCGCCCTGCACCCGGAAGTAACTGTTATACGCGAACCCGATGTCGTGGCCGTTCAGGTCCACCGTGACTTCCTTGCCTGCAATGGGCAGACGGGAGCAGTCCGTCACATCCTCCAGCAAAACGACCCGCGTGCCGACGCCGTCTTCCCCCGCCGCGGAGAGGGCCTGCGCCAGGGACTCATAGGTCCGGTCGCCAATCTGCGCTGCGGCGTCCCCGTCCGCCGCCTGCGCAGCGAACGCCGCGCCCGGCAGCAGCGATAAAACCAGAGCGCAGACGAGAAACAACGCCGCCCATTTTTGTGGCTTCGCTTTTGTCATGCTTTTCCGCATCCTTTCATCATCATAATCAATATTTTGTATATTCCAAAGGCGGAAAGCCCCGGATTCGAACCAAGCAGGCACCTCAGGCACCCATGCAATTTGATCGCCGATCTCCGAAATTCACGGGAAACGATGCGCACCGCCGCTTTGATTCTTTCCTTCACGGCCGATCCCGCTTTACGGCCTGCAATCTTTTCCACATAATAGCACCGAATAGTACCGAGGTAATTTTATCATATAACCCGCCGCCTTTCAAGCTTCAAATCGGCAGCTTCCGGGCATTGACCGGCGCCTGTTTGTATGGTACAGCGAAACCGATGAGTGGAGGTTGAATGAAAATATGTAAAGATATCGGAAGAACACTATAAAACTTGCCGAAGTATTGCAGGAGAGAGCCGCTATTAACCGCAATATTGAACAATTGAGGAACCGCCGGATTAAGAACGCATTGGTTCAGGGGAGGGAAAAACGGCGGAGGAACCGGAAAAGCTGAAGCAGGAGTTGAACGCATCCATCGAACGCGCATCGACGAGCCGATGAGAGGTCCGAATCCTCAAGAATTGCTATGCTCCGACCGCGTACGTAGGCATGGCGATCGGTTATTGTCAGTACCCGGCATTGCCTGCGGCTGCGAGGGGGGAACGAGGCAGCTTTGGAATCTGTGAACCGAATCGTCAACCGGTAAGTAAAGGGGGCGATCCGTGCATATCCGCGCCCAGGCAAGCTTTTTTCCGCCGGGCGCAGGTATGGCGGGGGCGCGGAAGCCGCAGTTGCTCCAAGGGCGGAGCGTTTATGAACACGAAAGTGCGGCGATTATACAGAGCAGGAGGAGAAATATCAATCTCCCTCTTGACAACCACTGAATTTATGGTAAAATAGCAGACGTGCTTTGACACGCTATCCGTCAAGAAAACGGAATGCTCATGGGCCTTTAGCTCAGTTGGTTAGAGCAACCGGCTCATAACCGGTCGGTCCCGGGTTCGAGTCCCTGAAGGCCCACCAAATTGATTTGAGGGGCAGACCTAGGAGTTCGCCATGCGGCCCGGCTTCGGTTTGTTTCTTCAATATAGGGGCATAGCTCAGTTGGTAGAGCAGCGGTCTCCAAAACCGCGTGCCGAGGGTTCAAGTCCTTCTGCCCCTGCCAGTAAAAAGTGCGTTAAACCCAGTCATTTCAAGGGTTTAACGCACTTTTTCTATTTGTGCGGAACTCCCGCCGCCCGTCCGAAAATCCCCTCTTTTCCCGTCAAAAACCGCCTTTTTCGGCCGCAATGGTTGCAGTAAAGGTTGTAGTAAAAAAAGCACGGGAAACGGCACACGACCTATAAATTCATACTGTCAGGAGTGTGTATTTATGGC
>CAJFTG010000043.1 GCA_904419875.1 Candidatus Avimonas caecicola | reverse complement strand
CTGCCGCCGAAAGGATACCAGCCCTGTACGACGATGCCCTTCTCCTGTATGCAGGGGATCACGTCGTTTTCCTGGTAATAGGGATGGATCTCGTTCTGCACCAGCGCCGGAGGGACGGCCACCTGCGGGAGAAGCTCCTCCAGCTCCTCCACATACCAGTTGGACAGCCCAATGGAACGGACCTTCCCGCCTGCCGCCGCCCGCTCCATCGCCCGGTAGGCTTCCACATCCCCGTCGCCGGGATGGTGGAGCAGCAGCATGTCGATATAGCCAATATCCAGTTTCGCGAGCGCCTCGTCAATGGCCTCGTCGGCGTTCGCAAACTGGTTGGGATAGAGCTTGGTCATCACGAAAATTTCTTCCCTGGGCACAGCGGAATCCCGAACCGCCCGGCCGACGGCCGCCTCGTTCCCGTAAATATACGCGGTGTCGATCAGCCGCCCGCCGGCCTCCAGGAGGGCGGTAACAGACGCATAGCATTCCCCGTCGGAAAGGCTGTATGTTCCCAGCCCCATAATGGGCATCTCATAGCCGCTGTTCAGCTGGACGGTGCGCGTTTCAAAATCAAAGGCCGGCGCCGCCGTTTCGCCGGGACCCGCCTCCTCCGGCGAGGCGGACGCCGAAGAGGGCGGCATCCCCTCCGGCTGCAAAGAACCGGAGGGATGGCTGCCGCAGCCGGATAAATACCCGGCCAGCAGAACGCCCGCGGTCAGAATCGCCGCCCATTTCCTGCTCATAGCCGTCCTCCCCTTTTACTGCATGGTTTGCCCGCTTCTGCTGTCTCCAACCCCAGGGCCGCCCAACAGAAGCCGTTTCCGCTGCCGCGGCCTCGGGTTTTCACACGCCCGCGCCCGCACCGGCGGGATCGCGCCGCCGCCTCCCCCGGGGCGGCGCGGACGGCGGCGCATGGAACACCGGAACACCGCGCCGTTTTCACCCGATGGATTTCCCCATCTCATAGGCCGCCCGGAGGGCGGCATGGCCTTTGATTTCTCCGGCGCCGTCCACGCCGCCCGCAAACACCGTCCCGGCAAGCCGGGCTTTTTCAAAGCAATCCACCCAGCCGCGCAGTCCTTTCTCCGTCCCCTCAACGGCGGACGCTTCCTCGTCGGCGGCCGTGGCCAACAGGTAAACGTCCCGGAAGGCATAATCGGAGGGAAACAACGGATTGCAGCGGTCCAACAGGGTTTTGAGCTGCCCCGACAGGCAGTAATAATACACCGGGGTGGCAAACGCCAGCACGTCGGCCTGTCTGACTTTTTCCGCCATGTCGGCGGCGTCGTCCCGAATCACGCATTTCTGCGTTTTCTGGCAGGCCATGCAACCCCTGCAAAATCCGATGGTTTTGCCTTTGAGGCTGACGACCTCCACCGTGTTGCCCGCCTCCTCCGCCCCGCGGGCAAAGCTCCGCGCCAGCTCGTCGGAATTGCTGTGCGCCCGTAAGCTCGAGGCGACGATCAGTACCTGCTTGTTCATGTCTGCCCACTCCTTTTGATCTTTCGCGATATCCGGGTTCCAGGGACGAAGCGGCGCCCGTCACCGAAACGCCCGTTCAAAAATACCCGCGCATTCCCCGTCGGACAAGGGGCAGGGATTGGCCAGGAACAGACCGCCCATCGTTTCACGAGCGTTGACGGCCAGCGTCATGCACTCGCTTTTCTCGATTCCATAGTCGCTCATTTTCAGGTCCGCGACGCCGCACTCCTCCTGAAGCCGCACCAGCGCGGTGATAAAGTCCTCCGGCCTTTCCGCCGCCGGGATGCCCATGACACGGGCCATTTTCACAAACTGCGGATCGCAGGCGTGCTTCTCAATGAAAAATTCCGCAAAGGCTTTGGAAATCATAATCAGCCCCGCGCCATGAGGCAGGCTGTGATGATAGGCGCTCATGGCGTGCTCCATGCTGTGCTGCGCCGTCGTGCTGGTGAGCTGCATGGTGATGCCGGCCATGGTGCTCCCATAGGCGACATGTTCCCTGGCCTCCAGGTCGTTTCCGTCCCGGACGGCACGGGGCAGGTAGCGGCAGATATTCTCAATAGCGGACAGGGCAATGGTTTCACTCAGTATATTGACGCCGTTCGACATCATCACCTCGGTGTTGTGAAACAGGGCGTCGAAGCCCTGATAGGCCGTATACCTCGGCGGCACGGTTTTCATCAGCTCCGGGTCCACAACGGCAAGGACGGGCACAAGCGTCGGATCGCCAAAGCCGATTTTTTCACTGGTTTCCGGGTTCGAAATGACGCCCCAGCAGTTGACTTCGGAGCCTGTGCCGGCCGTGAGGGGGATGGTGACAATCGGCAGCCCGGGATTGGCAAGGGGCTTCCCTTTTCCGGTGCCGCCGTTTACATAGTCCCACAGGTCGCCGGGATTAACGGCCATTGCCGCGATCGCCACGGCGGAATCCAGCACGGCGCCGCCGCCCAGCGCCACAATGCAATCGCAGCCGTTGTCTCTGGCGAAGGCCGCGCCCTCCATCACCATGTCCTTGACGGGGTTTTCCATCACCTTGGCAAATTCCACCGTCCCCACGCCGGCTTTGCGCAGCTGCTCCAGCGTGCGCTCATAAGCGCCGCTGACCTTGGCGGATTGGCCGCCCGACAGCAGCAGCAGGGCTTTCCTTCCCGGCATGGGCTGGGCTCCCAGCTCGTTCAGCGTTCCGCTGCCGAACAGGATTCTCGTGGGATTGCGGAAATCAAAATTCATGCTCATCGTGGCTACCTCCCAAACAGTTTTCTTCGGAATCCGGCAGAGGAGCCGTCAAAACAACCCCTTTGTCATATCCGGAACGCACCGTGCCGAACAGGGCTTTCCGGTGTCGGGGGAGACGCCGCATTCCACGGCCGTCCCCTTTTTGCAGAGGCCCGCTTGTGCGGCCGGCCGACGCCTCCGTTTTTCCGCCGGACGGATGCCGGGCGGTGTCCGGTGCCGCCGCCACGCGTCCGGCGCGTCCCCGCCTTTCATCATACCCGCCTCCGCCTTACATGTCTAATACTTATATTTTATACATAGTTATTCTTGAAAGGAATAGCCTCACCGGTTATACTGAATGCAGGGACGACGAAAGGAGAACGAATCATGGAAATTCGCGTTTTGCGCTATTTTGTGGAGATTGCGCGAGCCGGCAACATGTCGCGGGCGGCGGAAGCGCTTCATGTTTCGCAGCCTACCCTGTCCAAACAGATCAAGGACCTGGAGCAGGAGCTTGGCAAAAGGCTCTTCCGGCGGGGCGGCGCCAGCCTCAGCCTGACGGACGAAGGGATGCTTCTGCGAAAGCGCGCCGAGGATATTCTGGATATGGTGGACAAAACGGCCGCCGAATTCCAATCGCTGGACGGCCTGACGGGAGGCGAAGTGCAGATCGGCTGTGCGGAATCCCACCAGATCAAATATCTGGCGCGGACAATCAAGGGATTTAAGGAAACTTACCCGCTGTTGCGCACCCACCTTACCAGCGGGAACACCGAACAGGTGGTGGAACGGCTGGACAGGGGCTTGATTGATTTTGCCGTCATTGCCGAGCCGCCGAATCTTTCCAAGTACAACTATCTGGAAGTGCCCGGAGTCGACCGCTGGGGCCTCGTTATGAGAAGAGAGGATGCCCTTTCCGAAAAGGAGCGCATATGTGCCGAGGATCTGGCCGGACTTCCCCTGATCTGCTCCGCACAGGGAATGAAATACGATATTCCCCGATGGTGCGGAGAAAAAGCGGACATGCTCTGTCTTTCCGGCACGGTCAATCTCGCGTACAACGGCGCCGTTTTCGTGAAGGAAGGACTTGGGTACATGCTCACATTTGACCGTCTGGTGGATACCGGCTCCGACAGCGGCCTGTGCTTCCGCCCGCTGGATCCGCCTTTGGAAACAAAGATGTATGTCATCTGGAAAAAGTTCGCCGTGTTTTCCCCGATGGCGGAATTACTGCTGAACGAGCTGAAAGCCCGATTGCCCAGGGAAAAATAAGGCCGCCAATGGCGGCCGGCTCCGTACTCTGTCGCGTCTTTCAAAGGCCCGAAAAAGGTCCGCAGGCGCATCCCCGTCGGTCCCCGGGCCGGAAGCGAAGAGGGTTCATTCAAACGCCGGTCCGGCGGATTCCGGCTTCTGCTTTACGCCGACGAGCAGAACCCATTTCTGGTTAAAACAAATCGCCCCGTCCTCCATGTAGGGTGAAAACCCGGTCTTTTCCCCGTTGTTAAGCTCCGCCATCATGCGGGCGGTGATTTCCTTTTGCAGCCTTTCCGGCGTCCGGGTCAGCGCGAGCCAATTTGTAAGCCGCTGCTTCATATGGGTTGTTTCGCATTTTTGCAAAGCGACGGAATGCGCCGCGAACAATCCCCGCATCTCCGCCTTGCTCAGATTTTTCACATGGGACGGGTCGCGCAGCGCTTCGATTTCGTCTTCCGTATTCCGAAGCAGGTCGTCCGCGGCTTCCAGGTCGATCATCACCAGTTTCCCGCCGGGTTTTAGCACCCGCGCCATTTCGGAAAAGGCGGTATCCGCCGCCGTGAAATGATGGAAGGCCAGCCGGGAAAACACAATATCGAAGCTGCTGTCGAGGAAAGGGAGCTCCTCGGCAAAGCCCTTTACAAAAACCATATTGGTCAAATGCCGGCGGTCCGCTTCCCGCTTTCCAATCTGCAGCATGGACATTGTCGCATCCAGACAGACAACGGTCTGCACCATCGGGGCAAAGGAACGCCCGCAGACGCAAGTTCCGGCGGCCACTTCCAAAACCACATCCCGCCGGCCCGGGGCGACGCAGGAAAGAGTATGGTTCAGGTATTCTTCCTTTGTGAAATTCAAAGCTCTGCTCTCAAAGCCGGCGGCCTGTATTTCAAAGGACCGGTGGATCGCTTCCAAATTGGATGGTTTCATGGCGCGCCTCCTTTACGGCGCAGTGCTGTGTCGGGGGACAAAATATTGCTCTTGGAAAGCGCCTTCCAGCTTGAGAAGGGCAATCTTTTTATCAATCCCGCCGGCATACCCTGTCAGGCTGCCGCTTGTTCCAACAACCCGATGGCAGGGAACGATCACAGAGATCTCGTTGCGCCCAACGGCGCCGCCTACCGCCTGGGCCGACATGCGTTTTAACCCGCGTTTTTCGGCGAGCCGCCTGGCGATTTCTCCATAGGTCATGGTCTGCCCGTACGGAATGGTATACAGGATATCCCACACCTCGTTTTGGAAATCCGTGCCGGTAAAATGGAGCGGAACCTGGAAATCCGGTTCTCTGCCGGAAAAATAAATGTCCAGCCATCTCCCGGCCTGTTCAAATACAGGCAGTTCCCTTTCTTCATGCTCCTTGTCCAGATAGAGGGCGAAATACTTCTGCCCTTCAAACCACAATCCGGTCAGGCCGATCTCATCGGCCGCCAGCAAAATACCCCCCAACGGGGAATGATAATGGCTGATATACTGCATATTAACCCTCCTCGAAAAAGCGGTTGGAATCGTCCGGGGCCTCTTCCCGCGTATTCATGGTATAACAGCGCACCGGTGTGACCACCGTGATTTTGTAATCGGCGAAGTCCTGTAACCGTCCGGCCTTCTGACTTTGCCGGTGCGCCATGATATTTCGCCAGCCGGAAACGCTTTCCTCATTTTCCCAAACCGACATGCTCAGTAATTTTCCTTCCGCCGCAAGAGAGGAAAACCGTTCCGACCGGATAAAGCCCGGCGCCTTGTTTAGAAATTCCTGAAGCCGCCCGGCTCTTGCAAGGTAGTCGTTCATTCTCCCCTGCTTGACGGTGACCTCAAAGAGTACAAGAACATTGGCCACGTTGATCTCCTCCATTTTGAATTTATGACTATGTCCGGCCTGACGGCTCCTTCCTTACGTCCGGTTGCCGCCATCCCGGAGTTCCGCTTCGGTGCCGGTCGGTCGACCGCGTTCTTCCCCCTTGACTTTCCTCAATCCCCATATTATGATTTTATCACAACATAAAAAGCAAAACTATCGGATAATCTCCAATTTTTATCATAATATCTCCAAGGGTGTGGTGAGAGTGAACATAGCAGGCGAAGCAAGCGGGGCAGGCATAGCAAAGGAACGCTTTATCAATTCGGTGAATTTGAACAGCAACACGGATTTTCCGTATCTTGTCCTCGAAGTGGTCAACGACCATTCCTATCCCAGAAATCCCGGCTTTCAGGTCATGCACTGGCACGATGACCTGCAGCTTATATATGTGCTTGAGGGAACGGCTGAAGTAAGGACACTGGACAGCGTCGTTCGGATACAGGCGGAAGAAGGGCTTTTGATCAATAAGGGCGTGGTGCATTATGTCGGACGAGTTGGGAGCTGCCGCTACAACAGCTTCCTTTTTCCCGCTTTTTTTCTCGGATTCTACACCGGGAGCCCCGCAAAAGCCATGGTAGACTGTGTGGTCGCCGATGAACACCTGCCTTTCGTTCATTTCACGCCTGCCGTCGGCTGGCACAAGGACATCCTATCCCTGTTGGAGCGGTTGGCAGAAATCGAAAAGCAGAAAACAGAGTTTTATGTATATGAGGTGCTGGTTCTGCTTTCCTCCCTCTGGCTTGTTTTACGGAAAAATATGGGGGCTCTGCCGGTGAAAAAAGAAAGCGCCGTGAATTCACGGATGCAAAAGATCCTTTGCTATATGGAAGACCACTACGCGGAAGACATCACGCTTGCCGATTTATCAAGCAGTGCGAACATCAGCAAATCGGAATGCTCCCGATGTTTCAAGTTAAGCCTGAATACCACCCCCTATAAATATCTTACGGAATACCGGCTGTCAAAAGCGGCGCAGCTTTTGGAAACCACCAATGAGCCGGTTGGGAATATTGCCATTGCTGTCGGCTTTCATCAAATGAGCCATTTTGGAAAATGCTTTAAGGATAAAACCGGTTATTCCCCGAAAATGTATCGAAAAGTGAAAAGCCGTTCTTAGGTCCGCGTGTACGCGGATGCGGCGGATAATCGGAAGAATCAACAAGGAGCCGACAGCATTCCCTCATCAGGGGACGTTTCTGTCGGCGCCTTTTTCCATTTGCAGGAAAAAGCGGTATCCCCCCGCTGCCGGCAGAGGCAAATACCGCTTTGCTCGCTACTTCTCCTGTGCGGGAGCCACCTTTGCATAACCGTCCCATGCAAACAGGGCTTCCTTGCTGTCGTCCGCCAGCATTTTGTCAATCTTGCAGAGATACAGGTTGTGGTCGCCGGCCGTCACCGTCTGCTCCAGCGTGACGGAAAACGCAATCCGGCAGTCCTCCGGGAAAGAAATGTCATTTCCGTCCATCGTCTGAAGGGCAATCGGATGTTCTTCCAGCTTGTTTTTGTTACCGCCGTTCGCGGAACCATAGGCCATCACCGCGTCCTTGATGCTGGTGCCGGGAGCTGCCAGAACAGCCTTGCCGGTACGCAGAATATTGACGCTGCTGTTGGCAGTGGGCCGCATAGCAAAGGCCAGCATGGGCGGATTGAAGGACGCATACATGAAGAAGGACACAGGGGCCATGTTCAAAGAGCCGTCCTCCTTCTTCGTGCAGACCAGCATGAGCGGGTCAGGGGAGGTGATTGCTGTTGCCTGTCCGAGATTGATTGCTTTCATGGGGGTCTTCCTTTCCAAATGTCTTTCAAGAAAGTCTGCCTTGACTTCTCCTGATATATTTATTATACTTTGTCTAAATAAAAGTACAAGTACGCAGAATATTCTTACTTGGTATTGCGCACCTTACCATGGAAAGGATGGGCATGGCATGGACAGGGATATGACGTATGAGGAATACGCGGAAAAGGTAAGGCAAGGGGTTTTAACTGACGCAGGAAACTGCCCTGTAACGCCTCTTTTGCTGATGTTACAGGGCAAATGGAAATTTCAAATTATCTATGAACTGTGCATCAGGGATCCGATTCGCTTCGGCGAGCTGAAGAAGGCGATCGACGGCATTACCAATACCATGCTGACCGCCTCGCTGCGTGAATTGGAAAAGGACGGTTTGGTTTCCCGCATTCAGTTCAACGAGATCCCGCCCCATGTGGAATATTCGTTAACAGACAAAGGGAAGGCTCTGCTTCCTGTTTTTTATGAGATGACAAAATGGGGCTTCCGGTATATCCCGTAAACCGGAGAGCCGGGCTTGTTTTCGGCTTTCCAGGGAAGCGGGAACGGACGCTCCCGCTGCTCCTCTGCGCATCCGATGAGGCTGGCGCCCGCTTTTACCGACAGCGGCCTTCGTTCCCCGCCCCCCGGCATAGCCATCCGGAACGTCTGAGACAGGAACGCCCACAAAGCGCCGGCTTTCCGGCGCCTCAACGGAATTGGCGGTCAGCGGTCTCCGGCCGCGTACCTGCCCATATGGATGTCCAGCACTTCTCTGGGCGGCTGGATCAGGGCCTCCTCATACCGGCATTTCCACTGGATTTCCCGGCTCATTGCGCCGCCTTCAACACCATCAATGGTTTCGCCGCTTTTGATGGGATTGTCGTTCGCCAGAATATACGACGCGAAATTGTAGGCATGATTCACCACCCAGTTCGGGTCCATGCCGTGGAAGTGGTACTGGAGATCCGGCAGGAACAGAGTGCTCATGCCCACCGTGTCCACCAGCATGTCCTCGGTGCCCTGGACGGTGAAGAACCGGGCGTTGACGCCGAAGCGGATAAAGCGATCCGGCCCCTCGACCGGACGGGAGCGCACATCCTCCGCCAGAAACAGCTTGCCGCAGTTCTGGAAGTAGAACGCCTCACAGGCGGGATACAGCTGGGCGAGGGCGTCCAGAAGGTCAGCGTCCAGATTGGCCCGCTCCGGAGCCGGGAGCGCCGCCGCCAGCAGATCGGTGGCCGCCACCTGATACCGGCACTCCCGGAAGATTCGCTCCCGGTCCTCCCGGCAGTCCCACATCTGGCTCATGGAAAAGGCGTCGAAGCCCTCCCCCTCAAAGCTGTGGCAGCCCATCACCATCAGCTGCACCGGGACCCTGCCGTCCTTGAACTCCGCGATATGTTCCAGGGCGGCAAAGCCAGCCGTCTTTTCATCGTGGCAGAAGCACTCCACCGCTCCGATATGCTTTTCCATCGCGGCGGTCATCCGCTCCTTGTCCGGCATGGCCTCCGGCTTCGTGAACAGCATCCGGATTATAAAAGGGCCGCCGGGCCGGGGGCTTTTCCCGCTTAAATCCTGCCGGAATACCTCATCATTCATCCGTATTCTCCTTCATCCCCTTTACTCTCCCGCCTGCCGTAACCCAGCCAACGCCGCCCGTCACAAATCACTGCTTCAATCCCACCAGAAAAACCAGCAGCTGGAGCCCCGAATCGTCTGCTCCAGATTGCCGACCGACTCCTCGCCCTGAAAAATCGTATCCTCGCAGAAACCGAACATCTCACAGGCCAGCTCATGGAGATTATGCTCTCCCGGCGGCGATTCCACATGGAACTGCAGGGTATCACTGCCCAGCATAATGGGGGATGCGCCGTATTTCTCGTGCCAGTATTTTGAAACCGCCATCTGCTCCAAATTGTCGGGACAGGCATTGAAGCCGCCAAACGGAATGCGGCGGAAAATATCCCACGGGTGGATGGCGGGAACCCGCAGGAGCAGCAGCCCGCCGGCCGCCTGCACCTCCTTCCAGGGGACATACAGGCCCCCCTCCCCCTGCCGTATCTCCCTGTCGGCGCTTTCGGCCGTAATCTCCCGCCAGACCTCCCTGTCCTCCTCGCTGTCGTCATAGGACTGCTTAATCTCATCCAGTTTTTGCCGCAGAAATGCGGCCGCATCCGGCCAGCCGTCCGTGTCCGGAAGAGGATATTCCGGCATCGGCTGCGCGTCCAGAAAATGCTCGTCCGGCAGCAGCAACAGCGGCTGGACGCCGGGCTGCGCCGCGGATTTCCAGATGCGGACCAGCGCTTTGTCCGTGGTTTGCGGCGGCAAGATCTGATAATCCATGCCAAGCGCCCTTCCGACCCGCTCCGCCAGAGAAGGGCCGCTCCTTTCGGTATCCTCCATGTCTTTGTCGAGGCAGACAAGTTCCTCCGCCATCCGGTCTAACAGTCCCCGCTGTTCCCACACATTGTCCGGCAGGCCGTTGAGCATCATCCAGAGATACTTCCCTTTTTTCTTAAAGCCCACCAAACAAAAATCATAGAGAAAGGTCGTGTTTTGGTGATCTGCCAGATCGGCGGCGCGAAACACGATCTTTTCATCGTCTTCCCAATTTTTCTGCCGTTCTGCCTCCCTGGCGTTCTGCCGGTTACGCAGGACCTGTCTATTCTGGCTCGCAAAAAGCCATGACGGCCCCCCTGCGCGCAGGACTTCCTCCTTCTGGTAGCCGAATACACTCAGGCACAGTCCGAGCCGAGCCGACCGCAGCTGAAGATCGAAGTTCGGGGCATGGGTATCCTGCCAGTCCCCGCGGCAGAGGAGCTCCATCCCGACATGCGGGTTTCGGATGGTAAAGCGGCGCTTTTTTCTTTCCGCCCGGTCGCGCATTTCCTGCCGCAGCAGGTTCCGGGCGATGGATGACAAAATACTCATATTCTACCCTTCTTTCCCGCGCCGGTGCTGTCTGTTCGATCGCTTCCGATATGTTCCAGGCCGGCTGCTTTGGCGGGTGTCCGGCCTCACAAACCAAGGGAAGGAGACCGGCCGACCTACACCGGCGTCCATGACGCCTGCAAAAGCGTATATCCCTATCATAGCACGTATTGTGGATAAAAGCCAACAGAAAACGCTTATGATCATTTGTTGAAGAGAGAGCGGAGAGAAAAGGGCAAAAAGGGGGCCGGAGGGGGCATACGGAGGCAGAAGAAGATTTGTTTTTACAGCAAATTGGGCAGGAAATTCTATAGCATCGCGAAAAGCGCGGGCCGATGCCGGTCGCTTTTTCTATTGTATCTCCCTGTATTGTATTTCCTATACTTTATACACTCTTTAGCTCTTCCCCGTTTGAAATGGACCTGCATGGCGATGCCGGGGCCTTTGGCGGAAAGGGCGCCGAACGGACACGCTCTTATTTGCGTGAATCGGCAGGCCGGAATCATCCGCTCCAATTATTTCGGTCGCTGCCATTGCTTCCGTTTTGGCGGCTATACCTCAAGACAGGCGCGCGCCTTTTTCCATCGGACAAGCGCCCGACCCGAAAGCCCGTTGGGTTCCTCCAGACTTGTGCAAGCGAATTTCCCATCGCCATGGCACACTGGCCATAGGCTTCGCTGAAGGCTCCATCCGGCTCTTGGCTGGGGAAGAGCGTCCAGAAGCATGCCGCAGCACTGGCAGACAGTGTCCTGGGGAGACCCCGGGAGGATATGACGGATACGTCAAACAGTTGGGCAACAGCTTCAGCGTTGCCGTACTGGGTACGGTTTCGCCGGTTTTCCGGCAGAAACCGCCTGCCGGGTAACACGGATTTGTTCCGCAAACTTGTCCTGGGACAATCCGTTCCCGGTTCGAAGCGCCAAAGGAACATCCTTTATTTCCATACAAATCACCACTTGCGGCTATTAGATCATCGGCTCCAAAAGCAAAGCAATCCGCTGTTGCCGTCGCCGCATTGTTTTCCACGGCGTTGACCGGTCAGGGCGGCGCCTGCGCCCCCTCCGCAGGCCGGAAGGCGGGCGGGCCGCTGAACGATCCGGCCGTTGCCGGACAATCCGCCGCCGTATTAAACGCATTAAAGCACGCGCCCTGACAAACGCAGCCTTCTCCGCGGCGGAACGGGAGTTCCGGCGGTATGCACCCCGAAGCGGCCCGTCCGGACAAAAAGAAAGGACTGCCGTTCGGACCGGCCTGTCATCCGCGGTTCTGAAAACACCATTGACGCGGCCCCGGAGGGACCGCGTCAATGGTGTTTTCATTCTAATATCCCCCATTATAATGGGGATACGTATACTTATCTTCTTCGCGGATCTCCCTCCATACTTTGCAAGGAACTCCTACCGCAATCACATGGGAGGGGATGTCTTTTGTAACAACGCTTCCGGCCCCGATGACCGAATCATCGCCGATTGTGACGCCGGCCAAAATTGTGGCCCCTGTTCCAATCCAGACATTGTTTCCAATTTTTATCGGTTTTGCAATCTCGATTCCTTCTTTACGCATTTCCGGGTCAATGGCGTGCTCCGCGGTTGTAAACGTACAGTTGGGAGCAATGAAGACATGATCGCCAAAGGTAACTTTTGCACCGTCCTGAACGATCAGGTTATGGTTAGCGTAAAAATAATCGCCAACCTCTATGTTATAACCGTAATCGCACCAAAAAGGCGGAACAACCATAACGCCGTTTCCCATTTTCCCGAGAAGCTGCCGCAAGATCTTCTGCTGTTCCTCGTTGTCATTGGGATTCAACTGGTTATAGCGATAGCACGTATCCTTACATTTCCGGATTTCCCTTTCATAAGCCGGGTTGTAACTTCCTTTAAAAAAACAGTTCAGCGGAACATACGGCTTTTCAGACACAGGCACCACCTCATTAGTATGTAACGTATTTCTGTTTGCCTATTTGCACGCATTGGATGATCTGCGATTAAAACCAAAGATTGAAAAATCACGGATATATTGAAAGAAAACTCCGGTTTTTTCGTTCACGCCAGACCGTGCAAGGCTGCTACATCCAAAGTATAGCAAGTTTTTCTTACATATGCAATTCTTTATCGACCTGATTTGTTTAGATTACTATAGACAATGTTATGTGGTATTGACTTCTCCGCTTTGTATGTTCTAAACTCTTTATGTCTTTCTCTGCCATGGAAAAGACCTTCTTGATTTGTTAGGTTGGCAGACCTTAACTTTAATCGTTCGGGGAGTTCCTTTTTTCTCCATAGCTAAAGCTTTTTATCTCCACCGGCAGAGCCAGTAGTTGACTATTACAAAAAGAAAAAAGCAATTCACACAAAAGTGTGAACTGCTTCTCTTGGTGGAGATAAGCGGGATCGAACCGCTGACCTCTTGAATGCCATTCAAGCGCTCTCCCAAACCTGACGGTTACATACCCCCCATAAAACGGGATGAAAGTGCGGTCAATATGAAAGAAAAGCTTACTATATCAAATAGGCCATTTCCCTTGAATAATCCCATTGACGATGATAAAATAAATATATATGGTGTTTTAATTCGCATGCTTGTTATAAATTGAATAAGGAGGTCTTATCATGCCTGGAAAGTTTGAACTAAAAAAATTTTCTGAGCTGGACTTAAGTGATCGCTTTTTTGACTCCTTAAAAAATGACTATCCTGCGGATGAAAACAATATTGGATTCGAAAATTGGTTTAAGAAAAAAGCGCGTGAAGGAGCAACCGCGCTTGTATTTAGTGATGATGAAGGTCTTGGCGCCTTTGTGTGCTTAAAGGATGAGCAGGAGTCTATCAACCTTGTGGAAAGAACATTACCTGCAATAAACCGTAAAAAGATTAGTACGTTGCGTCTGGCGGAACGATACCGTGGGCAGCGTTTGGGAGAAGGTGCGATTGGACTTGTCTTGTGGAACTGGCAAAAGTCTAAAGCACAAGAAATCTATGTTACTATTTTTGAAAAACAGGCACAACTCATTGGGCAATTAGAACGCTTTGGCTTTTGTTTGGCTGGCCATAATCCTAATGGCGAATGTGTTTATATCAAAAGTCGCTCTCAGATCGATTATAATGATCCATATAAGTCTTTCCCTTTTATTAACCCCTCTTTCTGCAATGCAGGATATTTAATCGTGAATGATACCTATCACGACACATTATTTCCGTATTCAGAATTAAGTCATACATTACAGGAACAGGTGGCCTTATCTGTAGCTAATGGTATAAGTAAAATATATATTGGCTCTCCTATGAGTTTACCGCCCTATCGGATCGGAGAGCCTGTCTTGGTATATAGACGTTATACTGGCTCTGTCGGGTCAAAAGGATATAAATCATGTGTTACATCGTATTGTGTTGTGACTGATATGATTGTAGCTAAAGTCAATGGCTGTTATAAAATGGGGTTTGACGATTTAATAAAAAGGATTGGTAACAAGTCGGTTTTTAACGTGTCAGAAATCCGAAATAAATACGATTCCGAATGCACATTGGTTATTATTGAGATGCTTTATTATGGTTTCTTTGGAGCCGGAAATAATGTTAATTGGTTTTGGCTAAAGAATAACGGGTACTGGGGAACAACCTATCCAACATCTATGAGGCTTACTAAAGAGCAATTCAAAGCAATTCTTAAAGAAGGTAATGTTGATGTATCAAATGTTATTATCGATCAATCCAGAACATGTTGAAAGCATCTTATGTGGAAAGAAGCAATTCGAGTTTAGAAAAGTGCGATGTAAAGAAGATGTCGAGAAAATTTATATTTACTCTACAGCACCCGTTATGAAAGTAGTAGCTGAAGCCGATGTTGATGAAATAATTGAGGATGATATTCTAACGGTTTGGAATCTGACTAAAGAGTATGCTGGAATATCTTATAATTTTTACCGAAGATATTTTAAGGGTAAGAAGAGAGCGGTGGCATACAAACTAACGAGAATCGTACCTTATGCAACCCCCCGAAAGCTATCAGATTTTGGAATTTCTTATGCTCCTCAGTCGTTTGTATATCTTTCTAAATAACATAATCTTTAGCTGATAACCCCGCCCGAATGGACAAAGGGCGGGGTTTTTGTATAGAACACTTCGGGTCAAGTTGGCCCAAAGCAGAAAGGGGGGATTCCCTCGCCGGGTCTGATTATGCAATCAGGCCCTTTTTTCATGCTCAAAATAAAGGAGGCAAAGCAGCATGGCGAAAGACACGCCAACCAAGCCGGGCGATGTAAAAGCGTCCTCGGCTGCTGAACACCCGGAACAGGCCGCTCCGATTGCCGGGCCACCGGCAGCGGAAATGCCGAAAGCTGTTGGTGCGGCTGTTTCGACAGATACAATCAACGCACTTGCCGATGACAAGCGCAAGGAGTCCAAGCCCAAACAGCCCAGCCAGGACGAGCAGGGTCAGGAAGCGCCTGCCGGTAAAGCCGTTCAGACGAGAGAAAAAGCGGCACACACACCCGAACAGGCTTCGGCCCCAGGTGTGGTAAATCCTGTGTCGGAGGCGGGGACTTCCACGCTCTCGGCGGATGAGGACTTTCGTGCTGAATGGGAGATCCCCCTTGCCGAGTTAGAGGAACGCAGAAAGCAGGAGAAGAAAGCCCGCCGTTCATCGAGTAAAAAGGCCCCCGCTGCCAAAGAGGCGGAGGCGGCTGAAAAGCCGGATAAGCCTGCCGACAAGGTGGTTCCGCTTCACCCCTCCGATTCCGATGACAAGCCGCGCCGGGAGCAGGAAGCCTTATTGCATATGCTGGATGAAAAGGGGGCCTCGCTTTCCCGCCTGAAAAATTTTTCTCCGGTGAAATCCAAACCGTCTGCCCCAGGCAAAGCCCAGCCTGCCTCGGATTCTCCTGAACTGGCCGAGCGGAAGCGGAAGCTGGAAAAGGAATTGCGGGAGAAATACGGGATTCCGAAATCGGATACCCCCGCCAAGCCGTGGGTGGCCCCGGAGGAAGAAAAGGTGGTGCGCATCCCGCATGAAAAGCTCCACCCGTTCAAGGGCCATACCTTCAACGTGGAAAAGAACGCGAAATTCATGGCCTTTGTCGCCAGTATCCGGGCGCACGGGGTAACACAGCCGGTCATCGTCCGCCCTGACGGCAAGGACACCTATGAAATCATATCCGGCCACCGGCGCGATCAGGGCGGCATTGAGGCTGGGATTCCGTATTCCCCCTGTATTGTCCGTGCCTTGAACGACGAACAGGCGATCCAGCAGATGGTCGAGGATAACGTCAACAACCGGGACATCAGCACTATGGAGCTGGCGCGGTCGTTAAAGGTACAGTTGGATTCCATCAAGCGGCAAGGGGTGCGGGAGGCGCTGGCCGGTAAGGATTTGGCGATGGATACCGACGAAAAGATCGGCAAACGGTCGAATGAGGTCATTGCCGAGCGCAACGGTATGAGCGTTAAGCAGGTACAGCGGCATATCGCCCTCACCAACCTGACGCCTGCTCTGCAAGAATATGTGGACGGGAAAACCGCCGCCGATGGGAAAAAGTCCATACAGATCGCTTTCATCCCGGCGGTGGAGCTGTCATACATCAAGCCCGAACATCAAAACTATATCGCCCTTGCCATTGAGGGACAGCAATCCACGCCCTCGCTGTCGCAGGCCAAGCGGCTGCGGGAACTGGATAAAAAGGGGCTGCTCAACCCCGATGTCATTGACGGTATTTTAATGGAGGAAAAAAAGGAGGCCGACAAGGTGATACTTTCCAGCCAGGAGCTTTCGGAGTATTTCGGGAAAGACAAAACGCCCCGTGAAATGAAAGACACCATCTTGACGCTGCTGGGCGAGTGGAAAAAGCAGCAGAAAGAACTCGCCGCACCGGAAAAGAAAGACAAACAGCCGGAAAAGTGACATCGGGCCAAGTTGGCCCGATGTAGGAGGCACCGCCTCTCATGGCTCAACCGGAAGATATATTCCCCGTCGCCGCAAAGATTCCAGCACAGACGGAATAGGGCAGTCAAGGGCAAAGCCGCCGCAGGCGGTGCGTAGCACCCTTGACGGCCTTTTCCGCTCTGTGCTTTTTTGCGTCAGGCGGCGGGGATATATATTCCCTTGAGCCGCTCCCGCCCAAGAGTGGGCGGGCGGGGGGTGGGCTGAAAACCATATGATTTTTAGGAGGTACGATTATGAAAAGACCTTTAGCATATATCTCCGCCGCATGGAACGGCGACCGGAACAAGGACATGGAACAGGCGGCCCGGTATTGTCGGGCGGTGTATGAGGCGGGATTTTCGCCTCTCTGCCCCCTGCTGTATCTGCCTTTGTTTCTCAACGACGGTATCCCGGAGGAACATAAAAGCGGGATCGACATCGGGCGCGACCTGCTTCGCCGCTCCCATGTGCTGGTGGTCTGCGGAACCGGGATCAGCGAGGAAGTCAAAAACGACATTGCGATTGCCGGACGCCTGAATATCACGGCCACCACGCTGGACGGGATATTGACGGTGCAGGGACAGGGCCGGGCCAAACCGGACAGCCCGAAAGGAGGCACACATGCCGAGAACAAGCCGAACAGCCGCACCCCTCGCCGGAAATAGGGACGTTGCGGAATTGCTTTCCATTCTGCGGGAACATTCCTCGCCGTCACTGGCGGACTTTCAGGAATTGCTGGATCGAGTAGGCACGTTGGAGCAGCAGCTTGAAGCAGCGGTGCAGGAATTGGCGGCTATGCGGCGTGACCTAGCGGAAATGGAGCGCCGCCGTCATCCCGCCGCCAACGCCATGCGGCAAGCGGTGACAACCATACAGACACAAGTGACGGAACTGCGGGAAAAGCTGTCCGCTCTGAAACAGGCCGTTGTGGACGGCTGCAAAAGCGCCGTGACGGCCTTTCAGAAAAAGGGGATCGCCGCGCTGGACAACATCGCCCGCTTTTTCCGGGTGCGTCCCATGCTGGAAGCTGTCCAGGCGCAGGCATCCCACGCCGCCGAGGCTGCGGATCGGGCCGTAGGACGGATTGAAGCAGCCAGCCAAAAATACCACGAGGCGGGACGGCATTTGAAAAATGCGGGGCGGGCTTTGACCGGCAAGGATGCCATTCACAAGGCCAAACCACCGGGAAAGGCGGCACAAGCAGTTTCCGCCCCGTTCCGTGCTACCCGCGCTTGTTTTGGTGCGATGGCAAAGGGGGCGGCCTCGGCTGCCGACCGGCTTGGACGGCTGGAACAGGCGGCGGAGCAGCAAAAGCCGTCTATCCAGGAAACCATACGGCAATACAACCGGGAAGCGGAAAAGGTGCGGGCCGTTCCGATCAGGGTGCGGCCCCGCCCTCATGTGGAACGCTAGAGCACTTCGGGCCAAGTTGGCCCGAAGGCGCCCAACACAATTTGCAACGGCGAGGCCCGAAGTGTCTGGAAAGGAGGTCAAGCCATGCAAGAGGAAATTGAGCGCCGGACGATTGCCGTATCCTTGACTGCCGGAAAGCTCACGGCCCGGACGCTTGCCAGAGCTTTGGCGGCGGCGCTGCGGCAGATCCGGCAGCAGCGGCGAGCGGCCCTGACGCCACAAGGCCGTCAATCGGTGAAAAAGCTGATGAACCACGGCGTAAATACAAGCCGGATTCCCCTTGACGGCAGTACCCGTCTGTTTGACCGGGTAGCCCGGAAATATAACGTGGACTATGCGTTCCGCAAGGTCGGCCCGAAGCAATACCGGCTGTTTTTCAAGGCCGGGCAGGCGGACGCCATTACCGATTGCTTTGCGGAATACACCAAACGCATGATGAAGAAAGAACGGCGGCCCTCTGTGTTGAAGCGGCTGGGCCGGGCAAATGAGGCGGTTGCACGGCAGAGGCCCCGCCGGGAAACTGGGGCCCCCGAAAAGTCGCAAGACTTTTTGGGGAGAGGAGGAGCAAGGGAGCAAACGCAGTTTTCGCCGCAAGGCGTAAACGAAGTGGAGCGGACTTTGCGACGACGAGGGGAGGCGGTACACGACCGATAAGCTCAAACGCTATGTACTTCCCAACCTCCCCTATCTGTTTGTGTTCTGGTTTTTTCTGAAGCTGGGTACAGCTTACCGGATAGCGGAGGGTGTCAACTTCGGACAAAAGCTAATCGGCATGTTTCAGAGCATAGGCCCGGCCTTTGGGACGATTGCGCCGGGCCTTTATGGCTTTGATTGGCTGATCGGGCTGGCGGGTGCCGCCGCCGTGCGGCTGTTTGTCTATTGCAGGGTAAAGAACGCCAAGAAATTCCGCCGGGATGCGGAATATGGATCGGCCCGCTGGGGAACGGCAAAGGACATCAAGCCCTTTGTAGACCCGGTTTTTCAGAATAACATCATCCTGACCGGGACAGAATTTCTGACTATGAATACCCGGCCCAAAAATCCAGCCAACGCCCGCACACTGAATTGCTGTGTCATCGGGTCGAGTGGCAGCGGAAAAACCCGCTTCTGGCTGATCCCCCAACTGCTGCAAGCCCATAGCTCTTATGTGGTGGTCGATCCCAAGGGCAGTATCCTGGGGCAAGTGGGGGCGTTTCTGATCCGGCAGGGATATAAAATCAAGCTGTTCAACAGTGTGGATTTTTCCAAGTCCATGCACTATAACCCGCTGGCATATGTTCGGACGGAAAACGACATTTTGAAATTCGTCAATGCCCTGATTACCAACACCAAAGGGGACGGCAAGGAGGGCGATGAATTTTGGACGAAAGCGGAAACCCTTTTGTACTGCGCTCTGATCGGGTATATCGTCTTTGAGGCCCCGGAGGAGGAGCGCAACCTGAACACCCTTGTGGATATGCTCAACAGTATGGAAGTTAGAGAGGATGATGAAAACTACAAGAACGCCATTGACTATATGTTTGACGGGCTGGCAAAACGCAAGCCGGATCATTTTGCGGTGCGGCAATATGCCAAGTATAAGCTGGCGAGCGGTAAAACAGCCAAGTCAATCCTGATTAGCTGCGGCGCGCGGCTGGCCCCTTTTGACATTCCCCAGCTCCGGGAAATCATGTCCTATGACGAAATGGAGCTTGACCGCATGGGCGACCGGAAAACGGCCGCCTTTTTTGTTATCTCGGACACCGACAGCACCTACAACTTTATTGTGGCGCTGGCCTTTTCGCAGATGTTCAACCTGCTTTGTGAACGGGCGGACAACAAATACGGAGGCCGCTTGCCTCATCATGTGCGGGTGCTGTGGGACGAGGCAGCCAACACGGGGCAGGTGCCCCAGCTCGAAAAGCTGGTCGCCGTGATCCGCTCACGGGAAATCTCCCTATGCCTGTTTTTGCAGGCGCAGAGCCAGCTCAAAGCCCTATACAAAGATCACGCGGAAACCATTATGGGAAACATGGACAGCGTGATTTTTCTCGGCGGTCGGGAACACTCCACCATCAAGGAAATTTCCGAGGTGCTGGGGCGGGAAACCATTTCGATGTATACCGACAGCCGGACACGGGGCCAGTCGGAGAGCTACGGTCAGAATTTGCAGCGGCTCGGCAAGGAACTGATGACGATGGACGAAATCACCACTATGCCGGGCGACCGCTGTATCCTGCAACTGCGGGGACTGCGCCCATTTTATTCGCCCAAGTACGATTTGAAAAAGCACCCCAACTACAAGCAGACCGCCGAGGCGGACAAAAAGCGCAACGCCTTTGATCCGACACGGCTTGTCAACCGGCGGATGGAACGGCTGAACCCCGACGAGCAATACACCGTCTATGAGGTGGAAGTGGCCGAGGACGATTCGGACACCGACGAGGACATCCTCAATTATGACGATATAGACGACCCGGAGCTATTGATGTGATCCGGCAACTTCGGGCCAAGTTGACCCGAAGTACACAGACTTACTGCCGCCCGGCTTTGGTGTCGGGCGGCTTTCTGACGAAAGGAGCTACGGAATGAAACGAACCATGAAAATCCTGACTTCCCTGTGCATGGCCGTCCTGCTTCTGTGCGGGATGATGCTGCCCTCCCTAGCCGCCAGCTATCAGAACGGCAGCACGGGAAAAGTCACGGTGTCCGGCGTGTGGGCGTTCCACGGCGGGAGGCAGCCCGGCGAGGACAGCTCCACCAGCAACGGAGGCAACCGGGAAAACCATTACAACAACCGTCTGTATTGGTACGAGGGGTATTCCATTGACATCCTGCAAATGGATGGGAGCAAGTACACCCCGCAATACAACGGCAAAACGTATATGTATTGCATACACAAATGGGTGAACTACGGCACCGGCAACCGGAAATTCTATGTCGATCCCACCGGGCAAGGCAACTTAATGAATAGCCCATACTGGAAGAACGGCCTGAACCAGACCCAGCGGGATCTGCTCATGCTGGTGTCCATGTACGGCTTTCCGGCCAGAACGCCCCAGCAGCTCGGCGTGTCCACGGTGGACGACGCCTACGCCGCGACACAGGCGATCATTTGGGAGATTGTCACCGGACGGCGGAACAAAAGCGGGCTGGTTTCCGGTTACAAGTCCTCCGCCGAGGAACTGAACAGCGGGATTCCCGCCGCCAAGAACAACGCGAACTATTTCCATGACTGCTATATGCTGTACGCCTACGACGGCAACGGCCACAAGAAAGGCGAGGCGACCCCGGCCCTGACCGCCTACAACAAAATTCTAGCGGATATGGCAAAGCACGATACCCTCGCCAGCTTCGCGGGGCAAACCCTCACGCTGAAATGGGACGGGGCCAGCAAGACCTACAAGGGCAGTTTGACGGACAAAAACGGGATGCTGGCGAACAGCTCGCTCACGTCCGCCCTGCCCTCCGGCCTGTCGGCGTCCATCAGCGGCAACACGATCACCGTCACGGCGTCCAAGCCCTTTGACACCACGGCGATCCACCTGAAAAAGAACCTGTCCGAGCTGCATAAAATCAGCCCGCTTGCGGTGCTGGAGGAAACCTCCGGCAAAGGGCAGGAAATGCTCTGCGGGGTGATGAACGACCAAAAGACGTATTCGTTCAGTGTCCGTACTGCACAGGGAACCGTCAAAATCATCAAGGAGAGCGAGGACGGCGTGGTGGCCGGCCTGCCGTTCCGCGTCACCGGCAGCGGTATTGACAAAACCTATACCACCAACAGTACCGGCGAAATCGCGGCAGGGCTCCCGGCTGGCATCCCTCTCACCATATCCGAGGTAAATCCCGCCGACCGCTACAATCCCCCGAAAAGTCAAACCGTCACCATACCTGACGGCGGAACCGCCACCGTGACTTTCACGAATACGCTGAAAAAGGGGCATGTGGAGCTTTACAAAACCGACGCCGCCACCGGCGGCGCATTGGCCGGGGCTGTGTATGGCCTGTATGACAACAAGGGCACACGGGTGGATGAACTCGTGACGGATAAAAACGGATACGGCAAAATCCCCGTATCCTATGGCAAGGGCTGGTATCTGCTGGAGGAAAAGGCGCCGGAGGGCTGCGTTCTCGACCCGACCAAGCATTTCTTTGACATGACGGAGGATGGCGCTGTCATCACCATACGGGCCACCAACGTCAGCCAAAAGGGGCAAATCATCATCCATAAGGTGGACGCGGAAACCGGCAAGCCCATTACCGATACACCCGTCACCTTTGAGGTGCGGGCAGCCGATGACATCCGCCTGCCGGACGGCTCGCTCTGGCTGAAAGCCGGGGAACTGGCCGATACAATGGTGACGGAGGACGGCACCGGCGCATCCAGGCCGCTGTATCCGGGCGAATACGTTGCCACAGAGCAGGAGTGTGAGGGATACACAACAGACAAAACGCCCTATTATGTCACCATAGAATATGCCGGACAGACGGTGGAGATCACCACCGTGTCCCTGACTGTCCCCAACAATCCGCAGAAAGGGCAGCTTACCATTACCAAAGTGGACGCGGAAACCGGCAAGCCGATTCTTCATTCCCCGGCCACCTTTGAACTCTACGCCCGAACCGACGTTATCACCGGGGACGGCACGGTACGATACAAGGCCGATGAGCTGGTTGGTACGATCCACACGGTAAACGGAGAGGCAAAAAGCCTGCCGCTGTACCTGGGCGAGTATTACGGGCTGGAAACCTCCTGCGAGGGCTATGTGGTAAATCCAGAACCCTTTTATTTCACTTTTACCTATGGCGGACAGGAAATTTCCATTGTGCAGGAAAGCCTGACGATTGAGAACAAGCCGCAGATGGGACAGCTTACGATCACCAAGGTAGACGCCGAAACAGGCAAGCCGATCATTCTCTCCCCGGCGACCTTTGAGATTTACGCGGCGGCGGACATCATGACCCCGGACGGCACCGTGCGGTATACCAAAGACCAGTTGATCGACACGATCCAGACGGAAAACGGTATGGTGAAAACCCCTCGGCTGTATCTCGGCTCATATTACGGCATTGAAACCTCCTGTGAGGGCTATGTGGTGGATTCAGAACCGTTTTACTTCACCTTTACATATGGCGACCAAACGGTTGAACTTGTGGAGGAAAGTCTGACAATAGAGAACAAACCGCAGATGGGCCAAATTATTATTACCAAGGTAGACGCCGAAACGGGCAAGCCGATCATCCTCTCCCCGGCGACCTTTAAGATTTACGCGGCAGAGGACATCATCACACCGGACGGCACTTTGCGGTACACCAAAGGCCAGCTTGTGGACACCATTCAGACGGTGGAGGGCGTTGCCGCCAGCAAGCCGCTGTATATCGGCAAGAAAGCAAATTTTGAGGTTCTCGAAACGGTTGCGCCGGAGGGATATATTCTCGGAGCAGGTGAAACGCGCTATATGGCGACACTGACCTACGACCGGCGCTTCGCCGCCCTCAAGAAATTGAGTACCGGGGCGATGGTGGATATGGATTCCGGCGTGGAGCTGCCGGAGGGAACCGTCCCGGAAACCGATAACAATGCCAGCCTGACTATCCCGAACCAGCGCATCCCCGAAGCGCCCAAAACCGGCGATGCCCTGCCGGTAGCGGCTGTGGCAACGCTGGGCGTGGCCTCCGGCGTGTGTCTGCTGACGCTCCGCCGCCGTCGTCGGAAGAAATAAGAGAAACACATAACATAAGCGCGGTACTTCGGGCCAACTTGGCCCGAAGTACCGTTCTGCGCTCGAAGCCGCCGAACAGGCGGCTTTTTTCATTTCCGTCATTTCAATAGGAGGTAGATATATGACGTTTTTCACGTCTGCGATCAACACGCTGCAAACTCTTGTCATTGCGCTCGGTGCCGGTCTTGCTGTGTGGGGGATCATCAATCTGCTGGAGGGCTACGGCTCGGACAACCCGGCGGCAAAAAGCCAAGGGGTCAAGCAGCTCATGGCCGGTGGCGGCGTCATTCTGTTGGGCATGACCCTGATCCCGCTGCTGTCCGGTTTGTTTTGAGGTGATCGCCTATGGGTTGGCTCACCGACTGGATAACCGGGTGGCTGAAAGGGCTGCTCATCGACGGGATTATGGGAAACTTTACGGGACTGTTCAACGATGTGAACAAGCAGGTCGGGGAGATTGCCACACAGGTGGGAACCTCCCCGGCCACATGGAACGCGGGGGTATTCGCGCTCATCAAGCAGTTGTCCGAAACCGTGGTGCTGCCGATTGCGGGCATGATTCTCACTTTCGTCATGTGCTATGAGCTCATCAGCCTGATCATCGACAAAAACAATATGCACGAGATCGACACCTGGATTTTCTTCAAGTGGTTTTTCAAGACCTTTGTGGCCGTGATGATTCTGTCCAACACGTTCAATATTGTGCTGGCGGTGTTTGATGTGGCGCAAAGCGTGGTGAACAACGCGGCGGGGCTGATAAGCGGCAGTACGAGCATACCGTCCGACCTGCTGACGAATTTAGAGGCAACGCTGCAAGGAATGGACATCGGGCCGCTGCTCGGCCTGTGGCTGCAATCCTTTATTGTACAGTTGACGGCGGTGGTGCTGAATATCGTCATTTTTGTGATTGTGTATGGACGGATGATCGAGATTTACCTGCTCACCAGTTTAGCGCCCATTCCTTTCGCCACGGTGGGAAACCGGGAGATCGGGCATGTGGGCCACAACTATTTCAAGTCCCTGCTGGCCATCGCCTTTCAAGGGTTTTTGATTCTGGTGTGCATCGCCATTTATGCGGTGCTGGTGCAGGGGATTTCCACCGCCGGAGCAACGGACATCATGGGAGCAGTATGGCAGGTCATGGGGTACACGGTGCTGCTGTGCTTCACCCTGTTTAAGACCGGCACACTTGCCAAGAGCATTTTTGAGGCGCATTAAAACCAGCACTTCGGGCCAACTTGGCCCGAAGTGAAAGGAGGAAAACGGATTGCCGGATACAGTGTCATACAATGTTTCGGATTATGCGGACAGGCTGGAACCGGGTGAACTGATAAGGATCGAACACAGGGTTTCTACGCCAAACCCCGAAATTGCCGGATTGGTTTCTCATACCGCCAAGGAGTTAGAAAAGCTGCACCTGGAAAGCGCCAACAAGGAACGAGTAATTTTCAATAAGCTGCGGGGGGCGTTTGAGGAATGGGAAAAACAGGCTGCCCAGACACAGCGGATAGGCAAGGCCATCCAGTATGTCAAAACCCCGGCCGTGGAGCATACCGCCAACCGCTGGATCGAGGAGGAATACGGCTGGCACCGCATGAGCAACGCTGTTTATCGGATGTACTATCGAGTTTCAGCAAATAGACCTTACGGCCAAGCGGATCGTGTAACCTCATGGGAACTGTCGTGGGGTGTATATGTACAAGACCCCAGCGACGCAAAGACAAATGGGAGGATTGCCGGGCAGGATCAAAAACGC
>CAJFTG010000042.1 GCA_904419875.1 Candidatus Avimonas caecicola | reverse complement strand
CGCAGCCCGGCGGTCGAGGCTGCCTTTACTGACGGGAGCCGCCTGCTTGACCTGAAGTATGCTTCCCATACCATCCTGCCGGCCAAACCGCCCCTTCCGGGGCTGCCCTCGCTGGACGGCGGAGACGGTACCCTGGAGGTGACGCTGACCGACCGCCCCACCGGGCTGACGGTGGTGGTCAGCTACACGGTGTACGAGGACAGCGACGTGATCGCCCGCCATGCCCGGGTGGTCAACACGACCGGGGATATTGTCCGGGTGAACCGCGCGCTGAGCGCCAGCGTGGACCTGCCCTCGATGGATTACGACCTGATCGGGCTGTACGGCGCGCATACGCGGGAACGGCAGGTGGACCGGCGGCCCCTCCGGCACGGGATGCAGGCGCTTGAAAGCCGCCGGGGCGCGTCCAGCCATCAGATGAATCCCTTCCTCGCCCTGGCCGCCCCGAACGCGGACGAAACGGCGGGGGAGGTCTATGCGGCCGCTCTGATTTACAGCGGGAATTTTCTCGCCGCGGCGGAGGCGGACGGCTTCAACACCACCCGGATGCAGATCGGGCTGAACCCCTTCGACTTTTCCTGGAAGCTGGAACCGGGAGAGAGCTTCGTCACCCCGGAGGCGGTGCTGACCTACAGCGCCGGGGGACTGGGCCGCATGTCCCGGAATTTCCACCGGGTGTTCCGGGGGCATCTGGGCCGGGTGAAGGAAACCGCGCGGCCCAACCCCATCGTCATCAACAACTGGGAGGCCACCTACTTCGATTTCGATGAGGAGAAGCTGTGCGCGCTGATTCGCAGCTGCCGGGGGCTGGGAATCGATACCTTTGTGCTGGACGACGGCTGGTTCGGGCGCCGGGACGACGATACCACCTCCCTGGGGGACTGGTACGTTCACCGGGGGAAGCTGCCGAACGGCCTGAAGCCGGTCATCGATTGCTGCCGGGAAAACGGGATGAAGTTCGGCCTGTGGTTCGAGCCGGAAATGGTGTCGGAAGACAGCGACCTGTACCGCGCCCATCCCGACTGGGCGATTAAAAAAGAGGGACGCCCTTTCTGCCGGGGACGGAACCAGCTGGTGCTCGACCTTTCCCGCCCGGAGGTGACGGCGTATCTCAAGGAAACCATCGGCCGCCTGCTTTCGGAAAACGACATCGCCTATGTCAAATGGGATATGAACCGGCATCTCACCGACCTGTATTCCGCGGGGCTCCCGGCCGACCGGCAGCCGGAGCTGCCACACCGGTATATGCTCGGGCTGTACGACCTGCTGGGGGACCTGACGGCCCGTTTCCCGCGAGTTCTCTTCGAGGGCTGCTCGGGCGGCGGCGGCCGCTTTGACGCGGGAATGCTGTATTACATGCCGCAGACCTGGACCAGCGACAATTCCGACGCGATTGAACGGCTGAAAATCCAGTACGGCACCTCGATGGTGTATCCGCCCCGCTGCATGACCGCCCATGTTTCGGCGGTGCCCAACCACCAGATCGGCCGGGTTACCCCCTTCCACACTCGCGGGCTGGTGGCGATGAGCGCCTCTTTCGGGTACGAGCTGAACCCGCTTTCGCTTTCGGAGGAGGAACGGGCGGCGGTCGCGGAGCAGACCGCCTTTTACCGCTCGGTGAGCGGCCTGATCGCCCAGGGGGATTTTTACCGGCTGGTCAGCCCCTTTGCGGCGGGGGCGAACGGCGAAGGGGAGGGGGCGGCCTGGATGTTTGTCTCCCCCGACCGGAGCCGCGCCTTCGCGGTGTACGTCCTCCGGCTGACCGTCCCCGCCGGCCCGGCCCGGCGGATGAAGCTGCAGGGGCTGGACCCCGGGGCGGTCTATCATATCGACGAGCTGGACGCCGATTTCGGCGGGGACGAGCTGATGTACGCCGGGCTGGCCATGCCGTATTCCATGAAGGATTTTGAGGCGCTTTCCTTTACTTTGACCCGGAAAGTATGATATACTTTTAACAGCAAAGGAACCGGCCGGGCCAAGCCCGGCCGGCGGCGGGGAGAAAGCGGACGGCGGCGGACGACAGCAGAAAACGGCGGCACGGCCGGCCTGCGGATGCGGGCCGGCGGGGGACGCGGGCGTCTGTGCAGGGCCTTTGCGACGATGGGTTTCGCAAAGGCCCTTTTCCCTGCCATCCAGGAAAGGAGTTATGGGAATGGACGGCAGTTTTCTGGACATGGCCAATTCCGGGGTGATGTATCTGATTGCCGGGGTGGTCGTCCTCTTTGTTATGGTGATGGCGGTGGTGTTTTTCGTCAAAGCCTACCGGGAGGGAATCCGGATCGGGATGGACAAAAAGAAGATGCACAAGGCGATTACCTCCAGCGTCACCTTCACTCTCATCCCCTCGATCGGCATTCTGATCGGGGTTATTGCGCTTTCCGGGTCGCTGGGCATCCCGATCCCCTGGCTGCGGCTTTCGGTGATCGGCGCGCTGCATTACGAGACGATGGCGGCCGATGTGGGCGCGCAGGCGGCCGGCCTCTCCGGCCTGTCCGACGCCATGACGGGGGATGCGTTCGTCACCATTGTTTTTGTCATGACCATCGGCATCATCTGGGGCGGCGTGTTCTGCATCTTCGGCCTCAAGCGCTATCAGAAAACCCTGAACCGGGTGCAGCAGAAGGACAACCGCTGGGGCACCATCCTGTTCAACGCGATGTTCGTCGGCATGGTCTGCGCCTTCATCGGCCAGGGGCTGGCCTCCACCCGGAAAGGGGATTTCACCAGCGTGATCGTCATTGTGGTGTCGGCGCTGTTCATGGCGCTGTTCACCTGGCTGACCGAAAAGAAGGGGCAGAAGTGGATGGAGAGCTTTTCCCTTTCGTTCAGCATGGTGCTGGGGATGGCCTCCGCCATCCTTTACCAGTCGGTCATCCTGCCGGCGATTGCCGGGTAAGGGCGGAAGCATAGAAAGGAGAATGCCGCTATGGCGAAAAACACCAAGGAACGTTCCTTTGACGACCAGATGCACTGGTACGGCCGAATCTGGACCGGCATTGCCATCTGCCTGATGCTGCTGGTGCCGCTTTTTGTGGCGCTGTATTTCAACGCCTCGCCCGGCGCCCGGGGGATGCTGATCGGCGCGGCGAGCATCTGCATTATCTATCTGCCCTCCAGCATTGTGGAGGTGATTACCTACGCCCCCATGCTCGGCACCGGGGCGACCTATCTGGCCTTTGTCACCGGCAACCTGACCAATCTGAAGATCCCCTGCTGCATGACCGCGCGGGAAATTGTGGGCACCGAATACGGCACCAAAGAGAACGAAATCATTTCCACCCTGTCGGTGGCGGCCTCCTCCCTGGTGACCTGCACGGTGCTGATCCTCGGCGTGCTGCTGCTCGCGCCGCTTCGCCCCATCCTGGAGGCGCCGGTGCTCCAGCCCGCGTTCGACACGGTGGTGCCGGCCCTTTTCGGCGCGTTGGGGTACAAGTACTTTTCCAAAACCCCGCTGGTGGCGGTCGCGCCCTTCCTGTCGATGGCGGCGCTCTGCCTGCTGGTGCCCGCCGCAGCCAGCCAGGTGGCGGTCCTGGTGCCGGTGGCGGCGGTCATCTCGATCGTCGTGGCCCGGATTCTGTACGTGAAAAAGAAGATTTAAGGAGGCGGGCGGGATGCCTGTGGCTGTGATTGTTTTGCTGTGCCTGCTGGGGGCGGCCGTCCTGCTGCTGTTGGCGGCCTGCGTGCGCGCGGCGCGGATCCGCAGGAAGCGGGGGCCTGCCGCCGCGCCGGCGGAGGCCCAGACCCGGGAGCGGGCGGATACGTATGCCAGGGCCCTGTCGGAGATGATCCGGTGCGAGACGGTCAACCCGCGCGGATCGGATTCCTCCGCGAAATTCGCCCGGTTCCGGGAGGTACTGGCCGGCTGCTTTCCCCGCGTTCATGCCGAGCTGGAACAGATCCTGATCGGGGACACCCTCCTGCTGAAGTGGAAGGGGAGGGATCCGCAGCGCGGGGCGATCGCCCTGCTGGCCCATTCCGACGTGGTGGAAGCATCCGGCGAGTGGAAGCATCCGCCCTTTGGCGGAGTGATCGCGGACGGCTGCGTCTGGGGCCGCGGCGCGATGGACAACAAGGGCAACCTCTGCGCGCTGCTTTCGGCGGCGGAGGAGCTGCTGGCGGAGGGATTTGTCCCTCCCTGCGACGTGTACATCGCCAGCTCCAACAACGAGGAAACGATGGGGGACGGCGCCCCGAACACGGTGGAATACCTGAAAAAGCAGGGTGTCCGGCTGGACCTCGTGATCGACGAGGGCGGCGCGGTGGTCCAGGCCCCCATGCCGGGCCTGCGCGGAAGCTATGCGATGATGGGGATTATGGAAAAAGGATACGCGGACGTGCGCTTCACCGCCCGTTCCGGGGGCGGGCATTCCAGCACGCCCCCCAAGGGGACGCCGCTTGCCCGCCTGGCCGCTTTCGTCAACCATGTGGAAAAGCATCCTCCCTTTAAAATGCGGTTCACCCCGCCGGTCAAAGCGATGTTCCGGGAGCTGGCGCCCTGGATGGATTTCCCGTTCCGGCTGCTGTTCGGCAACCTGTGGCTTTTCGGCCCGCTGCTCAAGCTGGCGATGCCGATGGTCAGCGGGCAGGCGGCCGCGCTGCTGAAGACAACCTGCGTTTTCACCATGGCGGAGGGGAGCGGCGCGCCCAACGTAATCCCCGCCTCCGCCAGCGTGACGGCCAACCTCCGCTTTATGGTGCATCAGGCGCGGGAGGCGTCCCTGGATGCCCTCCGGCGGCTGGCGGACAGGTACGGCCTGGAGATGGAGGTGCTGTACTCCTCCGACTGTTCGCCGGTCACCGATACGGAAAGCGAGCGGTTCCGCTTTGTCCGCCGCTGCGTGGAGGAGGTTTTCCCGGAAGCCCCGGTCGCTCCTTATGTGATGCTCGGCGGCACCGATTCCCGGCATTACAGCGGCCTGTGCCCCTGCGTGGTGAAATTCGGGCCGTCGGTCCTTACCCCGCAGCAGCTGGCCTCCATGCACGCCAAGGACGAGAACTTCGGCGTGGAGGCGCTGGCCCGCGCCGTCTCCTTTTTCCGCCGGGTGCTTACGACATACCGGTAAGCGGCCCGTAAAACAGCCGACGCCCCGGACGCACGCAGGCCGCGCGTCCGGGGCGTTTTTACGCTGATGGGAAGGAAAACTCACTGCAGAACCGTCGCCACCCGGTTGCCCTGGGTGACCAGGCAGATATACGTCTTGCCCGGATTGACCGAAAGCGCCGTGCCGTCCGCTTCGGTGAAGGACAGGCTTTCGGCGGTCCGCGTCCAGCGGATTTCCCGGCTGGTGCCGGCGGTGAGGAGCACGCCGTCCCCCGCGTTGAGGCGGAAGTTGATATGATCGGCGTCCTCGTTGTACTTTTCATCGTACATGATGATTACATTGGCCACCGCGATCTGGGCGCCGTCCGTCATCACGTGGGGTTCCATGCTGTCCAGCGTGCCGTTGTACTTATTGTACAGCCCGGCGCCCTCGTCGTACAGGAAGCACACCCGCTGCAGGCCGGAGAAGGAGAGCTGCACCCTGTTCCCCGCGCCGTCCCCCGCCCGCGGGGAATCGAACCGGAAGGGGGAGGGGTGGCTGGTGGAGGTCGCATAGCCCCGGTCGCCGATAAAGCTTTCCAGCTTTTCCCGGCCGGTGAGCAGGCTGTGCTCCGCCCCGCGCTGCGCGCTCAGGGCAGCGTCCCGCCAGCCTGCCTGGGAGGCGTTGGAGAGGAAATTGACATCGTCCAGCCCAAAGTTCTGGATGTTGGCCAGCCCCAGGGTGCTGCCGCCCGCATGGCCGTACACCGCATCCAGCGACTGGGCCACGGTGACGAAGGGGCTGCGGGCGCTGCGGATCGGGCCGATCTCTGCCGGCACCCGGGAGGCGCCGGCGAACACCGCCATAATGCGGGTGATGCCGCCCTCGGTTTCCGCTTCCAGGAAAAGGTCGGCCTTGTCCAGCCCAAGCTGCGGCCGGGCGGTGGAGCTGTTTTCCACCATCAGTGCCACCGGCCGGGCGGAGGTGCCGGGGGTGATGTCGGCTACGCCGGTCAGCGGGTTGACATCGTTGGCGGCCGTGGAGGGCTGAGTGCCGCTTTCCTCCGTGCCGGAGGGGGCGCTCTGGGAGGCGCTCGTGCCGGACGGGGCGGAGCCGGCGCCGCCCTGTCCGCCGCAGGCGGGAAGGGCGAGCAGGCAGACGGCGCCGGCGGCGGCCGCCAGCAGGCGATACGCTTTATACTTCATGCGGGGTTCCATCCTTTCTTCCCATCGGTTGGGAGGGCCCCTCCGGGCCGGCCGGCGGCCGGGCAAAGGGGGCCGCCCGCGCAAAAGGGCCTCTTCTTTTCTCTCGTGGCCGGGACCCGGACAGGCCGCGCGGCCGGAATTCATTATACCGTATTTTTCAGCCGAATACAATCCGAAAGAATCCTTAAGTTTTTCCCAGAAGGGTATCGGAAAGGGTATCGGAAGGTTTTTCCGTTTGGATGCGCGATTCCCCTTGACGGAGGGAAAAATCCGCGGTATTATATAGCAGAAGCCTTCCGGCTTTCGGGCAGGCTTCCCCAATTTTGAACAGGCTGTCTTCGGGGCGGGGTGAAATTCCCCACTGGCGGTAATGCGGCTTCGGCCGACAAGCCCGCGACCCGGGGCGTTATGCTCCGGCTGACTCCGGTGAGATTCCGGGAGAACCGCCGTTATACGGCGGGAAAGCGGCGGCGTTCTGCCGTCGGCGCCAACGGTATAGTCCGGATGAAAGAAGACACGCGCAGATGGATGCGTTGTCGCCCCGCAGTATTTGTTGCTGCGGGGCTTTTCGCGTTTTGCGCGCACGCGATGCAGACAGCCCGGAAAGGATGCGTGTGAAAATGACCGACAGAATCCCAAGCGCAGCGCCAAAGGCAGATCGGCGCCGTCCGCTGCTGACCGTGGTGGCCACGGCGCTGCTCGCCGCTATCGCCTATGTCCTGATGCTGCTGGAATTCCCCCTGCTGCCCTCCGCCTCCCATCTGAAGATGGACTTCGGGGACCTCCCCGCCGTGCTGGGCGGGGTGCTGTTCGGCCCGGTGTGCGGCGTGGCGGTGGAACTGGTGAAAAACCTGCTGGAGATGCTGACCAAAGGGCTCGGCACCCAGATGGGGTTCGGCAACCTCCAGAATTTCCTGGTGGGCTGTGCCTTCGTGCTCCCGTATACCCTCCTTTACCGGTGGCTGGAACGCAAAAATTGCCGGCCGGCGGTGCGGCTGACCGTCCCGGCGCTGGTCGGGCTGGTGTCCATACTGGTCGTCGGCTTCCTGAGCAATCTGGTGGTTGCGCCGCTGTATCTCCGGTTCTTCCTCGGCCAGGTGCTCAGCCAGGAGCTGGTGGTGAGCTACGCGGTGGTTTCCCTGCCCTTCAACGCGCTCAAGGCGGCGATCTTGAGCGTGGTTCTCGTCCCTCTGCTGACCACGGCGATTCAGCCGATCCGCCGGGCGATCCATTTGGGCTGATGCGGCGGGCGCCGGCGGCGCCGTCACGAACCTGCGCCGATGCAACAAGGAGAGGGCTGCAAAAGGATGCTTTTGCAGCCCTCTCCTTTGCTTTGTGGAAACAACCACCGACTATGCTGGTGGAGGAACGCCGAAAAAAGCGGGAGTTTCCCGTATTGAGCGGAGCGGGCTGTAATAATAGGCCGGTCGATTGGCGGAAAGGGCAGAAAGATCGGTTAAGCGGGGGATTGCCCGTCTGCGGGCAGCAAAATGTTTTCCGCGCCTCTAGACGCCGGCCGGTTAAAGGGCCCTTCCAGGGCTTTTTCAGCCATCGGCCAGCCGGCGGTTATGACTGGCTGGCTTTTTTGGCTCTTTTTTCACCCGCTTTTCACCTGTTTTTCACCCACTTTTTGCCTGCCTGCTTTGTCTGCCTTGTCTCCTCTGTCTGACCGCTGCCTATTCCCCCTTCCCCCGTTCCTCCTCTCCTCTCCTCTCCCTCCCTCCCTTCCTTCCTTCCTTCCCCTTCCCTTCCCCCCTGTCTCCCGTGTCTTTGTCCCTTCCGCCGGTATTCCCTCGCTCGCGCCGGCCCTGTCCGCTCGCGCTGCCTGAGAGGGGGAAGGGGCGGGAACGCTCCGAACGGGCGGCCCGCCGCAGGCCGGGAGGGAAAGCCCGGCGGGCCGGCCGGCGCTCATGGAACCGGGTGGTGGGGGTGGTGAGGGGGTGTTGGGGGGAGATTCCCGCTTCCTTCTGCCGGTTCGGGATATTTCTGTCGCCGCTTGACAAAAGTACGGATTCGTACTATAATGCGGTACGAATCCGTATTAAAGGAAGGCGGCTGTGGCATGGAAGACCGGTATGAGGCGGTTCGGCAATTAATTCTTTCCATTAACAAAATCGACGGCTGTTATTATTTCTGCGCAAGGAAGCTGGGCGCCAAGGAAAACATGCTGGCGCTGCTGTATGCGCTGGACGATGGAAGGCCGCATTCGCAAAAGCAGATTGCCGAGGACTGGCTGATACCGAAAACCACCATCAATACGATTGTGAAGGAACTGGTCGGCGCCGGCCATGTCACCCTTCTCGCCGAGGGGGAATCGAGAGAGAAAACCATCCTCCTTACGGAACCGGGGAAAGCCGCCGCCCGCCGCCTTTTGGAGAAAATCCATACGGCGGAGCAGGAGGCGCTGGACAAGACCCTGCAAAGGTTCTCCCCGGAATTCATGGACGCCTTTGCGTATTTTTCCTCCTGCTTATGCGCCGAACTGCAAAAACAGATACCAATTCCGAACCAATGAGAGGATATTGTGCATGAATTCGAACGATTTGTTTATCAGGACGCCGCCGCTGAAGCTGTTTTTCATCGCCTCGGTCCCCGGGGCGGTCAGTATGCTGGCCTCGGCGCTGTATCAGCTGATTGACGGCGTGTTTGTCGGCCGCTTTTTGGGGGAAACCGCCTTTGCGGCGTTAAACCTCGCCATGCCGTTTGTTATTATCAATTTCGCGCTGGCGGATTTGATCGGCGTCGGGTCGTCCGTTCCCATTTCCATCTGTTTGGGGAAAAAGCAGGAAAAAGAGGCCAACAACATTTTCACCTGCGCCTGTCTCCTGATTGTCGGGACCGGCGTTCTGGTCGGCGGCGCGCTGTATGCCGCGGCGCCGCTGCTGATCCGGCTGATGGGGGCGGAGGGGCAGTTCGCCGTCCTCGCCGTCCAGTATCTGCGGGTGTATGCCCTTTGTTCGCCGGTGACCACCATCGTGTTTGCCATGGACAATTTCCTGCGCATCTGCGGGATTATCCGCGGCAGCATGCTTCTGAACATCCTGATGTCGGTTTTGAGCGCCGTGCTGGAGTTTTTGTTTCTGGCGGTGTTCCGCTGGGGAATCTGGGCGGCGGCCCTGGCCACCTGCTGCGGTATGTTCATTTCCGTTCTCCTGGCGCTGACCCCCTTTTTCCGGGGCAAGGCCCAGCTTCGTTTCTACGTCCCCCGCTTCAGCCTGAAAATGATCCGGCAGATTGTTTCCTGCGGGAGCCCGAACTTCCTGAACAATATTGCGGGCCGGATTACCTCCATCCTGATGAACGTTATTCTGGTGCGGCTCGGCGGGGAGGCGGCCGTTTCCGTTTACGGCATCCTGATGTATGTGGACGGCTTTATCCAGCCCCTGCTCTATGGAATGTGCGATTCCCTGCAGCCGGCTGTGGGGTACAACTGGGGCGCCGGGAAAATCTCCCGGGTCCGGGCCATCGAAAAATGCTGCTTCAGCGCGAGCGTCGTCGTTTCCCTGCTGGCGGTTTTGGTGATTATGCTGTTCCCGGCGCCGATTGCCCGCCTGTTTATGGCCGGCGCCGGGGCGGAATTCATGGAATTGGCCGTCGGGGCGCTCCGCCTGTTCGGGCTTACCTATGTGACGCGGTGGTTTTCCTTCGCGACGCAGAGCTATATGCTCGCCATTGAAAAGCCTCTGCCCGCTTCGATCATTTCGGTTTCCACCGCCCTGCTGTTCCCGGTGCTGCTGATTGCGCTGTTCTGGCCGCTGGGCCTGACGGGGCTTTGGCTGAATTTTGCGGGGACCGCTGTGCTCGCCGCGGTTCTGTCGGGTGTGATCCTGCTGGCATTGCGCCGTGAATTGTCCCGGCCGGATTCGCCGGCCTGACGCGGATTCCGGCACGTGCCGGCCGGTGCGCCGCCGCAAAAAGACAAATTCCGCCGGGCGTTGACAAATCCGCCGCCGGCAGGTATAATGAAAAAACAGCTGAATATTTCCTTATCAAGAGTGGCGGAGGGGACAGGCCCTGTGAAGCCCGGCAACCTGCCGACCGCGGATGCGCGGGGCAAGGTGCCAATTCCTGCGGCCGTTCCGGCCGGCAGATGAGGTGGCAATGCGCCGGGCCGCCGCCCGGCGCTTTTGTTTATCCCGCTCAGTATCTCTTCCGGCGGAGGGGGCCCTTCCGCCGCAATAAATGCAAAGGAGAAACCCATGGAAAAACGCTTTTTCACCTCGGAGTCCGTGACCGAGGGGCATCCCGACAAGGTTTGCGACCAGATTTCGGATGCGGTGCTGGACGCCATCCTGGCGCAGGACCCGGGCGCGCACGTCGCCTGTGAAACCGTCGCCACCACCGGCCTGGTGATGGTGATGGGGGAGATTTCCACCTCCTGCTATGTGGACATCCCGAAGGTCGCCCGGCAGGTGATCCGGGAGATCGGCTACGATAACGCCGCCCAAGGCTTTGACGGCAACACCTGCGCGGTGCTGACCGCCATTGACGAGCAGTCCCCCGATATCGCCATGGGGGTGAACGAAGCGATGGAGGTCCGCGGCGCCGCTGGCGAGGACCTGGACCGCATCGGCGCGGGGGATCAGGGGATGATGTTCGGCTTTGCCTGCGACGAAACCCCGGAGCTGATGCCGCTGCCGATCTCCCTTTCCCACAGGCTGGCCCGCCGCCTGTCCGCGCTGCGCCGGTCGGGTGCGCTGCCTTATCTCCGGCCGGACGGGAAGACCCAGGTGACGGTGGAGTACGACGGCCATACCCCGGTGCGGGTGGACACCGTGGTGGTTTCCACGCAGCACAGCGAGGACGTTTCGCTTTCAACTATCCGCCAGGACGTGATCGAGCAGGTGATCCGTCCGGTCATCCCGGCGGATCTGCTGGATGCGGGCACCAAAATTTTCGTCAATCCCACCGGCCGCTTTGTGGTGGGCGGCCCGCAGGGGGACAGCGGCCTGACCGGCCGGAAGCTGATCGTGGATACCTACGGCGGCTACGCGCGGCACGGCGGCGGCGCCTTTTCGGGGAAGGATCCGACCAAGGTGGACCGTTCCGCTTCCTATATGGCGCGGTACGCGGCGAAGAACGTGGTCGCGGCCGGCCTGGCCAAGCGCTGCGAGCTGCAGCTCGCCTACGCCATCGGGGTGGCGCACCCGGTTTCGGTGATGGCGGATACCGCCGGCACCGGCGTGGTGCCGGACGACAGGCTGGCCGAGGCCGTTTCCGCCGTCTTTGATTTCCGGCCGGCGGCAATCATCCGCCAGCTTGACCTGCGCCGCCCGATCTACCGTCCCCTGGCTGCCTACGGCCACATCGGGCGGGAGGATCTCGGCGTGAACTGGGAGAGGACCGACCGCGCCCAGGCGCTCCGGGCCTATCTGGGATTGTGAGCGGCCGCAGGAGGATGGCGGAATAAAGGGGACAAAAAGCGGACAGAACAGCACTGTCCGCTTTTTTACAGGCAAATTCGGAACAAATGTTTGACAAAACCGAAACTTTGTTCTATACTGGAGGCATGGAAGGAGGCGACGGCGTGGACCTGATGGATAAGCTCAGCATCCTGACCGATTCCGCCAAATATGACGCCGCCTGCACGTCCAGCGGCGTCGGCCGCGCGGGACGGGACGGGATGATCGGCAGCGCGAATTTCGGCGGGATCTGCCACAGCTTTGCCGCCGATGGGCGCTGCATATCCCTGCTGAAGGTGCTGATGACCAATTACTGCGTATATGACTGCCAGTACTGCGTCAACCGCTGCAGCAACGACGTTCCCCGCGCCGCCTTTGCCCCGGACGAGCTGGCGGACCTGACCATGGAATTTTACAAGCGGAATTATATCGAGGGCCTTTTCCTCAGCTCGGGTGTGATGCGGAATCCGGACGCGTCGATGGAGCGGATGTGCCGGGTGCTGGAACTGCTGCGTGGCAAATACCGCTTCAACGGCTATATCCATGCCAAGGCGATCCCCGGCTGCTCGCCGGAGCTGGTCACCAAGCTGGGGATGCTCTGCGACCGGATGAGCGTGAATATCGAGCTGCCCAGTGAACGCAGCCTGCGGGTGCTGGCGCCGAACAAAAGCAGGGAGGGCATCCTGCGCCCCATGGCGGCCATCCGGGATACGCTGCGGCAGAACAAGCAGGAGCTGGCGGTGTTCCGCAGCGCGCCGTCCTTTGCGCCGGCCGGCCAGGCCACCCAGATGATTGTTGGGGCTACCCCCGACACCGACTGGCAGATCCTGCGGTTGAGCCAGGGGCTATATAGGCAGTACGGACTCAAACGGGTTTTTTACTCCGCCTACATCCCGGTGGGGACGAACGCGCTCCTGCCGCGGGACCAGCCGCCGCCCCTGCTGCGGGAGCATCGGCTTTACCAGGCGGACTGGCTGATCCGGCTGTACGGCTTCCGGGCGGAGGAAATCCTCAGCGAGCGGAAGCCTTCGCTGGACCCTCTGCTTGACCCGAAATGCGAATGGGCGCTGCGCCATCTGGAGGCTTTCCCCGTGGAGGTGAACCGCGCGGAAAAGGAAGTGCTGCTCCGGGTGCCGGGAATCGGGCTGAAATCGGCCGAACGGATCCTGACCGCCCGGCGGGCGGGATCGCTGACCTTCGACGATCTGAAAAAAATCGGGGTGGTCCTCAGGCGGGCGGTGTACTTCATCACCTGCCGGGAACGGATGTATCCCGGGGTGCGGCTCAGCCCCTCGTTTATCTATCAAAACCTGACGGCGGACACCCGCCGCAGCCCGCGCGGCCTGCCCTTTTCGCCGGAGGCGGAGCAGCTTTCCCTGTTTCCGCCGCCGGCCGTGCCCGCCCTGGCCGGCGGGACGGCAGGGGCAGCCGCCCGGGACGGCGGCCGTGGAAAGGAGGCGGCGCTGCCGTGGCCTGCCCCGGTTATGTGATTTCCCCCGCACAGGGGGAAGGCGGAGAAGTCCTCTTCCAGTATGACGGCACGCTGGACGGGCTGCTGACCGCGATTTTTGACTCCTATCTCCACAAGCCGACGCCGTCGGCCGTGGTGGGCGGGCAGTATCAGCTGCAGCTGGGCGCCCGGGTGAAAAGCATCCCCTCCGACCCGGAGAAGGCGGAACGGGTGGCGGCCGGCATCCGGAAGCGGCTGGGTTCGGAGGCATACAGGCAGATCTGGTCCGCCTTCCTCTCCTGTGATCCGGACAAGGGGAACGTGATTTACCGGTACGTCCGCCTGGGGATGCGGATAGGCCCCGGCATTCGGCAGCGGCTGACTGACCCCCGGGTGATGGCGCTGGACAGGATTTCCGGTCTCGCGCCCAAGGAAGCGCGGTACCTGCTCCAGTTTATCCGTTTCGCCCGCATGGAGAACGGGGTGTATTACGCGAGGATCACGCCGGACAACGACGTCTTGACCCTGCTGATGCCGGATTTTGCCGACCGCTACCGTGCCATGCCGTTTTTTATCCACGATGTGAACCGGCAGGCGGCCGGCGTTTATGACACCAAAGAATGGTACCTGATTTCCACCGAAGGATTCCGCCTGCCGGACACCGCGGCGGATGAACGGGCTTTTCAACAGCTATGGAAGCGATTTTACGACGCGGTGGCCATCCGGGAACGGGTAAACCCCCGGCTGCGCCGCCAGCATATGCCCAAGCGGTTTTGGAAGAATATGGTGGAAATGACCCTGACCGATGCGGCGGCCCCGACCCTTCTGCCCACCGATGTCAGCCGGGCCGCGGTGGAAGCGGGAGTGGTGACCGCGCCCCCGGTCATACCGGAAGAGGCGGAAGGTTGTCCGGCCGTGCTGCCTGAAGCGGCGAACCGTGCGCCGTCCGACGGCGGAGCCGGCATTCCCAGGGAGGCCGGCCATGCGCCGGACACGGCCGCCGAAGCGGCGGCCGTGAGAGTCAGCCCGGTCGTCCGTCCATAACGCAGAAAGGCCGCCGGCGGTGCCGGCGGCCTTTCTGCTTATTCAAAGGGAGGTAGGAAAAGGCAGGAAAAGTAGGAAGGGCAGGGGAGCAGGGAAGCAAGAAGCGGGAAAGCGGTGGGGCAAGGGGATGGCCTGCGCCAAATCAGCGGTTGGGCGTCGATTCAATGAGGGTGCAGTTGATGGTAAACGAACGGGTGGAATGGGTGCGGCTGTCATACCGCAGGAGGGTCAGCTCAATCGAGTCGCCGACGCTGTATTTGGAAAGCTCGCTCTGCAGGGACTTATAATCCACCACCTGCGTATCGTTGATCTGGGTGATGATATCCCCGACCTGTGCCTCCGTCCCCGCCAGGCAGGAATCCGAATTGATGGCTTCGATCCGGAAGCCGGTGCCGCTCAGGGAGGTGCCGGTGATCCCCAGCATCACGCGGCCCTTGACATAGCCGTATTTCACCAGGTCGTTCAGGATATCCTTTGCCTCGTTGATCGGGATGGAGAAGCCCAGCCCTTCGTACTCTTCCGCCGCAATTTTAGCGGAGTTGATTGCCACGACCTGTCCCTGGGAGTTCATCAGCGGGCCGCCGGAGTTGCCGGGGTTGATGGCCGCGTCCACCTGCAGGCACTTGATGGCGTAGCCGGTGTCCTCGTACACATCGCGGGCCAGGCCGGAGACAATGCCCTGGGTGACTGTCCAGTTCAGGCCGCCGGCATTGCCGATGGCGACCACCTTGTCGCCGAGCTGCAGCTGGGAGGAGTCTCCGAATTCCGCGGTCTGCAGGTCGGAGGCGTCGATCTTGATGACCGCCAGGTCGGTGTATTCGTCATACCCGACCACCTCGGCGCCCTGGTAGGTGGTGCCGTCGTAAAGCTCCACATCGATGCGGTCGTACACGCTGCCGGAATCCTCGTTGTAAACGACGTGGCAGTTGGTGATGATGTAGCCGTCCGCGGTCCAGATAATGCCGCTTGCCGTGCCCGCCTGCACCAGCTGTTCCCCGTAAAAGGAGCTCCGGTTGTACATGTTGATGACCACGGTGGAATCCACGTTTTTCTGCACGATGGCCCGGGTGCTCAATCCTTCGGTTTCGTCCGGATCCTGAATATCGAGCGTCGGCGCGTCCTCATTCACATCCCGGGTGGAGTTGGTGGTGGAACTGCGGGAGGTATCGGAGGTGGTCGGCAGCTGGTTGTCGCCGATCGCCATGGCCAGCAGCACCGTAAGGGTGACGACCAGAGCCGCGCAGGCAACGCTGAGGGTGGCGATGGCGATGGCCGCGCCCTTTTTCTTCTTGGGGGGCTTGGGCGGCTGGCCGGGCGCGGGGCTCCCCGGCGCGGAATAGGAAGGCTGCTGCCAGCCGTAGGGGGTGTAGTTCCCCTGCGGCTGATAACCGCCCGCCGGGCTGTCCGCCCGGTAGGAGGAGCCGCCGTCCGCCCGGGAGCTGTCCGTTTCGTTGGACGGCACCGGATTCGGCGCGTTCACGCCGTAGCGGTAGGTCACGTTGTTGGGGGTGTCGGCCGTGCCGCTCCCGGAGTTGCTGCTCCAGGAACTCGGCGGCACCACCGACGAGGAGGGGGAGGACCAGCCGGACGACGCGGAAGTTCCTTCTTCGGCAGGGGCAGCGGTTTCGTTATTCTCCGGAGCATCCGGCCGTTCGGCTTCCCTGCCTTCGTTTTTATCAAACCAATCGGACATATCGGGTCATTCCTTTCGAATGAATTGGGCTTTTTGTTTTGATCTGCCTTTATTTTAACCGTCCTTTGTGTCCATTTGTTGAAGAAAAAAGCGGAAATTCATAAACAAATTTTTATCCAGATGTGAAAGGGCGTGTCAGCGCTTGAGCAGCTCGCTGTCCGGCAGCCAGAATTCAAACTCGGTGTAGCCGCCCTCCGCCGAACGGACCACGATTTCCCCGTGGTGGAGATTGACAATGGTTTTAACGATATACAGCCCGAGCCCCATACCGTTTTTGTCCAGGGAACGGGAACGGTCGCTTTTATAAAACCGTTCGAAAATATGGGGCATTTCCTGGGCCGGGATTCCGCCGCCGGTGTTGCGGATGGCGCAATACACCCGCCCGTCCCGCCGCTGGATATGCAGCGTCAGCGTGCCGCCGGCGTCAATAAATTTCACGGCGTTGTCCACCAGGTTATAGATCACCTGGCCCAGCAGGTCGTAATCCGCGCTCACGTCGATGCGGGGGCAGTCTTCCAGCCCTTCCACCCGGATCTGCTTTTCCTCAATCCGTTTTTCAAAGGACAGGAGGACTGTGCAGGCCTGCTCGGTCAGGTCGTAGCGCACCGGCTTCAGGCGCAGCTCCCCGTTATCGATGCGGGAGAGATCGAGCATCGACTTCACCAGGCGGGACAGGCGCTTGACCTCGTCCGAAACGATCTTGAGGTAATGCTCCCGCTTTTCCTCCGGGATGGTGCCGTCCAGGATTCCGTCGATAAAGCCGGCGATGGTGGTCATCGGGGTTTTCAGCTCATGGGAGACGTTGGCGACAAAGCTGCGGCGCATCCCCTCCACGGAGGAGAGGGATACCGCCATGTTGTTGAGGGAGGCGGCCAGCTCCGCGACCTCGTCCTTGCCGTGGACGGGGATGCGGTAGCTGAAATCCCCCTGCCCGAAGCTGCGGGTGGCCGCCGCCATCTGGCGCAGAGGGCGCACCATTCGGTAGGTCATGACGTACAGGGCGATAAAGGTGAGGGTAAGGACCCCCAATGCGGAAAGGAAAAAAACCTGCAGGTTGTTCATCAGGTATTCGCTCAAGCCGGCGGCGGAGGTGGAAATGAAAACGTAGCCCAGACGCACCTGCTGGCTTTCCAGGACGATCGGCTCCCCGGACGTATACTGCCGGGTGGAATAGAAGCCGCCCAGCAGCCCCACCTCAAAAAAGCGGGAGCCGTCCATTTTGGAGAGCACGGCGGCGCTCAGCGACGGATTCCCCGCGAGCAGCGGGTCGGAGCAGAGAATGACCTGCCCCTGATTGTCCGCCACCAGCACGGTGGCGTCGATGGCGTCCGCCATTATGCTCAGATAGGGGGAAAGGCGGTTCCCCAGGATATTGTACTGGCTGGGGTTCTCCTCGTCCTGCACGGCGTACTGGGCGGTCATCTGCGCCACAGCCAGCGTGTTTTCTTCCAGAAGCGTCTTTTTTTCATCCACCCAGTACTGGGTGGAGAACAGCATCTGCATCCCTCCCATGGCCGCAAAGCTGATGACGATAATCAGGGACATTACCGTGAAGTATTTGGTAAAAATGCTTTTGAACACAACCGTCACATCCTTTGGACCGGGGCCGAGCCGCCGGCCGGGGGCGCCGGCCTTTTCCGATCGACCGGCGCCGGCCCATTCCCGTTATTTTTCCTGCGGCGCCGGGTCGCGGACCTCAAACTTATACCCCACGCCCCACACGGTTTTCAGCGTCCACTGGTCGGAGACGCCGTCCAGCTTTTCGCGCAGGCGCTTGATATGGACGTCCACCGTACGGCTGTCCCCGTAATACTCAAAGCCCCACACCTCGTCGAGCAGCTGGTCGCGGGTGTACACCCGGTTGGGATTGCTGGCCAGATGGTAAATCAGCTCCATCTCCTTGGGGGGCGTGTCGATCTGCTTGCCCCGCACCCGCAGCTCGTAGTTTTCCATGTTGATGTACAGGCCGTCGTAACGAACTTCCTTGGCCTTTTTCTGGTCCGGTACGCCGCTGCGCCGGAGCACCGCCTTCACCCGGGCCACAACCTCCTTGGCCTCAAACGGTTTGACGACATAATCGTCGGCGCCGAGCTCCAGCCCCAGCACCTTGTCGAACACTTCGCCCTTGGCGGTCAGCATGATGATGGGGCAGGAGGACTTCTTCCGGATTTCCCGGCAGACCTGCCAGCCGTCGAGCTGGGGCATCATGATGTCCAGCAGTATCAGGTCCGGCTTTTCCCGGTCAAACATGTCCAGGGCCTGCGCGCCGTTGGCGGCGAGGCATACCTCGTATTCTTCCTTCTCCAGATACAGCCGGAGCAGCTCGCAGATGTTGCTGTCGTCGTCGACGACCATGATTTTACCGTTTGCCATGCCGCAAACCTCCTTGGTTTTCCACGGGGTGTTTTCCCATCCCCTTTATTTTATCAGACTTTCCGCGGGGAGTATGAACAGTCTTTAAAGTTTCAGCCGTTTTCCCCCTGTTTGTGGAAAACGGCTGTTCGCCGCCGCATAAACCGCCGCCGCCGGGCCCATACTAGGGATGGTCCACGGAGGAAATCCATGGATAAACAACCGCTGTAAAGGAAGGGATGGTCAAAAATGGAGTTTAAGGGAAGCCGCACCGAGGCCAATCTGATGGCTGCCTTCGCGGGGGAGAGCCAGGCGCGCAACAAGTACACGTTTTATGCCGCTCAGGCCCGGAAGGACGGATACATCCAGATCGCCAACATTTTCAATGAGACGGCAAACAATGAAAAAGAGCACGCCGAGCTGTGGTTCAAGCGCCTCAAAGGCGGCACGATACCCGGTACGCCGGAGAACCTGGCCGACGCGGCCGCGGGCGAGCATTACGAATGGGTGGAAATGTACAAGGAATTTGCCGAGGTAGCCAAGGAGGAGGGCTTCCGGGACATCGCGGCCGTGTTCGAGCTGGTGGCGTCCGTGGAAAAGGAACACGAGGAGCGTTACCGCAAGCTGCTGGACAATATCGAAACCGGCAAAGTGTTCAAGCGGGAGCAGGGCACCCTATGGGTCTGCCTGAACTGCGGGTACGTCTACTGCGGAGAGACGCCGCCGCAGGAATGCCCCGCCTGCCGTCATCCGCAGGCGTATTTCCAGATGAAGCCCGACAACTATTGATCTGCCCGGCAGACGGCGCAGACGGCTTTCCGCCTCTGCCGCCGACACGGAAGGGGGAGCATGTCATGGACAAGAGGCAGAAAAAGCCCGGGGCGGCAGACAGGGCGTCCCGCGTCCGGGAGGACGCCCGCACCCTGCGGGAGCAGGGGCGGGGCGATATCCCGTCCGATGTGCTGGGCAGCTACACCGGCACGCCGGACAGGGGGGAAGTGCCCGAACAGGACGCCGACGATCTGTAAATCCGTACCCGGCGGGAAGAAGAAAAGAAGAAAAGAAGAAGGACAAAAACAGAGGCGGCCGCAAGCAGATTTCTTGCGGCCGCCTCTGTTTTGCCGTTTCACAAACCCACGCCTTGACGGCGGAATCCCGAAAACGCTTTGCTTCCCGTATCGAAGAAGCGGGCTGCTGATCAAAAGCCGGTAGATCAGCAGAAACAGCAGAAAAATCTGCTGAGTGGGGGAATTGCCCGTTTACAGGCATCAGGGCGCTGGGGGCTGAGGAGGCAGGAGGGCAGGATGGCAGGGGGCTTCCCTGCGTTTTTACGCCGGACGGTTAAAGCCCCCTCCGGGTCCTGTTCAAGTCCCCGTCTTGGCTGGGGATCACGCCTTTTCATCCGTCGCCCGCATCCATCGCCTGCCGCATGGAGGGCCGCCCTAGCTCCAGACCGGAGCGACCAGGCGCTGGGAGGAAGAAGCGGTGATTGAGTAATAGTGGCCGAGAATCCGCTTGTAGTCCCAGTTTTCGTTGCACGCATACCCGACCGCGCCCCACTGGCTCAGCCCGACGCAGTGGCCCCAGCCCTGCGTCTGCAGCACAACCTGCTCCCCGTCGTCGGAAACCACCTGGAAGGAGGGGGACCGCAGCCCGAGAATGTCATAGAGCTGTTTGCCGGTGAGATACCGCTCCTTGCCGTTCCTGTCCGGGTAGGTGATGCTGAGCGTCTGCGGGTATTTCCCGTACTGATCCCAGGACAGGACGCGGAGCGTCCCCTCAATGGAAACCGCCGGCCGGTAACCCGTTTTATCGTCCGCCAGGTACGCCTCCACCCGCTGCAGCAGAGCGGTCCGGTCGAAGGCGGCGCGGCTTTCCCAGTTTGAATCCCCGACATGCTCCGCATCGTCGTATTCGCTGAGGACGCTGCCATAAGGGAGCTGCTGCCCGAATATGTACTGGTTGTCGGCCGTCACGCCGGGAGAGGAGGAGAAATACGGGGTGAAGACCGGCCGTCCGCCCGAGAGGATCTTGACCCCCACGACGTCCCCAACCGCCTCGTAAATCTGCCGGTCGGTCGTGTTGGAGAGATCCAGGCTCTTGAGGGAGAGGGTCGGCGTAGACCGTTCCACCTGGTTGGAGTACAAAATATAGGTATAGGCGGCGACCGCCTGCGCCTTCTGTGCCGCCATGTATCCCGGCGTGCCGGGGGTGCCGAAGGCGGAGGCGGTGCCCAGCTCGGTCTTCACAATCCGCGCCAGGAGAAGCTGCAGCTCCTCCCGGGTCTGCGGCTGGATAGTCATGGTCATGTCGCCGGAGAGGCTTTCCTTGACCTTGCAGTAGGTCAGATACTTGGTTTCGTCCTGGGAACCGGCGTTGAGCGGCGGCTCGTACTCCGAGGGAGGGGGCGGCGTCTCAGTTGGAGCGGTCGGCTCCGTACCCGCCGTGGCGGACGTAGTGCCGGCTGCGGAAGTCGTCCCGTCGGACGGGCCGGTAGAAGTCGTGTCCTCCGGCTTTGTCGTGGTTGTGGTGGTGGTTGCCGTTGCCGTCGGCTCCCCGGTGGGGCCGGCGGTGGACGGCTCGGTGCCGGGCTCGGTCGGGGTGGTGGAGGTTTCCTCCTGCATGGTGGTGGACGCGGTTTCCTCCTGTGTGGTGGTGCCGCGGGTGATGGGGGACCCGGTGGGCAGCGTGGTGGAACGCGCGGCCTCCGCCGAGGAATGCCCTTTCCAGCCGTTGGGCATCAGCGCGTCGTTGTTGTAGGTTACGCCGCGCAGGTCGACGCTTTCGCTTTCCCCGCTTCGCACCTGGCGGGCGGCGACCACCAGCTGCGCGCCGTCGAAGCCGGCCACATCCGAAAACGGCGTGGACAGGAGCAGGAGGTTATCCCCCTCCTGAATGTCCACCACACCGTCGGGATAGACGTACAGGGAGCGCAGGCGGATCGCCCCGGCGAAGCTGAGGAACTCCATTTCGTCCGCAAAGGCGTTGCGGGTGTAATCGAAATCCCCGTCCTCCGGCGAGGCGGCCACCATCACCGCAAAAACCTTCCATTTGGCGTTGCGGTAAATGGTGTTCATTTCAATCACCGGGTGTTCCCGGAGGAATTCCAGGTCGTTGTAATATTTGGTCAGGTCGGAAAACATCTGCCCGCTGCCCACGTTGCTCCCGTAGACCACCAGCGAACGATTGACCGATTCGGAGGAAACCAGCGCCGCTTTTGCGTCGAAGTAGGGAACGCCGTAAATCGTGGGCTGCCGGTCGAAATTGTGCGTCCGGTAAAAATCCCCGTTCGCCCCCGACATGACGGGGTAATTGATGTTGGTTCCGTCGATTTTCAGCCAGCCGCGCACGTCGGAGTTGCGGGCGTACAGGGCGTTGAACTGGGACAGCATCCCCTCCGGGGCGTATTCCAGGTCGCTTTCCATCACCGAGTTGTTGTCAACGTCGTACAGCAGCGTCAGCTGATTGTACAGGCGCTGATTGTCCATCGGCTGCAGAACATAAAGGTACAGGATAGACGCGGCCACGGCAATCAGCAGAAGGAAGACGCCCAGTATGGCGCATTTGCGCACAATTTCCCCGCGGCTGTCCCCTTTCCAGGGGAAAACAGCACGCAGCAGGTTCTTTTTCCGGGGCTGGACGACCGCCGCCTCCGGTATTTCCGCCGGAGCCGGCGGGGAGTCGGGTTTCAGGGCTTCCCCGCCCGCCATGACCGTGGGGAGCGCCTCCAGGTACCGGCGCACCAGGTCCAGGGCGTGGGAGGTGGCGAGGTACCGGATGTACTCCCGGTCCGCCGTTCCCTCCACGGCGTCAATTTTTTTCACCCAGACCCGCTTTTCGTCCGCCAGGGCGATATAGACGGTGCCGACCGGCTTGCCCTCGCTGGTGTCCGGCCCGGCCACCCCGGTGATGCCGACGCCCAGCTGGGCGTTGCCCACCCGGCGGGCCCCGGCCGCCATGGCGCGGGCGGTTTCGGGGCTGACCGCCCCGTACTGCTCCAGGGTCTCGGTGGGAACGCCCAGGATGTTGTGCTTGATTTCCTTGGAATAGGCGGCGATCCCGCATTCAAAAACGGCGGAGGCGCCGGCCACCTCGGTCAGCCGGCCGGACAGCAGCCCGGCGGTGCAGGACTCCGCCGTCGCAATTTTCATCCCCTTGTCCAGCAGCAGGGCGACGACCGCCTTCTGCAGGCTGCCGACATCCACGCCGTACACGTTGACCCCCAGCCGCCGGCAGATCTCCTCCACCGCCGGCGCGCACAGGGCGAGCGCGTCGGCGCGCTCGGCGGCGTGGGCCGTCACCCGCAGGATCGCCTCCCCTTCCTTCGCGTAAAGCGCGACGTTGGGATTGGCTTCGCTCATCAGGTCGGCCAGCCGTTCGGTCAGCACGGCTTCGCTCAGGCCGAACACCCCCACCGTGCGGGAAACGGTGGTGCCTCCCGCGCAGTTGGACAGGTAGGGCGCGACATAATCGCTGAACATCGGCATCAGCTCGCGGAGGCTGCCGGGGAGGAGGAGTATCCGCTGCCCGTACCGGCTGACCGCGCAGCCGGGCGCGGTGCCGTGGTCGTTGGGAAAAACGACGGCGCCGCGGGGCAAACGCGCTTGCTTTTCGGCGTCCGGCGGCATGGGACGGCAGGTGTTCACAAAATATTCCTGAATCCGCTCCAGGCTTTCCTGATGCAGTTCCAGGGGCAGGGAAAGCGCCTGCGCCACCACCTGAAGGGCGCTGCCGCCGTCCCCGCTGCCGCCCGCCGCGACGATCAGCTCGCTCCGGTTCAGGGCGAGCTGCAGCGCTTCCCGCAGGGAGGCTTCGTCGGCCCCCACCGTGGAAAGGTGCGTCACCTCAACGCCGAAAGCGGCCAGCTCGTGGGAAAGGAACTGGCCGCCGGCATTGGCCGCGCCGCCATGAAGCAGATCGGCGCCGATGGTAATGATTTCCGCATTCATTCCATGATTCCTCCCGCCGCCCTTCCCGGGGGAAAGGCGGTTTGTTGCGCGCGGCGGAGCATATTCCGCGGGCGGCTCAAACCGAAACGCGGCGGACATTTGCCAGCGCCTCGTCGATGAGCGGCTGAGCGTCCAGCGCCGCTTCCGCCTCCAGCAGCTTTTCCAGCTTGGGCCGGGTGCGGGGATGCCGGGGGGTGAAGACGGTGCAGCAATCCTCGTACGGCTGGATGGAGATTTCAAAGGTTTCAATCCGGCGGGATACGGCGATGATCTCCTCCTTGTCCATCCCGATCAGGGGACGGAAGACCGGCAGGCCGGCCGCCTCGTCGGTGCAGGCCAGGGCGGCAAGGGTCTGGCTGGCGACCTGGCCGACGCTTTCGCCGGTCACCAGGGCGCCGCAGCCCTCCGCCCTGCCGATCTGGGTGGCAATCCGCATCATGAACCGGCGCATGATCAGGGTGAAGAGATCCTCGGGGCAGGTGCGCTGGATTTCCTCCTGAATCCGGGTGAAGGGGACGATTTGCAACTCGATATGCCCGGCATAGGAGGCCACCTGTTCGAGAAGAGAGGTTACCTTCATCTCCGCGCGCTCGCTGGTATAGGGCGGCGAAGCGAAATGGATGCCGAGCAGCTCCAGCCCGCGCTTGGCCATCATATACCCGGCGACCGGGGAATCGATGCCCCCGGAAATCAGCAGCCCGACCCGGCCGGCGGAGCCGACCGGCATCCCGCCCGCGCCGGGAAGCTGGCGGGCGTGGATATACGCGCCGAAATCCCGAATCTCGACCATCACCAGCAGCTCGGGATGGTGAACGTCCACCCGCAGGTGGGGGTAGCGCTCCAGAAGGTATTCCCCCGCCTGCTCGCAGATGGCGGGCGACTGGAGGGGGAAAGCCTTGTCGCTCCGCTTCGCCTCCACCTTGAAGGTTTTGGCGGCGAGCAGGTCGTCTTCCAGATATTCGGCGGCGGCCTCCAGAATCGCGCGGATTTCCTTGCTCACCACACAGGCCCGGCTGTAGGCGGCGATCCCGAAAACCTTCGCCACCCGCTCGCAGGCTTCGTCCATGTCGAACGACGGGGACTGCGGCTCGACATAAATGGCGGACTGCGCCTTGCGCAGGACGCAGGGGCCGATCGGCCGCAGGCGGTGCCGCAGGTTTTTCATCAGGATGGCTTCGAAGGTGCCGCGGTTGAGGCCCTTCAGGGCCAGTTCCCCGGTTTTGATGAGCAGAATTTCACGGGCGGATGCTTTCATAGTTTTGACAAGCCTTTCGGATAAAATTCGGTTATGGGCCGGGGACCTGCGCTCAGGGGAGGGAAAACCCGGCCGGCGGTCAGGCGGCCGGCTCCTCTCCCTGCTGCGGTTCGGGCTCCGTGGGCGGCGCGGTCGGGCCTTCGGTTGTCTCCGCCGGGTCGGTGGGTTCGGCCGGCTCGGTGGGACCCGTGGGTTCGGCCGGCCCGGCGGGCTCGGTGGGGTCGGTCGGCCCGGTCGGCCCGGTGGGTTCAGTGGGGTCGGTCGGCCCCGTGGGCTCGGTGGGCTCCGTGGATCCTGTTGGTTCGGTGGGGTCCGTGGGTTCCGTCGGCCCGGCAGGCTCCGTCGGGTCGGCCGGCGGGGAGGTGGGGGGAGTGGTCGGGACGATCACCGGCGGCGCCGTTGTGCCGCCGGTGGTGGTGTTTGGCGAGGCGGTGGTCGTGGTGGTGGCGACGGGCGGAATTGTGCCGCTGTCTTCCCACATGTTGGGGATGGTGAAGCCGCCGGTGTAATAGGGATGCGGCTCCAGCCCTTGGTTGGTATACCAGGCCAGGGGCATGATGACATCGTCGTTTTTCACCGTGGCGCCGGTGTTGACCGCGGCGCTTTCCCCGTCCCGCACCTTCCGGGCGACCACCACGCAGCGGCCGTCCTCGAATTTCGCGCCGCTGGGGGCGGTGCAGGTGGACAGGATGAGCAGCTCGTCGTTTTCATCGACCGCCACGTCCCCGTAATCAAACAGGGAGCGGGCGCGGATTTCGGCCACGAAATCCATGAAATCCGCGTCTCCCGTGAACGCGGTGCGCAGGTAGTCGAAATAAGGGCCGTCCTCCGCGCGGGTGTTCAGCAGCATGACCGCAAACACCTTGTACTGCGACCGCTCGAACAGGGTGTCCAGATTGATTACCGGGGCGGAACGGGCGTAGCTGAGCCCATAGGTGGTGTTGAGGAAATCGTTGAGCGCCGCGAACATGTGGCCGCTGGCCATGTTGTGGCCGTAGACAATCAGCACCTTGTTTTCAGAATCCGGCGAGTCGATGCGGTTGCGCTGGTCGAAGAAGAGCGCGCCGTCCTTGTGCTTGGCTTTCTGGAAATTATGGTCGAGATAATAGCTGTTGTCCCCCGAATACATCACGGGATAGTCGATATCCAGCCACGAGCCGTTCTCATCGGCGTACGTCATCCAGCCTCGCACGTCCGAATTCAGGGCGTACAGGGCCTTGAAGGAATCCATGATCCCCTCCGGGTAATTGGCGGGGTCGTAATCGGCCGGGGGATCCACCGGGTTATCCGGGTCGTAGAGGTCGCGGACGGTGTTGTAGTTCATCTCCCCGATCAGGGGCTGGATCACCATGTCGTTGATGATGTAAGCCAGGGAGACGATCAGGGTAATCAGCGCCGCCAGAAATACGCACTTGCGCACGACTTCCGGCGCGGAATCCCCCCGGTGCGGGACGATGCCGCCGAGTATGTAGAGCACCCTGTCCAGAAAGCGGCGCCCGCGCGAGCGGGTGTCCGCCGCGGCTTCCCCCGCGGCCTCCGGGACGGGCAGGTCCTCCTCCGATTCCCGGGCGGCGACGGCGGACAGGCTTTGCAGCGCCGTCTCGGACGGGCCGGCCTCCTGCCCGGCGGGCGCCGTTTCGGCCTGAGCCGTCCGCTCCTGCCGGCGGCGGAGGATTTCGTTCAGGGTGAGATCCGCCTCGTCCTGGGACCAGCGGTACCGGGGCGGTTCCGAGGGACGGGGCTCCGCCGGAGAGGCGTCCGGCCGGGACCCGCCTGCGTTCTTCTTTTCTTCCGGAGAGTATGCCATGCTCATCTTCCTTTCCGCCGCCGGGCAGCCGGCGGGACAGACGATCGGATTTGGATTTATCGGGTGCGGCGCGCCAGGGAGGCGGCCGCGTCGTACAATG
>CAJFTG010000041.1:2894-29377 GCA_904419875.1 Candidatus Avimonas caecicola | reverse complement strand
CATAAACGCCAGGCCTCGCAAAGTTTTGAACTTCCATTCTGCTCAGGTATTATGGCACTTCGAACTCAATTCCTGTTGCACTTAGTTTGACAATTCACTCATCCCTTTCCCGGAACGGCCTTCCTTTTTCCTTTGGCCCCGGCCGTGTTCCATCCACTTGCGGCGGGCGGATGGAACACGGCCGGGGCCGATCGAGCAGGCCGACCGAACCGTTGAAACTTTATTCAACTTTTCTCCCCCCTCATCCATCTAAAGGGAAAGAACACCCCGGCAGGCAAAGAAGGAGGCGCGGGCCGGCCGGCGAAAATATTCCATGGGAAACATTGACTTTTCCCGCCGCTTTGTTTACTATAGAAAGGTATAGGTTTCTAAAATTTCAAACAGCGGGGGCGTTTCCCACCCCGGTGAAAGGATGGACTTCCCATGAACAACGCGGATAAGACCATGGACAAAATCGTCGCTTTGTGCAAAGGCCGGGGCTTCGTTTATCCCGGTTCCGATATATACGGCGGCCTTTCCAACACCTGGGACTACGGCCCGCTGGGCGTGGAACTGAAAAACAACGTCAAGCGCGCCTGGTGGAAGAAGTTCGTGCAGGAAAGCCCCACCAACGTCGGGCTGGACAGCGCGATCCTGATGAACCCGCAGGTATGGGTGGCCTCCGGCCATGTCGGCAACTTTTCCGACCCGCTGATGGACTGCAAGAGCTGCAAGACCCGCCACCGCGCGGACAAGCTGATCGAGGATACGGGCGTGAATCCGGCGGGCTGGAGCTTTGAACAGATGAAGGCGTATATCGACGAGCAGGGGATCAACTGCCCCGAATGCGGCGAGCACAACTTCACCGACATCCGCACCTTCAACCTGATGTTCAAAACCTTTCAGGGTGTGACCGAGGACGCAAAAAACGAGCTGTACCTCCGCCCCGAGACCGCTCAGGGGATTTTCGTGAATTTCCAGAACATCCAGCGCAGCACCCGGCGGAAAATCCCGTTCGGCGTGGCGCAGGTCGGCAAGAGCTTCCGCAACGAGATCACCCCCGGCAACTTCACCTTCCGCACCCGCGAATTTGAGCAGATGGAGCTGGAGTTCTTCTGCAAGCCCGGCACCGACCTCGACTGGTTCGGGTACTGGAAGGAATACTGCCGCCAGTGGCTGCTCGGTCTCGGCATGCGGGAGGAGAACCTGCGGCTGCGCGACCACGAAAAAGAGGAGCTGTCCCACTACTCGAAGGCGACCACCGACTTCGAGTTCCTCTTCCCCTTCGGCTGGGGCGAGCTGTGGGGCATCGCCGACCGCACCGACTACGACCTGAGCCGGCACTCCGAGGTCTCCGGCCAGAAGCTGGATTATTTCGACCCCGAAACCAACGAGCGGTATATCCCCTACGTCATCGAACCTTCCCTGGGCGCGGACCGTGTGGTGCTCGCTTTCCTGTGCGACGCCTACGACGAGGAGGCGGTGGACGAAAAGGACACCCGTGTGGTTCTCCGGCTGCATCCGGCGATCGCGCCCTTCAAGGCGGCGGTGCTCCCCCTGTCCAAGAAGCTGAGCGGCGAGGCGCTGAAGGTGCACGACCTGCTGGCCGGGCAGTTTATGACCGACTTTGACGACGCCGGCTCCATCGGCAAGCGGTACCGCCGGGAGGACGAGATCGGCACCCCGTACTGCGTGACCTTCGACTTCGATTCGCTGGAGGACCGCTGCGTGACGGTGCGCGACCGCGACACCATGCAGCAGGAACGGGTGGCCGTCGACCGCCTGCCTGCCTATATTGCGGAGAAAACGGCCTATTGAGCGGGGTCTCCACGGACGGCGAAAGCGTTTTTCCCCTCCGCTGAATGTTCCGCCCTTGCCGTTCCCATACTATGCGGTGAAGGGCAGGAACCGGCGCCGCTTCCAATCTCTCTTAAAATAGGATGACGCGCATGAACAGTCAGAAAAATTTTCACAAACGCCCGCTCTCACCCAAGGTGCGCCGGCACCGCCGCAAACGCCGGCTGGTGCTCGCCGGAATCGCCGTGCTCCTGGCCGCTCTGGTCGTGGTTCTCGTGCTTCTCATCCGGGGCTGCACGACCGGAGGGTCGGGAAACGGTTCTTCCGCCGCGACCACGGCGTCCACGACAGCGTCCACAACCGCGGCCACGACAACCGCCGCAACCACCGGGACAACCGCCCCGACCACGCCGCCCGACGCCGGGGTGGACGATTCCTACTTTGACGACGCCTGCTTCATCGGGGATTCCCGCACCGAAGCGTTTATGCTCTACGCCGGGCCGGCAAACGCGACCTACTTCGCCTCCAAGGGCCTGTCGATCAGCAAGGTGTTCAGCGACAAAACGGTGGAGCTCGACGGGCAGGCGCTTTCGGTAAGCGACGCGCTGGGCAAAAGGCAGTTCGGCAAGGTGTATATCATGCTCGGCCTCAACGAGCTTGGCTGGGCCTATCCCCAGATTTTCGCCGACCGGGTCGGGGATCTGGTGGACCGTATCCAGGAAACCTCGCCGGAAGCGCAGATCTTTGTTCAGTCGATCCTTCCGGTCACGCAGACCAAGTCGGAGGGCGACCAGTATATCAACAACCCGCGGATTCTGCAGTACAACGAGCTGCTTCAGGAGCTTTGCCGGGAAAAGCAGGTTGCTTATCTCAACGTGCGGGAAGCGGTGGAGGACGAAAACGGCTGCCTGCCGGACGAAGCCACCTCCGACGAGGTGCACCTGAACAAAACCTACTGTCTCAAATGGCTGGACTATCTGAAAACCCATACCGATGCGGCGGCGTACGTCCCGACGCAGGCGGCCGCCGAAACAACGCCGGCCGCGGAATCCGCCGCCCCCACGCAGAACGCCGGATAAGGCGCCGAATCGGAAAGGATGACAAGGATGAAAGCAATCAAGACCATCGGCTGCGCGCTGCTCTCCCTGCTGACAGCCGGTCTGCTCCTCACGGGCTGCCGGGGGCAGCAGGAGGTGACCGAGGTGACCATCGACGTTGTGGCGCTTGCGGACGCCCTGAAGGCGGCGGTCCCCTTTGAGGACGAGCTGGCCGAACCGAGCGAAGCGGCGGTGTCCAACATCTACGACCTCGACGACGCCGACGTTGCCGCCAAGAAAATATACGTCGGGTCGGGCGCCACGGCGGAGGAAATCGCCGTGTTTGAGGGGACGGACGAAGCGGCCGCCGGCCGTATCCGGGCGGCGGTGGACCAGCGGATAGCCGACCAGCGCTCCGCCTTCGAGGACTATAATCCGGAGGAGCAGGAGAAGCTGAGCGATCCCGTTGTCGTCACTGCCGGCAGATATGTGATCCTGTGCGTTTCCAACGATAACGACGCGGCAGAAAAATGCATTGACGAATACACCGGGGGCTGAACGCCCGGCCCGCGCCGGAAGCCGGATTCTCCGCACGGGCGGCATACGCCGTACGCGCCCGCCCTCGGCTGAAGAATCCCTCCCGGCAGGCGCCTGCCGGGAGGGATTCTTCAGCCGGCCTCCGAGCCCCCTGCCGGCTCTCCCTATCCGAACGACCTGAACGGCGGCCCCGGCACCGGCCGGAACGCTCTGCAAATCTATACAGGGACGTGAGACAGCCACATGGTATTCAGCAGCCTGCTTTTCCTCTTCTATTTTCTCTCGGCCGTTCTGCTTCTCTATTTTCTGGTGCCCAAAAAGCTGAAAAACGCGCTGCTTCTCGCGGCCAGCCTGCTTTTTTACGCCTGGGGCGAGCCGGTATACGTCGTGGTCATGATCGCCGTGATTGCGGCGGATTATCTGTTCGGCCTGCTTATCCAGCGGCGGAAGGACGCCGGCAATCTCCGCGCGGCGCGGACGGTTCTGGTGGCGGGCATCGTGTTCAACCTCGCAATCCTCGGCTTTTTCAAGTACACCAACTTCCTGGTCGGCAACCTGAACGCCATCCCCGGCGTGTCCATCCCCCTGCTGGAGCTGACGCTGCCCATCGGGGTTTCCTTCTATACCTTTCAGTCGATGTCCTATGTCATCGACGTCTACCGCGGGGATGTGAAGGCGCAGCGCAACATCGTTTCCTTCGGCACCTACGTCGCCCTGTTCCCCCAGCTGATTGCCGGGCCGATCGTGCAGTATAAAACGATCGACCGCCAGCTGAGCAGCCGGACGGAAAGCTTTGACCTGTTCGGGGACGGGGTGCGCCGCTTCATCACGGGGCTGGGGAAAAAGGTGCTGCTGGCCAATACCGTTGGGGCGGTGTGGTCGCAGATCTCCGCGATGAATCCGGACGACGTGCCGGTACTGACCGCCTGGATCGGCATTCTGGCTTTCACCTTCCAGATCTATTTTGACTTCTCCGGCTACTCGGACATGGCGATTGGGCTGGGAAAGATGTTCGGCTTCACCTTCCTGGAAAACTTCCGGTATCCCTACATGTCCAAAAGCATCACCGAATTCTGGCGGCGGTGGCATATCTCGCTGAGCACCTGGTTCCGGGATTACGTTTACATCCCGTTGGGCGGCAACCGGCGCGGTCTGCCGCTCCAGATCCGCAACATCCTGGTGGTGTGGCTGCTCACCGGCATCTGGCACGGGGCGAGCTGGAACTTTGTCGCCTGGGGGCTGTTCTTCGGGGTGCTGCTGATGGCCGAAAAGCTGTTCCTGCTCAAATGGCTGGAAAAGGCGCCGGGGATTGTCTCCCGGATTTATACCATGCTGATGGTGGTCCTGAGCTGGGCGCTCTTTGCCTTCGACAGCCTGCCGGCCGGCTTTTCCTTCATCGGCTCGATGTTCGGCGCCCACGGCGCAGGGCTGTACGACACCCGCTCCCTTTATCTGCTGCTGACCAACGGGCTGCTTCTTCTCCTGTGCGCCGTGGGCTCCACCGACTGGCCGAAGCGGTTGACCGCCAGGCTTGAAAACGGCGCGCTGGCAAAGCATTCGGTCGTCTCGACCGTCTGCGCCGGCGCGGTGCTGCTGGGGATTTCGGTGCTCAGCGTCGCCTATCTGGTGGACGCCTCGTACAACCCCTTCCTCTATTTCCGCTTCTGACGGAAAGGCATGGCCCGAAGGGATACGCGGGCTGGAAAGGCGGGATTTTTCTTGAACAAAAAAGCTGTCTCCATCGGTTTCGTCGTCCTGCTGTTCGGCGTGACGGCCGTCAATCTCCTGACGCCGCAGAGGGATTTTTCCGAAAGCGAGAACCGCTATCTGCAAACCCTTCCCTCCCTCAATGCAGAGGACATCGCCTCCGGGAAATACGCGCAGGATTTTGAAAAATACACGGCCGATCAGTTCGTCGGGCGGGACGGCTGGATCGGGCTGAAAACCATGGCCGAGCTGGCCCTGTTGAAAAAGGACAACCAACGGGTCTATTTCGGCGGGGAAGGCACCCTGTTCGACGCGGAAGAGGCCATCGACGGCGAACGGCTCGCCAAAAACGCCCAGGCCGCGGCGGCCCTGGCGCGGGCTCTGAAGGAGAACAACCCGGATTTCCGCGCCTCCTCCCTGCTGGTTCCCACCGCCTCGGCCATTCTGACCGACCGGCTTCCCGCCTTTGCGCCGGTGCCGGACCAGGCGGCGGCGCTGGAAACCGCGGCGGCGCTGCTGCAGAGCGATGCGCCCCTTTACGACGCGACCGGCCTGCTGAAAAGCCATACCGACCTTCCGCTGTATTACCGCACCGACCACCACTGGACGACCCAGGCCGCCTACCTGGTCTATGCCGGATGGGCGGCTCAGAACGGGCTTTCCCCTCAGCCGGAAAGCGCGTTCACCATGAAAACGGTCTCGGACTCCTTTTACGGCACGCTGTATTCCAGGGCCAACCTCCCCACCATCCGGCCGGACAGCGTGACCGCCTACAAGCCCGCAGAGCCGGAGACGGTTTCCGTCCTCTACGACGACGGGACGGTGAAGGACACCCTGTACCGGGAGGAATATCTGGAGCAGAAGGACAAATATTCCTATTTTCTCGGCGGGAACCATGCCCGGGTGGAGATCACGACCGGAACGGGAAACGGGCGGGTGCTCCTGCTGGTGCAGGATTCCTACGCCCACTGCTTCGTCCCCTTCCTGACCGCGCACTATGAACGGATCCTGGTGATCGATCCCCGGTACTTCAAGGAAGACATCTATACCTATGCCGTGGAAAACGGCGCCACCGACCTGCTCCTCCTGTACAACCTCCCCAACTTCTCGGTGGACCGCTACGCCGCCAACATGCGGCCGCAGCCCGCCGAATAACCCGGAGACAAAACGCCGAACGCCTGAACGCGGCGCTGCCCGGCGCCGGGAACCGGCACGCGGTACGCCGCTCCCACTGTTCCGGGATCCGGCTTCTTTGCCGCCGGATGCCGGAAGGGCCGGCCGTGCGGAAAATTTCACACCGCCGCTTGACTTTTCGCCGCCCGGGTGTTACTCTGGGTAATAGAGGAGCGGGGAACGGTCCCCGCCCTGGTGAAATCCGATGGATGTTACGCGAGAATCCGACGATGGGGAAGGCGCTTCCTCCCGCCGCCAGAGAGAGCCGCCGCGCGCTGAAAGCGGCTTCGGACAGGGAAGAAGAAGGCTACCGCCCCGGAGGCGCGCGCCGCTCAATGCCCCAAGGGCAGCAAGGCGCGCCGGCAGGCCCCGTTACCGGCCGTCAGGAGGCCGGCCACCTTGGAGGCGGTTCGGCGAAGCAGGGTGGAACCGCGTGGCTGCAAGCCTCGTCCCTATTGAGGGACGGGGCTTTTTTCACGCCGATCAATATGTCCGGCCGCAGTCCGGCCGAGAGGAAAGGATGATAACTATGATCACCATTACGCTGAAAGGCGGCGACAGGCGTGAAGTGGCGGAGAACACCACCGTGGACGCGCTCTGCCGGGAGCTGTCGATGGGCCTGTACCGCGCGGCCTGCGCCGCCCGGGTGGACGGGCAGGTGGCGGACCTGCGCACCCCGCTGACCAAAGACTGTACGCTGGAAATCCTCACCTTCGATTCGCTGGATGGGAAAAAGGCCTACTGGCACACCTGTTCCCATATCCTGGCGCAGGCTGTCAAGCGCCTGTATCCGGAGGTGAAGCTGGCCATCGGCCCCTCCATCGACGAAGGCTTCTATTACGACATGGACTCCCCCTTCCCCTTCACCCCGGAGGTGCTGGACAGGGTGGAGGAGGAAATGCGCAGAATCTGCAAGGAAAAGCTGCCGCTGGAGCGGTTCGAACTGCCCCGCTCCGAGGCGCTCCGGTTCATGGAGGAGAAAAACGAGCCCTTCAAGGTGGAGCTGATCAACGACCTGCCGGCGGGCGCGCCGATCTCCTTCTACCGGCAGGGGGAATTCACCGACCTGTGCGCCGGCCCCCACCTGCCCGATACCGGCCGGGTGAAGGGGAACGCCCTCAAGCTCACCGCCTGCAACGCCGCCTACTGGCGCGGGGATTCCAGCCGGGAAACCCTTCAGCGCATCTACGGCGTCGCCTTCACCTCCAAGGAAGATCTCGACGCCTATCTCGCGCGCATTGAGGAGGCCAAGAAGCGGGATCACCGGCGGCTGGGCAAGGAACTGGGGCTGTTCACCATCATGGACGAAGGCCCCGGCTTCCCCTTCTTCCTGCCCAAAGGCATGGTGCTGAAAAATACCCTGATCGACTACTGGCGGCAGGTACACAAACGGTACGGCTATGTGGAGATCGCCACCCCCGTCATCCTCAGCCGGAAGCTGTGGGAGCGCTCCGGCCATTGGGATCACTACAAGCAGAACATGTACACCACCGTCATTGACGACGAGGATTTCGCCATCAAGCCGATGAACTGCCCCGGCGGCATGCTGGTATACAAGAGCGAGCCGCACTCCTACCGCGACCTGCCTCTGCGGGTGGGCGAGCTGGGGCTGGTGCACCGGCATGAGCTGTCCGGCGCCCTGCACGGCCTGTTCCGGGTGCGCTGCTTTACCCAGGACGACGCCCACATTTTCATGACCTGGGACCAGATGAAGGACGAGATCAAAAACGTCGTCCGTCTGTTCGACGAGGTTTACTCCGTGTTCGGCCTGACCTATCAGATCGAGCTGTCCACCATGCCGGAAGACCACATGGGGGATGAAAAGGACTGGGTATTTGCGCAGGAAACCCTGAAGGAAGCCATTACCGAGATGGGGAAAGACTACGTTGTCAACGAGGGGGACGGCGCTTTTTACGGGCCAAAGCTGGACTTCCATCTGGCCGATTCCCTGGGCCGTACCTGGCAGTGCGGAACCATCCAGCTGGATATGCAGCTCCCCGAGCGGTTTGAGCTGGAGTATGTGGGAGAGGATGGCCAAAAGCACCGGCCCGTGATGATCCACCGTGTTGTGCTCGGCTCGATCGAACGGTTCATCGGGGTCATCACCGAGCATTTTGCGGGCGCCTTCCCCGTCTGGCTGGCCCCGGTGCAGGTCAAACTCCTGCCCGTGACCGACCGCGCCGCCGCCTATGCCGAAGAGATTGCCGCAAAGCTGGATGCGGCGGGCCTGCGGGTGGAAACCGATCGCCGCAACGAGAAAATCGGGTATAAAATCCGCGAGGCACAGCTGCAGAAGGTTCCGTATATGCTTATCCTCGGAGACAAGGAGGCCCAAGCCGGTACAGTGTCAGTCCGTTCACACAGGGAGGGCGATCTCGGCGCCCAATCGGCGGAGGAGTTCCTTGCCCGGGTTCTGCGTGAAGTGGAAGAAAAAACGATCTGAGCCGGAGCTTTTCCGTCCGGCTGCCGTTCGGCCGGGGGCTGTGCTTATGGATGCGCAGCGCCCCGGCCGATGTGGCTTTTTTTGCTGACGGTTCCGCTGATTCCCCGATTGCGCCAATTCTTCGCAGCTTGCGAAAAAAGACTTGATTTTTCCGTCTCCCTGTGGTATCATACTGCTGTTGTCAAATAAACAGGCAGGCGTAGTTTAGTGGTAAAACATCAGCTTCCCAAGCTGAGGTTGAGGGTTCGATTCCCTTCGCCTGCTCCACACCAGCAGGAACGAGGGGAGTTCGTACGAACTCCCCTCGTTTGCAAGTCGCGCACCGCAGCTTTTTCTTTTGTTTAACGAGAGGCCCGCGTCGGAACCGGGTATCTTTTTTGTAACTCAAACCCAGACCTGCGGTCGGCAATTCGCAAGGAGTTGCCGACCGTTTTTTATTTAGCAGCTCGACCGAAAGCGGGTATCCTTATTCAAAGCTTCCCACAAAGAGACAAACTTGTTTGGAACAGGTTTGCCTCTTTTCTTATTCCTATAGGCTTAATACCCTCTTGATTCTGCCAGGGGTAAGTAAAAAAGCCTTGACAAACGCCAAAATCTAGAATGTTGGCCGCGCGTACTATGCGCCGCCGGCACGGGCCGTCTACGGCATGGTCAAAGCGCCGGCTTCGCCCGCTTTGCCCCCTCGCCGGCTTCCTCTTCGGCGCCCTCCCCGGCCTTCTCCCCGGACGCCGCTTCCTCCCTCTCCTTCGCCTGAAGGGCGGCGAGGCAGGCCGCCACCGCCTCTTCCCTCGTTTTGGCGGCGATCAGGAACCGATTGTTGTGGCAGAAGGTCAGACCGGGAATCCCGGACACAGCAGGCAGCTCCTGCTCCGTGCGTCCGGCCCAGGCGGACGGAAAGGGGCATTTCAGCGCGCCGCCGCCCTTTTCCGCCGGCACGCTCTGTGCTGTCCATCCGCCCCGCTGGGAAGGATATACCGCGAAAACGGCCGCCGAAGGCACAAGCACCCCTTTCCAGGGGGCAAAGCGTTCCAGCACCACCACGCCGTTTTCCATGCGAGCCAGGGCCGCTTCCACCAGGGTCCTGGCCCTGTACATGGCAAAAAGGGCTTCCAGCCGCTTTTTCAGGATCACCCCGGCGAACGCCGCCGCCTCTTCAAAGCAGCGGTCGGCGGATTCCTCCGAATCCCAAACCGGGTTAAAGGCCCCGATGATCTCCGCGAGCAGATGGCCGCAGCCGGTATTGTCGTCCCGATCCAGCGGCTGGACAAATTTTTCGTCGAAGCGCGCGGCTTCCTCCGCAACCGCCTCCGGCGGGATCCCCTTGGCCAGGACGAGCGGACCGTATTCCCTCCACAGCAGGCCAAAGGCGGCATACGGCACGCCGTTTGCCCGCACCGGCGCTCCCTGCTGGTGATGGTCGAACCGCCCGCCCCCGATGTCGTATACCAGGCCCTCAAACCCTTCCGGCACCCGCAGGCCCCGCCGCACCCGGATATCCGGACGCAGCAGCCGCAGCAGGGCGGTGGAAAATACGTCGTCCGCATGGAACTTCCCTCCATGGGTCATGGCCAGGGCCGGAACGGGTTCCGGCAAGGTCCGTGTTGTCTCCATTTACCAATCCTTTCCGCGGAAGACGGCCGCCGGTTCCGGCCGCCCTGCCGCCACAGCCGATTGACAAAAAGGGAGGCCGCAAAATTCCTCCTTTTGCAGCCTCCCCTTGCAAGCTCCCTTTTCACCTCGGGGGGCCTCGCCTCCCCCTTCTTTGTTTTCCGACGTCAGGACAGCAGCGTCCCTCCGGGCGCTGTCGGAGCCACGGGAGGATCGCTTTCGTCGTCGTCCCGGCGCTCGATCGCATCCACCGCCTCGATCGGGGCGGCATTGCCGTACAGGACGGACAGCAGGCCTTCGCCGTAGCGGTCGAACATGCAGAAGCCCATATCAAAAGTGCGCTCCATCACATCCGGCGGCAGGATATTTCCCTCCCCGCAGATCGTGGTGACCTTGAAACGGATTTCGCCGTCGTCGAAATCCAGCTCAAAATTCCCGAGAATCAGGCCGTAGTTGGCGCGGGTCAGAAACATCGCCACCGCGTCGCGCTTGCCTTCGGGCACCTTGATGGGAAACACGGTGTAAACGGTGAAGCCGTCCTCGCCCCGCTCCTGCGCATAGATCGTGCAGGATTCCACGGAACGCAGCCCCATCCGCATCGTGAGATAATTCTTTTCCTCGTCCAGCGAATAGTTCCAGTTTTGGGAATCGCAGTATTCCCGGATGGCGTTCAAGTGCTTAGTCATCAGCCTTCGCTCCTTCCTGTTTCCAATCAATTATATCCCTCTGCGCGGCGTCCGTCAACCTTTTCTCCCCCTTTCCCACTCCTTTCCCACTCCCTTTCCTATCCCTTTCCCGCCTTCCAGCCGTCCCCAGTGCCCCGCCGCCGCCTTTTTGCCCGGCCGACCCTGACCGCGCCGGATCTTCCCGTCGGATTTTCTCCGTAAAAATACGTCCAGCCGATTGACAGAAAGGGAAAATTCTTTTACACTATAGAAAGAAGCGTTGCTCCGGTCGGCGGGGCCTCCCCCGCCGGAGTACTCTCACCCGGCTGCGGCAGGCCGGAAAATCTTACATAAAGGGGTTTTTGTTGTCATGCGTAAGGGTAAACTCGGCATTGTCCTCAGCTTCTACGCTCTGCTGGCGTTTGTGTTCGCCTTCCTGGGGCAGACCACCCTCTGCTTCCTGACCCTCGGCTTCGTGCTGGTGGTGGAGAAGGACGAATGGGCCTCCCGTCAGGTGATGCAGGCGTGTTTCCTGTCCCTGGTGCTCTCGATTGTCAACAGCGTTCTGGGGATTTTCGACCCGCTGCAGAGTGTTTTCCTGTTCGGGAGCATTTTCCGCACCATCATCGGCTTCATCGAGGGCATCATTTCGCTGATCATCCTGATCTTCGTCATCATTGCGCTGGTCAAGGTGTCCAAAGGGCAGGATGCGTCCCTTCCCGGTTTGAGCTCCCTGGCGGAACGCGCTTTCGGCATCATCGCGCAGAAGGTGTATACGGCGGCGCCCCCCGCCGGCGGCCAGCCTCAGCAGCCCTATCAGGCTCCGTACCAGGCGCCGAACGGCCAGCCCCAGCAGCCCTACCAGGCCCCGTACCAGGCGCCGAGCGGCCAGCCCCAGCAGCCGAACCAGCCCGGCAACCAGAACCCGCAGCAGTAAAGAACAGCCGGAAAATCGCAGAAGCCGCCCTTTCGGAAACCGGAAGGGCGGCTTTTTCCATGCTCAACGGCGCCGCTGCTCTTACCTGTTCTTACCTGTTCTTACCTGCTCTTACCTGCTCTTACCTTCCCGCGTTCTCACTCTCTTCCACAAAGCGGATCAGCTGCGTCAGGTCCGTGACCGTCCAGCGTCCTTCCGCACGGCCGGAGCGGTCCAAATGGAAGGCGGTAAAACCCAGCCGCCTGGCTCCCTCTGCCTCCGCCTCGCAGTCGTCCACATAGAGGCTTTCCCCGGCCGTCGCCCCCTGCGCGCGCAGGGCGGCATTGTAAATCCGGGGGTCCGGTTTGCCCACGCCGACCAGCGAGCTTGCCGTAAAGGAGGTAAAATACCGGGCGACGCCCAGCTGCCTGAGCGTGTATTCCAAAGAAGGCGAGGTGTCGCTAATAACGCCAAGCCGGTATCCTTTGGCGCACAGGGATTCCAGCACCCCGACGACTTCGGGATACAGCAGCCGGTCATGGTTGCACCACAAAGCGGCAAACAGCGTCTCCGCCCGGGCATCCAAATCCTCCGTTACGCCTTCCTCCCGGAGCATAGCGCGGTAATACCTTTTGAAAAACGCCCGCTCGTCCTCCAGATTTTTATACCATGGGACCCGGTTTTCCGCGGCCAGCGCAAACAGCCGCATCTGCTTTTCGTACGGCAGGGAAAAGGGACGCCCGCTCCATAAAGCGATCGTCCGGTCGCGGAAGGCTTCCTTTTCCGGGTTGTTGTATGTCAGCGTCCCGTCCCGGTCAAAAAAAATCGCGCGGTATCGCATACGGTTCCTCCTTGGCCAACCGCCGAGCGGCGGCGGGATGTCCTGTATTCACCGGCAAAGGCGCCGGGCACGGAATCCCCACGGGAGGGGCCGCGCCCGGCGCCTTTGTTTTCTTCCCGCGGGCGGCCGTCTTACGACAGCGCCGCCAGGGACTGCTCCAGCAGCGCGAGCTTCTCCTGCAGCCGGGCGGCGTTTTCCCGCGCGGTCTCCACCACGTTGGCGGGCGCCTTGGAGGTAAAGGATTCGTTGGACAGCCGGGCCAGCGCGCCGTCCAGCTGCTTGCGCACGGTTTCCCTCTCCCTGGTCAGCCGGGCGCGTTCCGCCGCCTTGTCCACCAGCTCGTCCATCGGGATTTTGATGGTGGCGTCGGCGGTGACAATGCTCACTGCGCCGTCCAGCCCGAACCGCTCGCCCACCGTTACCTCGGAGGCCGAGGCCAGCCGCTCGATGAAAGCCGCGCCCCGGGTGAAGGTATCGGCAAAGCCGGTTTCCACATACACCTGCGCCTTTTTGGAAGGCGGCACGTTCATCTCCGCCCGGCGGTTGCGGATCGCGCGGATGGCGTCCATCAGCCGCTCCATCTCCTTTTCCTCCGCCGGGAAGGACAGCGCCCCGTCGTAAGCCGGCCAGGCGGAAACCATCAGCGCGGTTCCCTCGTGGGGCAGGGTCTGCCAGATCTCCTCCGTGATGAAAGGCATAAAGGGATGCAGCAGCTTGAGCATACCGGTCATCACCCAGACGAGCACCCGGCGGGCAGCGTCCGCCTCCCCGCCCTGCAGGCGGGATTTGCACAGCTCGATATACCAGTCGCAGAAATTGTCCCAGATGAAGTCGTACAGCTTCTGCACCGCGATGCCGAGCTCAAATTTCTCCAGATTCTCGGTCACCGCCCCGGCCAGGGTGTTGAAGCGGGAGACAATCCACTTATCCTCCAGCCTGAGTTCCGCCGGCAGGCCGGGAGCCACCTCGCTGTCCCCAATATTCATCAGGATGAAGCGGGCGGCGTTCCACAGCTTGTTGGCAAAGTTGCGGGAGGCTTCCACTTTCTCGTCGGTGAAGCGCATATCGTTTCCGGGGCTGTTGCCGGTGGCGAGCGTGAAGCGGAGCGCGTCCGCGCCGTACCGGCCGATCACCTCCAGCGGGTCAATGCCGTTGCCGAGGGATTTGGACATCTTCCTCCCCTTGGCGTCCCGCACCAGCCCGTGGATGAACACGGTGTGGAAGGGGGCCCTGCCCATCTGCTCCACGCCGGAAAAGATCATGCGCGCCACCCAGAAGAAGATGATGTCATACCCCGTGACAAGGGTGTCGGTCGGATAGAAATATTCCAGCTCCGGCGTCCTGTCCGGCCATCCCAGGGTGGAGAAGGGCCACAGGGCGGAGGAGAACCAGGTGTCCAGGGTATCCTCGTCCTGGTGCAGGCGCGCCCCGCCGCATTTCGGGCAGACGGACGGGTCCTCCCGGCCCACCACGACCTCGCCGCAGTCGCCGCAGTACCAGGCCGGGATGCGGTGCCCCCACCAGAGCTGGCGGGAGATGCACCAGTCGCGGATGTTTTCCATCCAGTGATAGTAAACCTTGTCGAACCGCTCGGGCACAAACCGGGTCTCCCCGGCCTTCACCGCTTCGATCGCCGGCCCGGCCAGGGGTTTCATGCGCACGAACCACTGGATGGACACCCGCGGCTCGATCACCGTGCCGCAGCGGTAGCAGGTGCCGACGTTGTGTTTCATCGGCTCCACCTTCACCAGAACCCCCTGCTCCTCCAGGTCCTTCACAACCGCCCGGCGGCAGTCCATGATGGTCATGCCCCGGTATTTGCCGGCCTGCTCGTTCATGATCCCGCTCTCGTCGGTCACGGTCACGACCGGGAGGTTGTGGCGCAGGCCGACCTCGAAATCGTTCGGGTCGTGGGCCGGCGTAATCTTTACCACGCCGGTGCCGAAATCCATTTCCACATACGCATCCGCCACCACCGGGATCTCCTTATTCACCAGCGGCAGGATCACGTTTTTGCCGACATAGGCCGCATACCGTTCGTCGTCCGGATGGACGGCCACCGCCGTGTCGCCCAGCATGGTTTCGGGGCGGGTGGTCGCCAGCTCGAGATACCCGCTCCCGTCCGCGAGGGGATACCGCAGGTGGTAGAACGCGGCGTCCTTCTCTTCAAACTCCACCTCCGCATCCGAAATGGAGGTGTGGCAGTGCGGACACCAGTTGATGATCCGCTCGCCGCGGTAGATCAGGCCCTTCTCATACAGGCGGACGAATACCTCCCGCACCGCCTTGGAGCAGCCCTCGTCCAGCGTGAAGCGTTCCCGTTCCCAGTCGCAGGAGGAGCCCAGCTTCTTGAGCTGTTCGACGATGCGGCTGCCGTAGGTGTCTTTCCAGGCCCAGGCGCGCTTGAGAAATTCTTCGCGCCCAATATCCTCTTTTTTCAGCCCTTCCCTGGCCATCGCTTCCACAATCTTCGCCTCGGTGGCGATGGAGGCGTGGTCGGTGCCCGGCATCCACAGCGCCTCATACCCCTGCATCCGCCGCCAGCGGATCAGGATGTCCTGCAGGGTGTTGTCCAGCGCGTGGCCCATGTGGAGCTGCCCGGTGATGTTGGGGGGCGGGATAACGATGGTGTACGGCTTTTTCTCCGGGTTTACCTCGGCGTGGAAATACCCGCCTTCCAGCCAGAACCGGTAAATCCGGTCCTCCACCTCTCCGGGCTCGTAGGTTTTCGCCAATTGCTTTTTTTCCGCCTTATGCACCATCATATGCACCATCCCTCGTCTCATCTGCGGCCGCCCGCCGGCGGCTATTCGCTGATTTCCTCTATAATTCTTAATATTTTATCATAGCCCTATTCACATTGCAAGCACACCGGGCAAGATTTTGCCTGCAATGCCGGCCCACAGGAAGGTATCCGGCGCCGGGCCGCCGACCCCGCCGTCTCCGCCGGTCTTCTCCCCCCACTACCGCCGGTTAATCCCGCCCTTCCCCGCCGTTCTGTTTTCCATGAAAGCCGGCCGGGAAGGAGCCGCCGCCCACGCACAGCAATTCGCCCCGCTCTGGTCTTCCTTCCCCTCGCCGCTCGGAAGGCCCGTTTCGGTCAGGGGAGGGTCCCGCAAGCCTTCGGGCAGGAGCGGGAAGCGGGCGCGCGGCCGGCAATGCGGCCACCCTGGAAAATCACAGAGGACCGCCGGCCGCTTCACCTGCGGCGAGCTGTTCTGCCAGACCCGCCGCTCCGATGCCCCCACCGGAAGGAAGCGGCACCCGCCGCTTCTGCCCCCGGAACCGGCGGCCCCGCCGTTGTCCTGCCTTTCTTGTCCCTCCTTCCTCCCTCTTCTCCCTCCTTTCCCCTCCCTTTCCCTTTTCCTGTGCTTTCCATGCTTTCCCCACTTCCTTCTTCCCCCTTCCCCCTTCCCTCACCTTCCCTCACCTTCCCCCCTTTTCCCTTCTCTCCTTCCCCAGCTTCTTTTAGCCCTGCGGGGTCAGTGGAACATGGACAGTCCCGTCCTCCCGCCCGGGACAGACGGAATCCTCCTGCATGCCCTGCCGCCCCTTTTCCGTCCCCTGCTTCCGGGGAAAAGAGAGAGGAGGCGTGGAAGGTCGTTAGGGAGAAAAAAGAGGAAGCGGAAGGAGGCGGAAGGAGGCAGAAAAAGCGGCAAGGAAGCGGGAAGAGAGAGCGGCCGTGCGAAACGTTCGAGGACTGCCTGCAGTGCGTCTGTCCCGGCGGGGCACCTCTCCGTCCGGCCCTTCCTCCCCTGTTTTTCGACAAAAAGCGGTAGGCAAACAGCCGGTTTCGTGGTATGCTGTAAGAAACAAGGCGGCGGCCCCGTGTGCTTCGGGCCGCCGGACGGGAAAAGGGGTTTTTGCCATGCGGGGAATGCGGCAGATACGGAACAAGACCAGCTACGACGACGCCCGGGCTATTCTGAGCCGGGCGGAATACGGCGTGCTCTCCACCGTCTGCGACGACGGACTGCCCTACGGGGTGCCGCTCTGCTTCGTCCTGTCGGGGAATGCGCTGTATTTTCACACTGCCACCGAAGGACAGAAACTGGACAACATCCTGCACGACCGGCGGGCCTGCTTCACCGCGGTCGCCCGGGCGGCGGTAAAGCCCGGAACGCCCGCCATGGCCTATGAAAGCGCGATGGCTTTCGGAGAAACCCGCATCGTCTATGGGGAAGCAGAGCGGCAGGCCGCGGCGGCGCTTTTTCTGGATAAATACGCCCCCTCCCTGTCCAAAGAGGAGGCCGGCCGCTTGAAAAAGCGGGCTGCGGATACCACGGTGCTGCGCATGGACGTGGAATATATTTCCGGGAAAGCGGCGGAATGACCCCCGGCGGCAAAAAGCCGCCCCCATGCCAAATGGGAACGGCCGGGCCAATTCCTGCCGCCGGGCAGGTGAAAGCCGCCGTAGAAAGGGCGCCGTCTTCGGCGGCGCCGGACGAGGGACTCCCGCGCCTCCCGCCGCCGGGCCGGCCGTTCCGTTTCCTCCTCCGGTTTCGGCAAGAGGCAATACGGGAAAGCAAAGCGGCGGCCAGAAACAGCGCGGCAAAACCCGGAGGGGGAAAACGCGGTCTGGCGTCCAAAGGCGCGGATACCGCCGTCCATGGGAGGCAGGCAGGGCTTTCAGGGCTTGCGGCGAAAGACGTTCTTTTGCTGCAAGCCCTTTTATGCCGCTTTTGAGGCGGCCTGTGAGTGTAACGCGGCGCCAAACTTCCCCCCCTTAGGGGGGAAAGCCGGTATCCGGCCCTTCCGGGGCCTGAACCATCGCTCCGGCGATGGTTTTGAATGCGCCGGGAACGGCACAAAACCCGTATACGGAAGAAACGCGGCGCTTTCCGCTTTTCCGGCCGCATCCGCGGACCGCCTTGTCAGACGGCGGAAGCGGCGGAGCGGCCGCCTCCCTTATTCCTGCCAGTATTTCCGGTCAAGGCTGCGATACTGCACCGCTTCCGCCACGTGGCCGGTGTCGATGGTGTCCGCCCCATCAAGGTCGGCGATGGTGCGCGCTACCTTCAGCAGCCGGTCATACGCCCTGGCGGAAAGCCCGAGCCGGTCAAACGCCCCGCGCAGGAGCCGTTCCGCCGCCGCGGTCAGCGGGCATGCCTCCCGCAGCAGGCCGGCGGGGAGATGGGCGTTGCAGGTGAGCGCCGTATTCCGGTAGCGCCGCAGCTGGCGGGCGCGCGCGGCGTTTACCCGCTCCCGGATGGCCGCGGAGCCTTCCGCCTTTTCCCCCGCCGCCAGCTGGTCGAACTCCACCGGCGGCACCTCGATCTGCAGGTCCACCCGATCAAGCAGCGGGCCGGACACCTTGGCCAGATACGCTTTGCGCGCATTTGGCGAGCAGGTGCAGGGACGGGTGGGATGCCCCCGGTATCCGCAGGGGCAGGGGTTCATCGCCGCCACCAGCATAAAGGCGCACGGATAGGTCAGGGAGGCGTTGACCCGCGAAATTGTCACCGTCCCATCCTCCAGCGGCTGGCGGAGGGATTCCATCGCCGCCCGGCTGAATTCGGGCAGCTCGTCCAGAAAAAGCACGCCCCGGTGCGCCAGGGACACCTCTCCCGGGCGGGGGATCGCCCCGCCGCCGATCAGGCCGGCGGCGGACACCCCGTGATGGGGCGCGCGGAAAGGGCGGGACCGCAGCAGGCCCGCTCCGCCCGGCAGCGTCCCGGCGATGGAATGAATTTTGGTCGCTTCCAGCGCCTCACCCCGGGTCATGTCCGGCAGGATGGAGGGCAGCCGCCGCGCCAGCATGCTTTTCCCCGACCCCGGCGGCCCGATCAGCAGGATGTTGTGCGCCCCGGCGGCCGCCACCTCCAGCGCGCGGCGGGCGGCCAGCTGCCCCTTGACATCCGCAAAGTCGGCGGCCTCCTCCGCCCCGGCGTACAGGCCCGGATAATCCTCCGGACGGGCGGGCGGAAGCGGCCGCTCCCCCGACAAATGGCCCAGCAGGGCCGCAAGGTCGGGCAGCGGATAGACCTCAATGCCGTCCACCACGGCCCCTTCCGCCGCATTGCCGGCCGGTATGAATATCCGCCGGAGCCCCGCCGCCCGGGCGGCAAGCACCATCGGCAGTACGCCCCGCACCGGCCGGACCTCCCCGGTCAGGGAAAGCTCCCCGACGAAGGCGGCGTCCTCCAGCGGCTGGTTCAGCTGCCCGCTCGCTTTCAGCAGCGCCAGGAGCAGGGGCAGATCGTAAACCGACCCCTCCTTGCGCACGTCGGCCGGGGCCAGGTTAACGGTGATCCGGCTGACCGGATAGGTAAACCCGCTGTTTTTCATCGACGCCCGCACCCGATCCCGGGATTCCCGCACCGCCGCGCCGGGAAGGCCGACCACATCAAAGCCCGGCAGCCCCTGGGACAGGTCGGCCTCCACGTCGATCGGGAAGCCGTCCACCCCCAGCAGGCCCATGCTCTTGATCCGTGCAAACATCCGGATCGCTCCCCTCTGCTTCTGTTTTGCCCCATGGCATGGATATTCTGTATTTTCGCTATTTCAATACCCTTTAGTATAGCGTACCGCTCCGTTCCTGACAAGGAAGCGGGCGGTGAATAAACCACACAATCCCTTTTCGATTGCATCCCGGTTTTGAATGTGCTACACTGAACATAAATGATTTTTCTAAGGGCTTCCTCCACTGGCGCGCCGGCCCGGGCCCGTCCGCCGCGCGGCGCAGGAAATGAGCGGCGCCGGAGCAGAGGAAGGAACCGTCCGCCGTCCGGAAAGGAGCGTTTCCCATGCCGTATCCGCCCGCCGTCCTGTTCGACCTGGACGGGACCTTAACCGACCCGATGGAGGGGATCACCAAATCGGTGCAGATCGCCCTGCGCCGGCAGGGGATCGAAGTGGCCGACCGGCGGACGCTCTGTCCCTTCATCGGCCCGCCGCTGTTCGAATCGTTCCAGCGGTTTTTCTCCCTGGACGATGAACGGGCGGCCCGGGCGGTGGAGGACTACCGGGCCTATTTTTCGGTCACGGGGATATTTGAAAACAAGGTATACCCCGGTATTCCCGGGCTGCTGCAAAGGCTGCATGACGGCGGGACATTCACGGCGGTCGCCACCCTGAAGCCCGCCGTCTTCGCCCGGCGGATTGTGGAACATTTTGGCCTGCTCCCCTTCCTGGATCGGGTGGCGGGCAGCGAGCTGGACGGCCGCCATACCACCAAGGGAGAGATCGTCCGTCTGGCGCTGGACGGCCTGTCCCCCGCCATGCGGGAGGGAGCGGTCATGGTGGGCGATCGGGAGAACGATATCCGCGGCGGGAAAGAAAACGGCCTGCACACCGTCGGCGTTTTGTTCGGCTACGGCAGCGAAGCGGAGCTCCGCGCCGCCGGAGCGGACGGGCTGGCCGGGGACGCCGCTTCGCTGGAAGCGCTGCTGCGGGCCTTTCCTCCCCGCCGGGAGGGCGCGGCGCCGGATACGCGGCGGGGAGGCGGAGAACCCGTGATAAATGAGGATGGGATTGCGGATGGAATGGAATAAAAGCAATATGAAAAAGCTGCTGGCTGTGGTGGCGTTTGCCGTCCTGCTGTTTGTGGGGCTGCAGAACCTGCCGGCCGTCGTCGCCTTTTTCGGATTCCTTTTCCGGCTGTTTTTCCCCTTTTTGCTGGGGCTGTGCATCGCCTTTATCCTCAATGTGCCCCTGCGCTTTGTGGAACGGCTCCTTTTCCGGCGGAAGCCGCCCTCCCGTGTCGCCAAAAAGCTGCGGCGGCCGGTCAGCCTGCTGGTCGCCCTGCTCCTTGTTGCCGGCGTGGTATTTATCGTGCTTTTCCTCCTCATCCCGGAGGTGGGCAGGACCCTGCAGGCCCTGGCCAACCGCATTCCTCCTTTTATTGCCGGCGTGCAGTCCTGGGCGGCCGACCTGATCGCCCGGCATCCCGAATGGGCGGACTGGCTCACCTCGCTGGAAATCGACTGGAATCAGATCGGCACGCAGGCAATGGGATGGCTGACCGACGGGACCGGCCTGCTCCTTGACTCCACATTTCGGGCGGCGACCTCGGTGTTCAGCGGCCTGGTGAATTTCTTCCTGGGCCTGATCTTTGCCATTTATGTGCTGATGCAGAAGGAAAAGCTCGGCCGGCAGGTCAAAAAGGTGCTGTACGCTTACCTGCCGGAAAAATACGCCGACCGGGCGGTGGCGATCGGCGCCCTGTCGCACAAGACCTTTTCCAGCTTCCTGTCCGGCCAGTGCCTGGAAGCCTGCATCCTCGGCCTGCTGTTCTTTATCGCGCTGACCGTTTTCCGGTTCCCCTACGCGCTGATGATCAGCGTACTCACCGCCTTCACCGCGCTGATCCCCATTTTCGGCGCGATCATCGGCTGCGCAGTCGGCGCGTTCTGCATCCTGATTGTCGACCCCATGCAGGCGCTGTGGTTTATCCTCCTGTTCCAGGTGATCCAGCAGATCGAGGGCAACCTGATCTACCCGCACGTCGTGGGGAATTCGGTCAATCTCCCCTCCATGTGGGTGCTGGTGGCGGTCACTGTCGGCGGCAGCACGATGGGGGTGGCCGGGATGCTGCTGTTCATCCCGCTGTGCTCGGTGCTGTACGCCGTTTTCCGGGAAACCGTCGGACGGCGTTTGAAGCGGCGGAAAGTCTCCCCCGCCAAATGGGAGACGCCCGTTTCCGGGGACGCTCCTTCCCGCCCTGCGGACCCGGACGTTCCGACCGCCGAAAGCCGGGGGGAGTAATCCCCTCCCGCCCGCGGCCTCAGAGGGAAGGGAACCGCCATGCAAATGGAACAGGGCGGCGCTTCCCCTGCCGAACAGGAAAATGCCAATCAAACCCACAAGTAAACGAGTGGTTTGCGCAGACCCCAGAGGGGCGAGAACTTGCTGACCCCGGGAAGGGGTACTGAAAAATGATCATCGCATCGCTTGCCCTGCTGCTTGTAAACCAGTTATCTTTGGTATTCCATAGCATTCTGCGAAAGGGATACGTTCCGCGAAAATCCCCGCATTCCTTTCAAAAAACTGTACCTCTCTTTCTCTTTGGAAGGACAACGATCTTTTTCCTTTTTTCTTTTGCCAAGTCTTTTTTATCTACCCCTGGTACTACCAGGAGGTTTCTTAAGCCTAAAGGCACTAAGAAAACGGGAGGGCCGCCGCGGCCCTCCCGTGCCTATTATCCGGGGTTGGTTGTCGATAACCAACCTCTTTTTTATGCATTAAAACCTCCGCCGTGCGCGGCGGCGCGCCCGGACGGCGCGCCGTCCTGTGCAGCGGAAAGCGCCGGCGTACAGCTCGCCCTCCCGCCGGTTTCGCCCCGACGGCGCGGCCCGCCGCCCTGTCGCCGTTCCCTTTACGCCGGCTGCACGGTAACGGTGTAGCTCCGGGTGCGGGGGCCGTCAAATTCACAGAAATAAATCCCCTGCCATACGCCCAGGGCCAGCCTTCCTCCGGCGACCGGCACGCTGACGCTGCTGCCCACAAAGCCGGCTTTCAGATGAGCGGCGGTATTGCCCTCCGCATGCCGGTACTCCGGCCGGTCGGGAAACAGCGCGTCCAGCGCCATGAGAATGTCCGACACCACGTCGGGGTCGGCGTTCTCGTTAATGGTCAGTCCCGCGGTGGTATGCGGGCAGTACACCAGGCAGACGCCCTCCTGCACCCCGCTGTCCCGCACGGCTTTTTCCACCTCCGGGGTGATGTTGCGGAACTCCTGCCGCCCGGTATGCAGCCGGCCGATCGTCATATAACGCGTCTCCTTTCTCCCATCATAGATGGCACGCCGCCGGCACCCATCGGCGGCGCGCCTGTGCTTATCCGACCACCTCGGAGGTCCGCGCCACCCCGGTGATCTGCGCTTCGGTGTTTCCCTGAACAAAGCGGAGCACATGATCCAGAATGCTGTCCGCCTGGGCGGCGTCCCCCGCGACCGCGGCAATGCCGATGACCAGCAGCTGATGCCGGTCCTGCTCCGCCACCTCGGCCGCAGACACGTTGAAACGGCCGCGGAGCTTGTCCAGCAGGCTTTTTCTCTCCATCCTCTTGTCCTTGAGGGACCGCGCCCAGGGGAGAAACAGCCGGATCTCCAGCACGGCAACCCGCACCCTCACGCCTCCTTTCCGCACAAAACGCCCGCCTATTCCCCAATGATTTTGATGAGCGCGTGCTTTTTCCGCATTCCGTCAAACTCGTAATAAAAAATCTGCTCCCAGGTGCCGAAATCCAACCGCCCGCCGGTCACCGCGATCACCGCTTCCCGGCCCATCACCGTGCGCTTGAGATGGGCGTCGGCATTGTCCTCGTATCCATTGTGGCGGTATTGCTCGTACGGCTTTTCGGGGGCAAGCTTTTCCAGCCAGGCTTCCAGGTCCTGATGCAGCCCGCTTTCATCATCGTTAATAAAGACGCTGGCGGTGATGTTCATGGCGTTGACCAGGACCAGCCCCTCCCGGATGCCGCTTTCCCGGAGCGCCTGCTCCACCTGCGGCGTGATGTTCACCAGCCCCCGCCGGGCCGGCAGGTGAAAAAACAATTCCTTGCGGTAGGATTTCATAAAACCGCCTCCTTCGTTCCGTCGCTTCCATCGCTTCCGCCGCCTGTGCCGCCTGTGTTGCGCCTCCTCCCCCGCGCCGGGGCGGGGATACCCGGCCCGGTATTACGTGCCGGACTCTCCGCCTCCGGACGCGCCCTCCCGTTCAGTCAGCCAGGAGAGGACCTCGGCGGCGTTGGTATCCGGCTTCGCCTTTTCAAAGACCCTTTCGATCGTGCCGTCCGGCCCGATCACGAACGTGGTGCGGGCCACGCCCATGCCCGTCCTGCCGTACAGCTTCTTCTCCTGCCAGACGCCGTATGCCTCCATCGCCTCCCGCTGTGGATCGGACAGCAGGACAAACGGCAGGTCGTATCGGCCGGCAAATCTCTTGTGGGAGCTTTCCCCGTCCCGGCTGATGCCAACCACGACGGCATCCGCTTTTCGGAAGCCCTCGAAGGCGTCCCGGAAGGCGCATGCCTGCCGGGTGCAGCCGGGGGTATTGTCCCTGGGATAAAAATACAGCACAACCCGCCGGCCCGCAAAGTCGGACAGACGCACCGTGCGCCCCTGCGCGTCGCCCAGGGCGAAATCCGGGGCTTTGTCTCCTGCTTTCAGCATGGGGCCTCTTCCTTTCCATTCCTTTATTATGCGGAGCCTATCGCACGAACACATACCGGCCGCCGTCGGACAACGCGGGTTCGAAAACGTAATCCTCCCACTCGAAGTCCCGCAGGGCCTCCGGCCGGTCCGGCTCCTCCCGGGCAATCCAGCGGGCCATCCGCCCCCGCGCCGCCTTGGCCGCCGTCGCGTGCATGGTCAACTTTCCCCGCGTCCGGGTGCGGAACTCGCAGGTGACCAGCCGTTCCCCCGGCCGCAGCCAGGGTATAACCGCCTTCGCATATTCCGCCGAAGCGAGATTGACCACCGTATCGCCTTCCCGGAACAGTTCCCGGCACAGCCGGTCTCCCCAGAAAGCGTACAGCCCGTTCTTTTCCCCCACCCGGAGAGGGCACTGCATCTCCAGCCGGTAAGGCTTTACCCCGTCCAACGGCCGCAGAAGCCCGTACAGCCCGCTGAGGATGCGCAGACGGCGGGAAGCGGACCGCAGCTCCCGCGCGGTCAGCGTTTCCGGTTCCAGGTGCTGAAAGGCCAGGCCCCGGTAGGCCAGCAGCGCGGGCGTGTCGGCCGGCCGGTCCGCAAACGCCTGGTAATCCAGAAAAGCCCGCAGCGCGAGGGGCGGGCTGACCTTCATCAGGCTTTCCAGCTCCCAGGCTTCCCGCTGCCGCAGCAGGGCGGCAAGCCACGCCGCCTCTTCCGCAAACACCGGCCGGGACAGCGGCACGCCGGAAAGCGGGTATTCCCGCATCTGCTTGGCGGGGGACAGAATCGCCAGCATCGGCTTCCCTCCCTTGGAAACGGGGCGGCTCTCCCCTGCTTTGGGCGGCCGCCCCGGCATGGCATATATTCAGTATACCGCAAAAAACGGGTGAAAAGCAAGACCATGCCGCGGGCAGGCCTTCCCAAATCCCCCGCCAAGCCCTCCGGCCCTTGCCGATTTTCTGCGGGCGGGAGGCGGCGGGAAGCGGCAAGAGGCAAAAGAGGCGCCGGCGCTTTCCCGGCGGGGAAACGGCGTCGCTCCCCCCGCCGTGCGGGGAGGGTATGGGAGGGTATGGGAAGGCATGGGAAGGTACGGGAAGGGGATGAAGGGGATGAAGGGACTGCCGGGGACCGGCGGGCCTTCCCTCCACCCACCGAGGGAAGGGCGCGGCTTTCCCGGCGCCGGCGCCATCCGGCTGCCTTTACCAGGCACCCTGTGGAAACCGCTTGGGCAGAACCGCCGCAGGAACAGCAAACGAAAAACAGGGTTCCCGACCCGAAATTCATGGGGCGGGAACCCTGGCGCCTTTTCTTACAGGGGAAGCGGATAAAGCAAGGCGGCTTCTCCCGCGGCGGCATCATAGCCTGCCTTCCGCCGTCCCATGAAGGTTCCTTCAAAATCGTGGATTTCCGTGTCGAATTCTTCCATTGCCGCCATCCCTCCCGCATGGTATAGCGTTTCCGAAAATGCAGAAACTATTGCAAAAAGGAGGCGTTTTCCACCGTGCGCAAGGTATTTGTAGAAGTGACGGCAAGATTTGATACAAGCGGGAATATAACGCCCCTTTCCATCGTTTGGGAGGACGGCGTCCGTTTTGAAATCGACCGGATCCTGGATATGCGAAGAGCCGCCAGCCTGAAGGCCGGCGGCCAGGGGATCCGTTACACCGTTCAGATCGGCTCGCACCGGACATATCTGTTTTATGAGGAACCGCGTTGGTTTGTAGAAGGAAAGGAGAGGTAGCCATGTGTGGACGATACAGCCTGTTTACCGATGAAAACAGCCGCGAAATCCTGCAGATCGTTCAGGAGGTTGGCTCCCGCCACCCCGCGATGAAGACCGGGGAAATCTTCCCAACAAATACCGCGCCGATTCTCCGACAGGAGGGGCAGGAAATCCATGCGGATGCGGCCATCTGGGGATTCCCTCCCTTCGGCCAAAAAGGCGGCGTCTTAATCAACGCCCGGGCGGAAACCGCTTTTGAAAAAATCCGGTTCCGGGAAAGCCTGCTCTCCCGCCGCTGTGTCGTCCCCAGTACAGGGTTTTATGAATGGAGCCGGGATGCAAGCCGTCAGAAGTACCGATTTCTGCTTCCCAACAGCCGCGCCCTGTATATGGCCGGAATCTATACGGAATACAAAGGCGAGAAACGATTTGTCATTCTGACAACCGAAGGGAATGCGTCCGTTCGGGACATTCATCCTCGTATGCCCGTCGTCCTTCGGACAGACCAGATCGAGGAATGGATTAAAAATCCGGAAAAGACGGCGGCCCTACTGCAGGGACGGCAGCCCGCGCTGGAACGGCGGCCCGCATAGATACCACACATTACCAATGCAGCGGCGGCGCAAATAGAGTATACTGAAATTGAACATATGTTCTAGAGGTGATTCTTTTGCGCCCCCGTATTATCCTTCACAGTGACCTGAATAACTTTTATGCCAGTGTGGAATGCCTGTACAACAAAGAGCTGCGCGGGAAGCCGGTGGCGGTGGCAGGCGATCTGGAACAGCGGCACGGCATCGTCCTGGCAAAGAATGATGAAGCCAAGACCTTTGGCGTACAGACAGGCGATCCGCTTTGGATGGCCCGGCAGAAGTGCAGGGACATCGTGTTCACGCCGCCCCACTACGACCTGTATATGCGCTATTCCCAAATCGCCAGGGACATCTATTCCGAATATACGG
>CAJFTG010000041.1:0-2878 GCA_904419875.1 Candidatus Avimonas caecicola | reverse complement strand
CGGCCTGGATGAATGCTGGCTGGACGTCACCGGCAGCACCCGGCTGTTTGGGAACGGGAAAGCCATCGCCGACCAGCTGCGCAGGCGCATCAAGCTGGAATTGGGCGTTACGGCCAGCGTCGGGGTTTCCTACAACAAAATTTTTGCAAAGCTCGGTTCGGACATGAAAAAGCCGGATGCAACCACCGTAATTGAGCCGGAAAGCTTCCGGCTCAAGGTATGGCCGCTTCCGGTTGCCGACCTGCTTTATGTGGGAAAAGCAACCGAAGGCAAGCTGGTCCGTTACGGTATTCGAACCATCGGCGACCTGGCGCAAGCCCGCCCCGCCTTTCTTCAGCGCCTGCTGGGTAAAAACGGCGTGATGCTCTGGCTGTTCGCCAACGGGCAGGACACGTCGGAGGTCAGCGGCTGCGGTTCCACCGGGATTGTAAAAAGCGTCGGCAACAGCACCACGGCTCCGCGGGACCTGATTACGGAGGAAGACGTGAAAATCACGCTGTACGTCCTTGCGGAAGGCGTGGCACAACGTATGCGCGCCGGCGATTTTCTCTGCCGAACCGTCCAGATCCACATCCGGGACAACCGGCTGCGTTCTTACGAAAGGCAGGGCAGGCTTTCCTATCCCACCTGTACGGCAAAAGATCTTTTTGACCGGGCGTTTGCCTTATACAGGGAAAACAAACCGGAATGCCCGGTGCGAAGCCTGGGGGTCCGTGCCTGCCATCTCTCGATACAGGGGGTACAGCAGCTGTCCCTGTTTGAAGAAGCCGCCAAAAGGCAAAAGCAGGAGCAGCTGGAGCGGACGATGGATTCCCTGCGCAGCCGGTTCGGCCATTTTGCCATTCGGCGGGGAATTATGCTGTGTGATCCGGCGCTGTCCGCTCTCGATCCGGTGAACGACCACGTGATTCATCCACAGGCGTTTTTGAAAGGAACCCGCCGGTCTTAAGGCGCGACAGAGCCGACATGGCCTCCGGCCTTATGGCATCCCGCAGCCCCTTGAATGCCGGCCGGCGCAGGCCGCCGTTTTCCGTCCTGTATAGGAACGGCGCCATGCAGGCCAGAGGCCGCGTTCTATCCAGCGGTTATTTTCGTTCCCATGCCCCTCCGGCGCTTCCACCGCCGGGCGCACAGCCGGCGGCTGCTTCCTTACAGCCGCAAATGCTTCGCCACCGACGCCCAGGGCTACACATCCTTGCAGACCAGTCGCCCCTCCCGGTACTGCCCCAGAACGAGACAGGACATACCGTTTCCCGGTTTTCGCTCCAAAAAGCCCGCAAACCCGCATGAACACTAAGAAAAAAGGGGTGACATCTTTTTGGTCAACCCTTCATGGTGCCGTTAAGCAATCCAAATCCGAACCTGTTTTTTCCTTATCCAGCGCCGCTTTCAGGTCATCAAAGGTGATGGTGTCCGTCCCGTCCTTGTAGTTGAAGTGTATCACCATCTTGTCATCGTACAGGAAAATAGCGTTGATAAAAGTGTCAATCAGCATCTTACGGTGGGACTTCTGTCGTACATCCAGCTTGCGGAAGCGGTGGAGCCAGAAGATCATAAACTCGGGAGACCAAAGAGAATAGGATTATTATTCACAATAATTATACAAAATTTTAAATTTAATGTTGACATATTCAATTATTTTTGATAATGTTAAATCATAATTAAGGAAATTGAAGGTGATTTCCATGGAGTGGTAATCGTCCGGCTAGCCCCTGCTTTTTCCGGTTCTTCCTGTTTATCCTGGCAGTCCTGGTATTCTCAAAACCAACTGCCCAATAAACGAACGGACAAGAGAAAGAAGAGGAGTGTAAAATGAAAGGACGATATCGTAAACTCCGGCGCTGGATCAGCCTGCTTACCGTTTTCGCACTATTGGCCTGCACCGCTTCTGGGTATCCTGTTGAGGCGGAAAATCTAACAGAGGATTCCGGCCTTATTGATTTGTCTGCTGTCCCTGACAATATCCGCTCTTTGCTTGATGTACACAATAGCGGCATCCAAACCCGAAGCGTAAATTCTTCCAATACTACGTCTGATCTTCAAATTGCGGATATTCCGGTTATCACTGCCTGTCCTTCCCAATAATGTGAATATTACCGATGCCAGGCTGAAATTCACCTTCCGTTCGGGGCAAACCAGCGGGGCCGACGGTGTTTGCATGATCGTTACCAATAAGTCGTGGAACGAGGGTACCCTTTCCTGGAACAACCAACCGTATGGCGACTGGGGATATACTTCGTCTCACAATAATTATCAATGCATTTACCGATTATATTTGGCTGCTTTATGAGGCTGAATAAACTGGGGAATTATTCTTTACTCGGTTAAAACACGTCTAAAAGGAAGAAAACAATATGCCGGAAATTCGTTTTGCTCTTGTACTGCCCACCTTGGCTGTAGTCAGCATATTGCTTTGGGCAATTTGTATGTTCCGCATAAACCGCCGGATTGTGCAGGTGATGGTATTCTGGTTAGCCTATGCCTGCCTGCTCTGGTACATCTTTTCCTGCGGGCTGTACCGTCCGGGCGATGTGCTCAACATTTATTACGGGGCTTGCGACGAATGCGTCTGTTTGGGCAGGATAACCTTACAGGACGTATTCGAAAGTTTAGGAGTGTGAAATGGACGCAAGAGAGTACCTGTACGCCTTTTTGGCGGGTAAAACTTCGCAAAGGAGCGCGGCTTTTCCGATTGCGAAAACATCTTTTGCGGCGTTTCGCTACGGGAATCGCTGGGTCGATACGGTATCATATGCGGAATGTGCCCGAGCACTGTCGGAGTGCGGGGTAATACCCTCCGTAATCATCGGCGAAAAGGAATACTTCTCCGCCGGCCACCGCCTTGCATTCGATTTTCGAGAAATCCGCAGGGAGGGGG
>CAJFTG010000040.1 GCA_904419875.1 Candidatus Avimonas caecicola | reverse complement strand
CCACATAACATAATATTTCCCTTCATAAGGGATCACTGTCATATCCAGCGAAATAACCTTTCCTCCCTCTGTCAGGCGGGAACCGTCCTTTTTGAGCACCGGCCGGGGCTCCGACCAATCCTCTTTGCACATGGGGTCCCCGCCCTCTTTGAGTTCTCTCACCCGGGAAACCTGCCAGTAAAATTCACTGGGGGTGGCTGCGTGAAACATATACAGCTTCCCGTTGATCGTGTGGAATTCCGGCGCCCAAAGAAGTCCCTTCACATCGGGATAGGTCTCCGAATCCAAAAAGAGTTTTTCTTCGGCTGTTACAATTCCCTCTAAAGTAGGCGAACACCGCATATAGAGAGTGTGGTTGTGATCCGCATCGTTGGTAGCGATGAAGTAGTATTTTCCATCCCGATACATGCAGCAGGGATCCGCCCTGTATTCCGCAAAGGGAAAATCAAAGTGCGCCTGATGGACGCGGCCCCGCACCAGGCCATCCGCCCCGGCGGGAAACTCCCAGTCGACATTTCGTACGACCTCGCTACCGTCGCTGTAAGAAGCGATAGCACGAACCTGCCTGAGCTCCTCTTCGGAAGCGAAAGGCCCCTGGCTGGAAAGCCGCATCCCTACGCAGACCGGTGCTGTCAGCTTGTTTTTCAGATACTTTCCGGCTTCTTCGGGAATTTCCACTGCATTCCCCGGCACAGCGCCTTCTATCTCCATTGTTTCATCGGAAGAAGGGACATCCCCTTCTACACAAGAGCCATCCATTGCCGTCGCCGCGCCTGTGGCAAGCCCCGTTTCCTCGAAGAGGTGCGCCTCCCCTTTCATCCAGGAACCGTCCTCTCGCTGCCAGCAGAGAAGATACACGTTTTTCTCCTTTTCATATACGCACCTCACCTGCTGGATATATCCCTTTTCCTGCAGGCGAAACAAGCCTTTTTCTGTATAATGCACCAGATCCTCTGTATCAAAAAGCAGGATGCAGCCCTCACTTTCGGGGTCGTCTTCCCCTTCCGCTTCTGTACGGACAGCGACCACGCCCCATCCATTTCCCGTCTCAAACAGCCAAGGGGACCTTAGACTCTTGGCGCAGAGCGTCCCATCCTCTCGGGATACCGCCTCTGCATATACAATTCCTTCGTTATGGTGCAAGGGCACGAACCGGCCCTTTTTCTGATCCCGAAGGGCCAGATGCATGCTGAAGGCCAGCCGGTTTGCATACAGAATGTCTTCCAGCGGCTTTCTAGTATAACACAGCAGTTCCATGAAAATCTCCTCCTTTTATTTTTGCAGCCCACCACAATGCTACTCCAGGCTACAACCATCCTTATGCATAGGGTAACAGGTTCCCACCGGGGCAATCAAGTCAAATTTTGCATAAGAACAGTCAAAAGATACGAAGATGCTTAAAGATACTTACAGCAAAGCAGGTTTTCGGCTTCCCGATGCTTTTTAAAAACTGATATATGCCGTGCCGGTATTCATCGTGGCGAAAAATCCTTTTTACCCGCGCAGGAAGAAATCCGTTCTATCTAACTAAATATCGCATATTACCTCCCATGTATCCATATAAAAAGAGAGGCGGCAAAAGCCTGCGTTCCCCTTTATCAAGGGGCGGCAAGGCGAGGACGGCCCCCTCGCGCTTCCGCCGGGTGCGGGAAAGGATCGGCAAACGAAGCGCGGGAGGATGCGAAATTTCCGGTATTTTCGGCTTTCCTCGCGGGCCGGCCCCGTATTCCGCCGGAACACGGGGAGGCTTTATCTGCCCGTTCGTCCATTCGTCCATTCGTTCATTTGTCCATTTGTTTATCCGGCCGCCTGCGGTTCTGAACGGGCCTGTTCAAGCCTCCGGCCTTGCCGGCGGGCCCGCAAGCCGGCGCGTGCAAAATGCGGCGCGCAGCCCTGCGGAATGAAAAATCGCGCTTTTGCAGGCGTAAGAAGGGCAAAACAGCGCATACTATTCCCATGCTTTTCAAGCAGGAAAGGCAATCGCCTGTTCTTAAGGAGGAACCGAAATTGAAAAACAGCATAAGCAAACGATGGGGCGCCCTGGCGCTTGCGGCGCTGCTGGCGGCGGGCATTCTGTCCGGCTGCACCAGGGAGGCCGGCGAAAGCGGCGGGACGCAGACGCTGAAGGTCGCCGCGCTGGAAAGCGCTTACGGCCGCGCCATGTGGGAGAAGGTGGCCGCCGCCTTCGAAAAGGCGAACGACGGCGTGACCGTCGAGCTCACTGTGGACAAAAATCTGGAGGATGTAATCAGCCCGGAGATGAAGGCGGGGGATTATCCCGACGTTGTCCATCTGGCGGTCGGCCGCACGGCGGCGCTGACCGAAACCTTGACCAAGGACAACGCGCTGCGCGATTTGAGCGGCGTGCTGGATATGACCGTTCCGGGCGAGGATGTGACGGTGAGGGAGAAGATTGTTCCCGGTTTCCTGGACACCCTGGTCACCAATCCCTATTCGGACGGCAAAACCTACCTGGCCCCGATGTTTTACGGCCCCTGCGGTCTGTTCTACAATGCCGGGCTGTTCGAAGAGAAGGGCTGGGAGGTTCCCGAAACCTGGGATGGGATGTGGGCGCTGGGCGAAAAGGCCAAGGCGGAGGGGATCGCGCTGTTCACCTACCCGACTACCGGTTATTTTGACGCATTCTTTTACGCGCTGCTCAATGAAACCGGCGGCCCCGACTTTTTTAACCGCGCTATGCAGTATGAAGAGGGCATCTGGGATACCGACGAGGCGAACGAGGCATTCCGCATTGTGGCCAAACTGGCGACCTATACCGAAAAGACCACCGTGGCCAACGCCAACGACGCCAACTATTTGAAAAACCAGCAGCTGGTGCTGGACAACAAGGCGCTTTTCATTCCGAACGGCACCTGGATCGTGGGTGAAATGAAGGACGTGCCCCGCGCCGACGGCTTCCAGTGGGGCTTTACCGCCCTTCCGGCCGTCACCGAGGGCGGCGACCGCTATTCCTACACCTTTTTCGAACAGGTCTGGAGTCCGAAAAAGGCTGCGAATCCGGAATTGGCGGACAAGTTCATCGCCTTCCTGTATTCCGACGAGGCGGCGGAAATCTTCGCGGAATCCGGCGCCATCCAGCCGATCGAGGGCGTGAGTGAAATGCTGGAAGGGGACAACAAGCTGTTTTACAGCATCTACGATACCGGCGCCAAGGCCGCGATGGGGGCCTTTGCCACTACCGATCCGGTGGAGGGCGTCAGCATGAAGGATGCGCTGTTCGGCACCGTGGACAGCATTGTCAGCGGCCAGAAGACGGTGGAGCAGTGGAAGGAAGCGGTCAATAAGGCGAACGACGCCCTCCGTGCCGCGCTGAAATGAGGAGGATTCGCCCGGCGAACGACGCTCTCCGTGCCGCGCTGAAATGAGGAGGGTTCGCCCGGCGAACGACGCCCTCCGCGCCGCGCTGAAATGAGGAGGGTTCGCCCGGCGAACGACGCCCTCCGCGCCGCGCTGAAATGAAGGAGGGTTCGCCCGGCGAACGACGCTCTCCGCGCCGCGCTGAAATGAGGAGGGTTCGCCCGGCGAACGACGCCCTGAGGCGGCGGTGCGGAAGCCGGCTTTCTCCAAAAGGACGCGGCGTCGTTCACGGCGATTCCGTTACCAGGGCCGGGCGCCGGAACCGCCGCCGGTGTGACGGAAGGCCGCCCGCAATGGAAAGGAGCGTATCCGATTGGACAAACAAAAGGGAAGGGGACGGTTCGCCTTTTTCTGCGTAGCGCCGGCCGTTCTCCTTTTCCTGCTTTTCATGATCGTCCCCACCGTGCAGGTGTTTTGGTATTCCCTGTTCAAGTGGGGAGGGTATTCCGCCGAAGGGAAAACCTTTGTCGGCCTGCAAAATTTCCAGAAGCTGCTTACCGACGCCAGATTTCTGAAATCCTTCCAGAACACGGTTCTGCTGATTGTACTGGTCACCATTGTCACGCTCGCGTTTGCCCTGGTGTTCGCGGGAATCCTGACCAGGGAGAAGATTCGGGGGCAGACCTTCTTCCGGGTGATCTTTTATATCCCGAATATCCTTTCCGTGGTGGTGATCGCCGCGATCTTCAATGCGATATACGACCCGAATCAGGGACTGCTCAACAGTATTCTCGGGCTGTTCGACAGCTTGAAGGAGGATCCGGTTCTGTGGCTGGGCGACCGGCGGACGGTGGTGTACAGCATCGCCGGCGCGATGGTGTGGCAGGCGATCGGCTATTATATGGTGATGTATATGGCCGGCATGGCGGCCGTGCCGGAAAGCCTGTATGAAAGCGCCGCGCTGGAAGGATCCGGCCGCGTTCACCAGTTTATCCACATCACCATCCCGCTGATCTGGACCAATATCCGCACCACCCTCACCTTTTTTATCATCAGCTCGATCAATCTGAGCTTTCTGTTTGTGCGGGCGATGACCAACGGCGGACCGGACGGCGCCAGCGAGGTGTTCTTAAGCTATATGTACCAGCAGGCGTACACCAATTCCTCCTACGGCTACGGCATGGCCATCGGGGTGGTGGTGTTCGTTTTTTCCTTCGCGCTGTCGGCGGTTGTGAACGCGGTCACCAGGCGGGAACCGCTGGAATATTAAGGGGGCGGGCGGAAAATGAAAAAAAGGAAGCCGGCCGGCGCGCAAACCCTGTTCCGGGTTTTGATCGCCGTGGCGCTGCTCGCCTTCGCCGTGACCATCCTCGTGCCGGTGGGCTGGGCGTTCCTGGCGTCCGTCAAGAAGAATTCCGAGTTTTACGGCAATCCCTGGGCACTGCCCGAGGGCTTTTACTTCCAGAATTTCATCGACGCCTTTGAAAAGGCGAACATGGGGGCTTATTTCCTCAATTCGGTGATCGTGACCGCCTTGGGCCTGGCGCTTCTTCTGGCGGTGGCGCTCCCCGCCGCCTATGTGCTGGCGCGGTACCGCTTCCGCGGGCGGCGGGTTCTGAACGTGGCGTTCATGGCAGGGTTGTTTATCAATGTGAATTATATCGTGGTCCCTATTTTTCTGATGCTGGTGGGCGGCAACGAGCTGGTAGGCGATGCCGTTTTTACCAACAACCGTTTTGTCGTGGCGCTGATTTACGCCGCCACGGCGCTGCCCTTCACCATCTACCTGCTCTCCGGCTACTTTGCCACCCTCCCCCGGGATTTCGAAGAGGCCGCCTATGTGGACGGGAGCGGCTATTTCCGCACCATGGCGCAGGTGATCCTGCCGATGGCGAAGCCGAGTATCATCACGGTCATCCTGTTCAATTTCCTGGCTTTCTGGAACGAGTATATCATCTCGATGACCCTGCTGACGGACGATGCGGTCAAAACCCTGCCGGTGGGCCTGATGAATCTGATGAAGGCGCAGAACGCCGCGGCAGAGTATGGGCAGATGTACGCCGGGCTGGTGATCGTTATGCTGCCGACACTGATCCTGTACATCCTGGTGCAGAAAAAGCTGACGCAGGGGATGACGGTCGGCGGCATCAAGGGCTGAGCGGGAAAGGAGAGGCTGCGGATGAAATGGCTGAAAACCGTCGCTGTGTCGGCGCTGTTTATGGGGTGCGTCGCCCTGGTCCTCATCGGCCAGGCGCACGAAGGCCCGGCCTGGCTGGGCCTGATGCTGCTCGGGCTGGCGGGGCTGCTGGGCCTTCTGTACGGGTATAACCGCCGCTGCACCCGGGCCGACCGGCTGCAAAAACGGCGGCTCAGGGCCGGGGAGCGTGCGCAGCGCCGGGAAGAGGAGGAGAGGAAACCGCTGTGAAAAAGGAAACGTTCGGAACCGGGAGGGTGACCATCCCCACCGATGTGGACGTGGTCCCCGAAACGCTGGAATTGATGCGGCGGTGGGGGGCCGACGCCGTGCGGGACTGCGACGGCACCGACTTTCCCGCCGCGCTCAGGGAGGTGGACGCCAGGATTTATGCCACCTACTACACCACCCGCAAGGACAATGCCTGGGCAAGGGCCAACCCCGACGAGATCCAGCAGATGTACCTGATGACCCCGCACCGGACGGCCGTATCCGACACCCTGTCCATCCGCCTGCTGGAGGGGCTGCACCCGGACATGCTCGCCGTCAACGACCGGGACGATCTGAGCCGCTGGTGGGAGGTTATCGACCGCACGACCGGGGAAGTGGTTCCGGCACAGCGGTGGGACTACAGCCCGGAGACCGGCTGCGTCACCATCCGGGCGGAGGCCTACCATGAGTATACGGTCAGCTTTCTGGCGTATATCCTGTGGGACCCGGTGCATATGTACAACGCGGTCACCAATGACTGGAAAGGGGTGGAGCATCAGCTCACCTTTGATGTCCGGCAGCCCAAAACCCGCGCCTTCACCATGCGCAGGCTCCGCCGTTTCCTGGAGGAACACCCGTATGTCGACGTCGTGCGGTTCACCACCTTTTTTCATCAGTTCACCCTGGTGTTCGACGAGCAGGCGCGGGAAAAATACGTGGACTGGTACGGGTATTCCGCCAGCGTCAGCCCGTATATCCTGGAGCAGTTTGAAAAAGAGGCCGGTTATCCCTTCCGGCCGGAATATATCATTGACCAGGGATATATGAACAACACCTACCGGGTCCCGCGCCGGGAGTTCCTGGATTTTCTGGCCTTCCAGCGCCGGGAGGTGGCGAAGCTCGCCAGGGAGATGGTGGACATCACCCACGCGATGGGGAAGGAGGCCATGATGTTCCTGGGCGACCACTGGATCGGCACCGAGCCGTTTATGGAAGAATTCCCTTCCATCGGGCTGGACGCGGTGGTCGGCAGCGTGGGCAGCGGCGCGACGCTGCGCCTGCTCAGCGATATCCCCGGCGTGAAATACACCGAGGGACGCCTGCTGCCCTACTTTTTTCCGGACACCTTCCATGAAGGGGGCGATCCGGTGCGGGAGGCCAGAATCCACTGGATGACCGCCCGCCGCGCCATCCTGCGCAAGCCGGTAGATCGGATCGGTTACGGCGGATATTTGAAGCTGGCGCTGAAATTCCCGGATTTTGTGGCGTATGTGGAGAGCGTGTGCGGCGAATTCCGCGAGCTGTATGAAAACATCCGGGGCCTGGCGCCCTACTGCGTCAAAAAGGTGGCGGTGCTCAACTGCTGGGGCAAAATGCGCGCGTGGGGCAACCACATGGTGCATCACGCTATTTATCACAAGCAGAATTATTCCTATGCCGGGGTGATCGAGGCGCTCAGCGGCGCCCCGTTCGACGTGCGGTTCTTATCCTTCGACGACCTCCGCGCCGACCCGTCGGCGCTGGATGAGGTCGACGCGGTGCTTAACGTGGGCGACGCATACACCGCCTATTCGGGCGGCGAAAACTGGACGGACGAGGCGGTCGTTTCCGCCCTGCGCCGGTATGTCTACCGCGGCGGCGGCTTTCTCGGCGTGGGGGAACCCACTGCCTGCCAGCACGAGGGCCGCTTCTTCCAGCTCGCCGGGGTGCTCGGCGTGGAGGAGGAAACGGGCTTCACCCTTTCCCTGGATAAATACAACTGGGAAGAGCACGAGCATTTCATCACCGCAGACTGCGGAGAGGCGATCGATTTCGGGGAGGGAAAAAAGAACGTCTACGCCCTGCCGCAGGCCGCGGTACTCCGCCAGGTCCGCCGGGGCGTACAGCTGGCCGTCAACGAATTCGGCAGGGGACGCGCCGTATATATCAGCGGCCTGCCCTACAGCCTGGAAAATTCCCGGCTTCTCTATCGCGCCATCCTCTGGGCCTCGCACGGGGAAGGGGAGCTGCGCCGCTGGTTCAGCGAGAACAGCCGCACGGAGGTGCACGCCTATGGGGAAAACGGCAGGTACTGCGTGGTCAACAACACCTATGAGCCGCAGAGCACCGTGGTTTACCGCGGGGACGGCAGCTCCTTTCCGCTCGAGCTGAAGGCCGGCGAAATCCGCTGGTTTTCCCAAACCTGAATACCGCCCGCCGCGCGTCCCCGCCGGCGGGCTTTTTGGCGCCTGTCTTCCGCCTTTTGCACCGATTCGACAAATCGTTGGGCGGTTCGGCTATCGAAAGGCGGGCCGCCCTGTGGTAAAATCAAAATAAAGCGGGCCGTCCGGCGGCCCTGCCAGAACGGGACAGACGGCGGAGCCGCGCTCCGCCGGGACAGAAAGGATGAAAGCGGCATGAAAAAGCCGGTACTGGTCGTCATGGCGGCGGGTATGGGCTCGCGCTATGGCGGGCTCAAGCAGATCGATCCGGTGGGCAGGCACGGAGAGGTAATCGTGGACTACTCGATTTACGACGCGCTGCGCGCCGGTTTTGAGCGGATCGTGTTTATCATCAAAAAGGAGATCGAGGAAGATTTTTACGAGGTGATCGGCCGCCGGATGGAACGGCGGGCGGCGGTGTCCTACGCTTTCCAGCGGTTGGATGACCTGCCCGGGGGATATGCAATCCCGGAGGGCCGGACCAAGCCGTGGGGGACCGCGCAGGCGGTCTACAGCATCCGGGACCAGGTGGACGCGCCTTTTGCGGTCATCAACGCGGACGACTATTACGGCCCGCACGCTTTCCGGCTGATTTACGATTACCTGAGCGGCCTGCCGGAGGAGGGGGAGGTTCTCCCCTGCTGCATGGTGGGGTACCGCCTGAAGAATACCCTGACGGAATACGGGCATGTCGCCCGCGGCGTCTGCACGGTGGACGGAGACGGCCTGCTCAGCGAGGTGGTGGAGCATACCCACATCGAGAAGACGGCGGACGGCGCCCGCTTTACCGAGGACGGCGGCAAAACCTGGACCGACGTGGATCCCGACGCCGTGGTTTCCATGAATCTGTGGGGCTTCACCCCCGGCCTGCTCCGGGAGATCGGCGCCCGCTTCCCCGCTTTTCTGGATCAGGCGCTGTCGTCCGACCCCCTGAAGGCCGAATATCAGCTCCCCACCGTGGTGAACGCCGCGCTGCAGGAAGGAAAGGCCAGGGTCCGGGTGCTTACCAGCCCGGACAAGTGGTGCGGCGTCACCTATAAAGAGGATAAGCCCGCGGTGATGGCAGCGATTGCGGAAAAACACCGCGCCGGCCTGTATCCCGAACCCCTGTGGAAATAATCCGGAAAGGCGGAATGCATGATGGCAAGCAATATCCTTCGTCCCACGGAAGATGTCCTCGCCGCGTTCGATTTCGGCGGGGAGGTGGCCGGCGCCCTCCGGTATGGGGAGGGCCATATCAACGATACCTTCGCCGTCTACGTACAGCGCCCGGACGGGGAGGCGCGGCGGTTCATCCTGCAGCGGATCAACACCGGGGTGTTCACGGACCCCGAGCGCCTGATGGAGAACATCCGGGGGGTCACCGACTTCCTGCGGAATAAGATCGCCGCCGCGGGCGGCGACCCGGAGCGGGAAACCCTGACCGTCGTCCCGACCCGCGGCGGCCGGCTGTTTTATACCGACGCCGCGGGCGGCGCGTGGCGCTGCTATCCCTTTATCGAAGGGGGCGTCTGCCTGCAGAAGGCGGAAACCCCCGGGCAGTTTGCCGCAGCGGGACGCAGCTTCGGCCGCTTCCTCCGCCTGCTGGAGGATTATCCGGCCGACACCCTTTACGAGACGATTGAGAAATTCCATGACACCCGCGACCGCCTGGCCAAATTCCGTGCGGCGCTGGAGGCGGACGTTCTCGGCCGGGCCAAGGAGGTGCCGGAGGAAATCCGGTTTGTGCTGGACCGCGCGGCCGACTGCGCGGTGCTGATGGACCAGCTTGAAACCGGAAGGCTGCCGCTGCGGGTGACCCACAACGACACCAAGCTGAACAACATCATTCTGGACAAACAGACCGGCGAAGGGCTGTGCGTGATCGATCTGGACACCATCATGCCCGGCCTGGCGCTCAACGATTACGGCGATTCCATACGCTTTGGGGCGACCACCGCCGCGGAGGACGAGCCGGACCTTTCCAAGGTGCATTTCGACCTGCCGCTGTACGCCGCGTATACCCGCGGGTATCTGGAGGCCGCCGGGGAGGCGCTGACCGCCGCGGAAAAGGAAAACCTCCCCTGGGGGGCGAAGCTCATGACCCTGGAGTGCGGCATCCGCTTCCTGACCGATTACCTGCAGGGGGACACCTATTTCAAGATTCACCGCCCCGGCCAGAATCTGGACCGCTGCCGCACCCAGTTCAAGCTGGTGGCGGATATGGAGCGGGAATGGGAAGCGATGCACGAGGTGGTGCGTGCCGGCGGCCGGTAGGCTGCCGCGCCTTTTCCCGCCGAGGGGAAACCGGAAAATAAAAAGGGGACATGCCGCGGGCGCCGTCTGCGGCATGTCCCCTTTTTCAACCGCCTTTGCGGCGCGTCCCGACGATTTGGCGCTGCGTCCGGCGGCGCGGGGATGCCCGCGCCTCAAGGGAGAATGGACGGGGATGCCCGTAAGGCCCGCGAAAGTCCGCGAAGGCCCGCGAAGGCGGTACTTGTCGGAAGGAACGGGGCGGCGCAGGGGAGCGTCGTCCGCCCTGCCGCCTGCGGTCGTTTTTTCAGTGCCTTCCGGCTTCCCCGGCGGTTCCGCCGCTTCTCCCTCCCGCGATGTGAAAAACCCCGGCATCAGCCGGGGCTTATCCCTTTGCGCGGGAAGAATACGGAAACGGGAACCGGGGGCCGGGCTGCCGAACAGGGACTGATGCAGGCGCCGGCCGGAAAACAGGGGCAGCTCACGGCCTTCCATGAGGGCCTCAGAAGGGCCGGCCGCCGGCTTAACCCGCCGGAAGGAGAGATATGGCTGCCTCCGCTGCCGCAGTCCGCCAATGGAGAGACGGCGCCGCCGTCTGCCCATCGGCTTTATAAAAGCGCTTTCCTCCGGGCGGCCTGCCGCAGAAGCGTTTCCGGCCGACTCCCTCGGCTCCCTCGGCTCCCGCCGGAACGGGGTCCGGCGGAAAAGCGGACGCGGGGTCCGGCGGAAAAGCGGACAGAAAGACCGCGCGGCGGGGCGTCGCCCCGCCGCGCGGTGTACGCTGCGTTTATTCGGTAAATAGAGGGGTGCTGAAGTACCGCTCCCCCGTATCCGGCAGGACGGTGACCACCCGCTTTCCGCGGCCGAGCTTTTTGGCCAGCTTGACCGCCGCCGCCACGTTGGAGCCGCTGGAAATCCCGCACAGAATGCCCTCCTTCGCGGCGAGGGCCTTGGCCGTGTCCAGCGCTTCCCTGTCGGTGACCACGCAGATGTCGCTGTAGATGGCGGTGTTGAGGTTTTCGGGGATCAGGCCGTCTCCGATCCCCATCTGCAGGTGGGTGCCGATGCTGCCGCCCGAGAGGATGGCCGCATTCTCCGGCTCCACCGCCCAGATGACGATGTCCGGGTTTTTCTCCCTGAGCACCTCGCCAATGCCGGTGATCGTGCCGCCGGTGCCCACCCCGGAGCAGAAGCCGTGGATGGGGCCGTCCGCCTGCTCCAGAATTTCCAGCGCGGTGTGTTCCCGGTGAACCGCCGGATTATCCGGGTTGGCAAACTGCTGGGGGATGAAGACCCGCGAATCCTCTGCCGCCATGCGCAGCGCCGTGTTCATGCATTCCTCGATACAGGCGCCGATGTCCCCGTCGTCGTGCACCAGGACGACCTCCGCCCCGTAGTGGGAGACCAGCAGGCGCCGTTCCACGCTGACCGAATCGGGCATGATGATCTTCACGCGGTATCCCCGCACCGCGCCCACGAGCGCAAGGCCGATCCCCTGGTTGCCGCTGGTTGGCTCCACCAGGATGGTGTCCGGGCCGATCAGCCCCTTTTGGGCCGCCCGGTCGATCATATTGAACGCGGTGCGGGTTTTGATGGAGCCGCCCACGTTGTTTCCTTCGTATTTCACCAGAATTTCCGCATCCTCCGGCCCGGTCATGGTGTGCAGCCGGATCAGGGGCGTGCCGCCGATGGCGTCAAGGATGGTATCGCAGATCAAGGAAAACCCTCCCTTTTGTGTTCACCGGCCAGTGACCGGTAACCCCATCATTTTATCGAATTTCCGGGAAAAGTGCAAGCAGAATTTGCCTGCCGGCGCTGCCGGCCTCCTGCCGCCGTTCCCTGCCGCCGGAGGCCGGCGGGCCGGGTCGCCTGTATCGCCGGAAGCAGGGCCTTTTTGCGCGGATGCGGCGACCGCTGTTTTCAGTATATGCGGCAGGGGAGTGCGGGGTGCGTGCAGTGACCGGCGGGACCGTAGGAAGGGAGAAAAGGGAGGGGGCTCTCCTTCCTTCCCTCTTTCCCTCTTTCCCTTCAGTCCCGCCCTTCCCCCCTTTTCTCCTTAAGGAAGGGGAAAGGGGAGGATAAGGGGGGAAGGGGATAAAAGGATAAGGAAATAAGGGGATGGGGGAAGGCTGGGGAAGGTGAGGGAAGGTGAGGGAAGGTGAGGGAAGACGGCTCGGAAGCGGCCGGCCCGGGCGACAGAGCGGGGCGCGGGAAGCGTGTGGAAGTGTGTGGAAGTGTGTGGAAGTGTGTGGAAGCGTGCGAAAGCGCACAGGATGCGTGCGGGAAACGCGGGAGGGCGCGGAGCCGGGCCGGACGCAGATTGCCTCCGGCGGACAACGCAGCCGGGACCGACCCGCTTCCTGGAATCCGGGCGAGCTCTGTTCTCTTTCTTGTAAAGTACGGGCGGTTATGCTACAGTAATAAGCACAGGCGGAATGAGGAATGAGGAAGGCGGATGGGGACGGCGGCCTTCTCCGAGTTCGGCGGTTCCCCGGCGGAACGGCGGGGGGAGGGCCTGCGCGGAATTGTCCCGGGAGGCTGCCGGCCGTCCCTCAGCCGGCCTTCTCCGGGAGGACGCCTGGAATGCGGCGGTATGGCGGCAATAAACCCGGGCCGTATCCTGCGGAGAACAAGGCCGGCGGGCAGGCGGGAAAATCGGCCGGCGGCATGGGTGCTCCCGCCGCCCTGTCCCCTGCCTTCCTCCCGCCCATGAAACCCTGTTTCTCCCGTTCCCCCTGACCGCCTCCCTGCCCATAACCGGCGCGGGGGATTTGGCGCTGTTTGCGGTTATGACGGAGTAAAGAGAACGGTCAACGGTTCTCCGGACCGGTTTTCCGGACGGAATCAAGGAGAGGAGGCGTGTTCCTATGGAACAGCCGGCGCAGAAAAAAAGCAATCCGGCGGCCCTGCTGCCGATTCTGGTCTTCCTGGTGCTGTATCTCGGGTTCGGCATCCTGTTTGAATACGTGCTGAAAATCGAGATGGGCTTTTATAAGGTACAGGCCATTGTGATGTTCCTGATCGCCCTGCTGGTGGCGGTGGCGCAGAACCGGGAGCTGGATTTTCAGGGCAAGGTGCGGGTGATGGCCAAGGGCATGGCGGACGAAAACGTGCTGACCATGTGCCTGATTTTCCTGGCGGCGGGCGCCTTCTCCGGCGCCGTATCCGCCGCCGGCGGGGCGGACAGCACGGTCAATTTGTTTTTGACCTTTCTGCCGGATAAATTTGCGGTGGGAGGGCTGTTCCTGATCGCCTGCTTCATCTCCCTGTCGATGGGCTCCTCCACCAGCACCATCGCGGCTCTGGCCCCCTTTGCAGTGGGAATCAGTCAGGCGACCGGCTTTCCCGTTGCGCTGTGCCTGGGCGCGGCGGTATCGGGGGCCATGTTCGGGGACAACCTGTCCATGATTTCCGACACCACCATTGCGGCCGTGCGGACCCAGGGCTGCGGGATGAAGGACAAGTTTAAAATGAATTTCTGGATCGTCCTTCCCGCCGCGGTGCTGACTGTGGTCCTGCTGGTGCTGGTCACCCCGGGCGGCGGGTCCGCCGTCGAAGCGGGGGAATACAATATCTTTCAGGTGATCCCTTATCTGGTGGTTCTGGTGGGGGCGCTCATCGGCTTCAACGTATTTGGGGTGCTGATTGCCGGCACGGCGCTGTCCCTGGTCGTCGGGATCGCCACCGGCGCGTTTGAATGGACCGAGATGTTTACCGTGATGTACGACGGTATTTACGGCATGTACGACATCACCGTCATCTCCCTGATCGTGGCCTGTATCGGCGCGCTGGTCAACGAGGGCGGCGGGATCGAGGCGATCATCCGCTTTGTCCGTTCCCGGATGCGGACCAAAAAGGGCGCGCAGCTTGGCATCGGCGCTCTGGTGGCGGGGGTGGATATCGCCACCGCCAACAACACCATCGCGATTGTGCTTGCCGGGCCCATTGCCAGGGATATCGGCCGGGAATTTGGCGTGGATCCCCGGCGCTCGGCGTCGCTGCTGGATATTTTCGCCTCGGTGGCCCAGGGGCTCCTGCCTTACGGCGCGCAGATCTTATACGCCGTGGGCGGCGCGGCGGCGGCCGGGTATGCGGTCAGCGCCTTTCAGATCCTCCCCTACCTGTTCTACCCCGTGCTGATGGGGGTTTGCGCGCTGGTTTTTATTTTGTTCGTCCCGGAAAAAAGGCGTCCGGCTTCCGGGAAAACCGGGGATGCCGGAAAGGCGGAAGAAGCGGCGGAAGCCGGGGAGGGGTAGGACGGCCGGCCTGCCCCGGAAAAGCCGGCGGAAGCATATACCGCAGGAGGGCGCGTCTTTTGGCGCGCCCTCCATGGCTTCCGGCAGCCGGGTAAGCCGCTGCCCAGGCGGACGGATATCCCCAAAGCGGGTTTGGCCCCGTGCCTGACCGTACCTGACTGTGCCTGAACGTGCCTGATCGCGCCTGACCGCGGCGGGTGCCAGTGGGAGCCGGCAGCAGTGCGGAAACCGGCGGGGGCAGCAGGGGGCAGCAGGGGACAGCAGGAGATATGAGGGGAAAGAAGGGGACAGGCGATAACCGACAATAACCGGTAATAACCGGCGAAAGCCGCGGCCTGAATACGGAAAAACCGCCGCATGGCGTTCCCCGGGCGGCGGTGTTCTTGTACTGCGAACCCCGGCAGCGGCGGGGAGCTGAAAAAGCTTTAGCGCTGCAGAGGAAATAAAAACTCCTATTGATATAATTTGACACAATAAAGGGGCGGTCTGCCAACGGCGCTGAAGCATCAAAAGGGGACAAAAGGCATAAAGCCAAAGGACAAGAACAGCTTACGGCGTGTCCGCGCCTCTCGGGCGGCACGGCGGGAGGCTGCCCGCCGCCGTATCTTTCCGCAGCTTTGCCCGAGCCTTTCGGGTGCCGTTCCCATATGCATCTCTCCCTGGCGCGCCCGTATGCCGTCCGTTTTCTGCGGCCGCCGCGAGGGCTTTTTCTCTTTGCGGGAGGGGTACGATGGCATGGCGGCCCGTTTGTTTGCTTTTCGGGTTTGGGGAAGGGGTCGATCGGCAAAACTGCTCCGGAGAGCCCGGTTACCAAGGCGCCGCCGTTCTGCCCCGCAGATTCCCGCGGCTTGATCTGGCTTTACGCGGCCTTTTCCGCCTTTGCGGCCGCGCGGCGCCTGCCGGAAAAACGGCTGCGTGCCGGCCCGCTGCCGGAGGAGACGGGGACGCCGTCCGTCGGGCAGGCATCCGCTGTCCCCACAGTTACTCGTTTCCCCCGTGTCCCCTGTTTCCCCTGTTTCCCCCGGTTCTCTCCCAGCCGGTCAAAACCTGGCCGGCGAAAATTTCAGCCGCCTGTCTCCCTTTGTCTCCCCCTGTCCCTGTCCGTCCCTGCCGTCCCTGCCCGTCCCCGCTTTGAGGCAGGGAGGCGTGAATAACCTGTGCAGGAGCGCAAACACTAACGGCGGGGTGAAGTGATGGTATACGAAAATCTGCGGGACCTGCTGCTCAACAGCAGCAGCGCCCGGCGTTATTTCCTTTCCCTTCCGGTTTCCCGGCAGATGGAGCTGCACCGGTACGGCGGGACGATTCGCAGCGCCGCGCAGCTCCGCCGGCTGGCGGACAGTCTGGATAAATACCGTCATCAGCTGGAGCTGGGCGGCTTTCCTCCCTGACGCGCGGAGGAAAGCCGCCCGTCTTGCCTTTCGGCCTCAAACGTGGTAGGATGGAAACGGCAATCGGCCAAGAAACAAGAAATGAGGGAGGATTATGCTGTTTGTCGAATACCCGGCCTGCTCCACCTGCCGGAAGGCGAAGCAGTGGCTGGACGAGCGCGGCTTTGCGTATACCGACCGCCACATCCGGGAAAACAACCCGACGTTCGGGGAGCTGCGGGAATGGCACCGGCGCAGCGGGCTGCCCCTGCGGCGTTTTTTCAATACCAGCGGCCTCCAATACAAGGCCCTGCAGCTCAAGGATAAGCTCCCCGGCATGACGGAGGAGGAACAGCTCCGCCTGCTGGCGGGAGACGGCATGCTGGTGCGGCGGCCGGTCTTGGTGGACGGGGATACCGTGCTGGTGGGTTTCCGGCCGGAGGAATGGGCGCAAAAGCTTCGGCCGGCGGCAGAATAACAGGGGAGGAAGAGAATATGCGCATTTTAGCCATTGGCAACAGCTTTTCCCAGGATGCGACGGCAGACCTCCAGCCTATGGCGGCGGCCGGCGGGCTGGATGCCGAGGTTGTCAACCTGTTCATTCCCGGCTGTCCGCTGGAAACGCATTGGGAGTGCGCGCAAAACGATCGGCCCGCCTACAGCCTCCAGCGGGACGGCCTGGATACCGGGCGGTGGGTTTCCCTGCGCGACGCCCTGTGCGAGCGGGACTGGGATCTCGTGACGCTGCAGCAGGCCAGCGGCCTCAGCGGCCTGCCGGAAACCTATATGCCCTACATGGCGGAGCTTGTCGGTTTTGTCCGGGCGCTGGCCCCCCGTGCGCGGATCTTCGTGCATGAGACATGGGCCTATGAATCGGACAGCGACCACGGCGCTTTCCCGGCTTATCACAGCAACCAAAACGAAATGCACATCCGGCTCAAGGAGGCGTATGCCGCGGCCGCCGCGGCGCTCTCCCTCCCGCTTATCCCGAGCGGGGACGTGATCCAGGCGCTGCGGGGGACGCCGGCGTTCTGCTATGCCAGGGGCGGGCCCTCCCTGTGCCGGGACGGCTTCCACCTGAGCCTGACGTACGGCCGGTATGCGGCCGCGGCGACCTGGTATGAAACGCTGCTCGGCGGAGATATCCGCCGGAATCCCTACCTTCCGGACGGCGACGGCCTTCCGGTGGAGGAGGACCTGCTCGCAGTAGTGCGGGAAACCGTCCACACCCTCGCCTCCCGCTGAAGGCCCGGCGGGGCTTTGTCCGCGCTCATTCCATAAGCCGAGACAGAGAAACCGGGCCGTCCCCAGGGAACGGCCCGGTTTGATCGGTCGGATTTTACAGCACCATGACCGGCGCCTCCGCGCTGCGGGGGGCGACCGACAGCAGAAAGTCCTTTCCCTCCGTCAGCCCCGCCTGCCGCAGCGCGGCAAGGGAGGTGCTGTAGGCCAGGTCGGGAAAATTGTTTTCCCGGCTCAGGTGTCCAAGAATGAAGCGGGTGGTGCCGTTCTGCGCCAGGAAGGGAAGCTCCGCGGCGCAGCATTCGTTGCTTAAATGCCCGCTCGTCCCCAGGATACGGCGCTTCAAATAATAAGGATACGGCCCGTTTTCCAGCATCCGGACATCGTGGTTGGATTCCAGAAGCACCAGGTCGCATCCCACCAGCGCGCCGCGGATGGTATCGGTCATGCAGCCGGTATCGGTGGCGACGGCCAGCGCCCGGCCGTCGGCGGTATGTAGGCGGAAACCCAGGCTTTCCCGGCTGTCATGGGAGGTGTGAAAGGGAAGGATATACATGCCGGCTGCCTCGACGCCGTCGTCGGTGATCGCTTCAAAGTCACTGCCCTCGCCAAGCACCTGCGTCTCAACCAGCGCGTCCAGGGTCCCGGCCGAGGCGAATACCTTGTAGCCGTACCGCTTGGCGAGCACCCGCAGCCCGGCGATATGGTCGGTGTGCTCGTGGGTGACGAAAACGGCGCGAACGGACAGCGGATCGATTTCCCGTTCCCGCAGCGCGCATTCGATCCGCCGGGCGCTCACGCCGGCATCCACCAGCACCCCGCCGGAAGCGGAGCCGATATACGTACAGTTTCCGCTGCTGCCGCTGAACAGCGGGCAAAAACGCGCCATCTTCTTCCCGTGCCTTTCCCGTTCTATGTTGGAGGGAGAAATCGGCCCGAAGGCCGGGGAGCCGCGCCGGAAGGCGCGGCCGCCGCTTACAGCGCCGCCCGCAGCGAGGCGTCCGGCACCGTGACCCGCCGGATGTCCGCGCCGAGGGCCTGCATCTTTTCCACCACGTTTTCATAGCCGCGTTCGATGAAGTGGATATCTTCGATCTCCGTGGTGCCGCGGGCGATCAGCCCGGCGATCACCATGGCGATGCCGGCCCGCAGGTCGGTGGCCTTCACCGGCGCGCCGGTGAGATGATCCACCCCCTGGAATACGGCGACCTTGCCGTCCACCTGCGCCTGCGCGCCCATCCGCCGCAGCTCGTCCACATAGCGGAAGCGGTTGTCGAAGATGCTTTCGGTCAGAATGCTCGTGCCGTCCGCCACCGAGAGCAGCACGGAAATCTGCGGCTGCATGTCGGTAGGAAAGCCGGGATGATACATCGTCTTGACGTTGCAGTGGAGGAGCGGACCGGTCCGGGACACCCGGACGGAGTCGTCGTATTCCTCCACCGTGACGCCCATTTCCTCCAGCTTGGCGGAGATGGATTCCAGGTGCTTCGGTATAATGCCGCGGATCAGCACGTTGCCGCCGGTGGCCGCCGCGGCCGCCATATACGAGCCGGCCTCGATCTGATCGGGGATGATGGTATAAGTGGCGCCTGCCAGCTTGTCCACCCCGTGAATCTTGATCACGTCGGTGCCCGCGCCCCGCACGTCGGCGCCCATGGAATTTAAAAAGTTTGCCAGATCGACGATATGGGGCTCCTTGGCGGCATTTTCAATGATGGTGGTGCCCCGCGCCTTCACGGCCGCAAGCATGATATTCGCGGTCGCGCCGACCGAAGCCATGTCCAGGTACACCGAGTTGCCGACCAGCCGGGCGGCGTTCACCTCGATCATGCCGCTTTCCATCGGCATGACCTCCGCGCCGAGCGCCGTGAATCCCTTCAAATGCTGATCGATCGGCCGGACGCCGAAATTGCAGCCGCCCGGCATCGATACCCGGGCGGTGTGAAACCGGCCGAGCAGGGCGCCCAAAAAATAATACGACCCGCGCATCAGCCGCGCCAGATCATGGGGCACCTCGTGCCGGCGGATCGGGCGGGAATCGATCTCCACAATGTGGCGGCTGACCGGACGGATGACCGCGCCCAGGAGATTCAGAATGCGAAGGGTGGTTGTGACATCGGCAATATCGGGTATATTTTCAATACGGCAAACGCCGTCGGCTAAGATCGTCGCAGGAAGGATGGCAACGACCGCGTTCTTGGCGCCGCTGATCTCCACTTCGCCAACGAGGCGGTTGCCGCCGGTTACGAGAATTTTATCCAAATCGGCCCACTCCCCATGAAAATTAACATTCCTATTATACCACCGGCGCTCAGAAAAACCAAGCCTAAATTTTTCATTATCACCGACAATTTTAAGCGGTTTTTGTATATTGTGCATACGCCGCTGGGCAAACGCCACGAAAACCGGCCGCCGACCGGTTTTCGTGAAAAAATCCCCTGTGGAAAACTCTGTCAAATTTTAATCGCCGAAAGAGGTGCCGATCTCCCGGGCCGCCCGGATGACCTCGGAATCGACGGGAACCTTTTTCAGTTTGCCCGCCACGTCCTCCAGCGGCACGGGGACGATTTTGTCGTTGACAATCCCGCACATATACCCGAATTTCCCCTCCCGGATCAGGCCGGCTGCCGCCGCGCCCAGGCGGGTGGACAGCACCCGGTCGTAGGGGCAGGGAGGGCCGCCCCGCTGGTAGTGGCCGGGCACGCACACGCGGGTTTCCGCCCCCACATACGGTTCCAGCTCCTCGGCAATGCGGTAGGAAATGGAGGGATACGGCTCCGCCGCCCGGGCCGCCGCCAGCTCTTTTTTGCTGAGCCTGGCCTCCGCCCTGGAGAGCGCGCCCTCCGCCACGGCGAGGATGGAGAACGCCTTCCCCTGCCGGCGCCGCTGCTCGATCGCTTTGCCGACTTTTTTGATATCGTAGGGGATTTCGGGCAGCAGGATGATGTCGGCGCCGGCGGCCACCCCGGAATACAGCGTCAGCCAGCCGACCTTGTGGCCCATCAGTTCCACGATGAACACCCGCCCGTGGGAGGTGGCCGTGGTGTGGATATAGTCGATCACGTTGGCCCCCACGTCCACGGCGCTCTGGAAGCCGAAGGTCATGTCGGTACCCCACAGGTCGTTGTCGATGGTCTTGGGCAGCGTAACCACCTTCACCCCGTTTTCCCGCAGCAGGTTGGCGGTTTTGTGGGTGCCGTTGCCGCCCATGATTACCAGGCAGTCCAGCTTGCGCTTGGCGATGGTGGCGAGCATGGAGGCCACCTTGTCCACGCCGTCCTCCTCGACCACCCGCATTTTCTTGAACGGCTGGCGGGAGGTGCCGAGCACCGTGCCGCCCAGCGTGAGGATGCCGGAAAAATCCTCCGGCTTCATTTTGCGGGTTTTGTTTTCGATCAGTCCCCGGTAGCCGTCGAGGATGCCGTAAATCTCTATATCGTCAAACGATTCGTACAGCGCGCGCGCCACGCCGCGGATGGCCGCGTTCAGGCCCTGGCAGTCGCCGCCGCTGGTGAGGATCCCCACTCGAAGCATCGTTTTTTCTTCCTTTCCGTTTCCGTCCGTTCCGCCGTACGCGGGGAGACGCGGAGGAAAATCCTGCCGTTTTGATTTCCACTGTTCTTTAGTATAGACCAAGTGGGAGAAAAATACAAGTTACATCGGTGAAAAGTGGAGTTACAGCGCTGTTATTTTTTTCGGCTTACGGCGCCCGGGCGGGGCCTGCGTCCGTCCGCGCCCCGCCGGACGGCGGGAGCCGCTTTTCTTTTGCGTCCCGTTTTGGTATGATGGGAAGGCGGGGCGCCGCAGATCGTTGGAAAAGGAGGGCTTGCCGTGCGTTCGATCACCGTCCTGTGTGTGGGCAAGCTGAAGGAAGCCTACTGGCGCGACGCCTGCGCCGAATATGCGAAGCGGCTCGGCGCGTTCTGCCGCTTTTCCCTTGTCGAGGTGGAGGAGGAAAGGGTGGGGGACCGGCCCTCGCCCGCCCAGATCCGGGCGGCGGTGGAGGCGGAGGGACGGCGGCTGCTGGCAAAGGCCGGCCCGGCGCTCCTGATCCCCCTGTGCATCGAGGGGCGGGAGCTGTCCTCGCCCGCGCTGTCCCGCTGGCTGGAGGAGCAGGCCGTCGCGGGGAAGGGGGACGCTGCTTTTGTGATCGGCGGCTCCTGGGGGCTGTCGGAGGAGGTAAAGCGGGCGGGGACGCTCCGGCTGTCCATGTCCCCGATGACCTTCCCGCATCAGCTGGCCCGGGTGATGCTCTGCGAGCAGATTTACCGCGCCATGCAGATTTCTGCCGGCGGGAAATACCACAAATAGCCGGGGGCCGCCGCTCCGGTCCCCGGCCGGGCCGAAAGCTGCAAAAAACGTTTCACGGCCCCTGCGCGCGGCGTTGGGGGCCGTCGGCCTGACCCGCCGAACCGCCGCCTTCAGGCCGGGGACAAGCTTGCTGCCTCCGGCGGCCGGGATTGCCGGCCGGGGGCCATGGCGGGCCGCGGCAGCGGCAGAAGGATACCGCAAAAAGGAAAAACCAATGCAAAGCCAAAAGCGGCCATCCGTCCACGGACGGATGGCCGCTTTTGCATGCGGAATGCTTATTGCCCGGGCAGCGGGGAGCGGAGCGCCTCGTCCATCACCCGGAGCAGCGTATGCTCCTCGTCGTAGGTGTACTCCCAAACCATGATCCCGGCGATGCCGCTCTCACGCACCAGGCGGCATTTCCAGCGCAGGGATTCCTCGTCGTCGTATGTGATGAAATTCTCGCCGTTAAACAAATAGGGCGCCTTGGCGGCGTCGTCCCAGTAACGGACATAGCCGTTTTTGCCGACGTAATCCCTCATCAGCGGGGTGTAGCCGGGGCCGTAGTCGCTGCCCTCGCCGGCGTAAGCGTGCAGCCCATGGTTTTCATCGGGCACCCCTTTCCACTGGCGGGAATACCAGGCGGCCCCAATCAGGATTTTTTCCAGCGGCACCCCGTTGCGGTGGAACACCTCGATGTTTTCGGCCGCGCTGCCCTCGGCCGTTTTGTCGGTGGCCATCGGATAAGGGCAGGCATGGTGCATGGTGTACGGACAGTTGGCGTTGATGTCGTAGGTCATGAGGTTGACATAATCCAGGTATTGCACCGACTGGGCGAGCTCGGTGATTTCAAAATACCAGGTTTTGCAGCCCGCCGCGATCGACAGGGTATGGCGGCCCTCCAGCTTGTCCAGCTCCTCCCGCAGCGCCTTAAGCAGCACGGTATGCGCGTGCCGCTCGGACGGGTCGCCGTCGGTGGTCGGATACTCCCAGTCCACGTCCAGCCCGTCGAAGCCGTAATCCCGCACGGTCTGGGCCAGACAGGCCGCCAGCTTCCGGGCGTCGGCTTCGGTTTTCGTGCCCGCGGGGAAGCCGCCCTCGGCGCCGCTGGCCGTGGTCAGAACCAGACGGATTTCCGGGTGAAGCCGCCGGATTTCCTCCATGCGGCCCAGCTCCGTCAGCTCCTGGAGCGAGACGCTTGTGCCGTCCACCCGGCCGAAAGCGATGTAGAGCACATCCAGACGGCGGATGTCCTCCTCCGTCAGCTGCGGAATGCCCCGGTTGGTACAATAGGCGGCCAGAAGCGGTTTTTTCATGGCAATCCCTCTTTTCTCCTGTTTTCTCCTGTTTCTCACATTCCTGGCAGATTTCTGCCTTCTTCTGCCTTCCTTTTTGCCTTCTTCTGCTTTCTGCGTTTGACGCGCTTTGCTTTCTGCGGATTTCCGCGGCTTTTCTCCGGTTTTCGCAGCCGGACCCGAAGGGTTCACGAAAACAGAGAAAAATGTTTCGCGTTGATCAGCATGGTCTGCTCTCATATTAGCGAAAAGAATCAGGAAAGTCAAGGGAAATCACGCCTTTTTTATCATAGTGCTGCACTAAAGCGGATGAAAAAAACAGGAGGATAAATCCCTGTCAAAAGTTTTTTTAAGAAAATCGTCAAAATCCATTGACAACAAAAAAAAAAAAACGCATAATGAACAAAGAAAAACGATTCGCGCTCTGCGAATGCGGGCGCGGAATAGACTGTTCCTTGCTGCTGCCTGCGGTTTCCTTCCGCCCCGGCTGTTCCCTGCTTCGGGTCGAAAAACGGAAGCAGGCGTTCCTCCCGCCGCTGGCCCCGGGGCGGTTCCGGTTTTCCGGCGCCCGGCCAGAACTTTATGAAGAGGTGACGGAGCATTGAAAAAGATTGTCTCGACATTTGCGGCCCTTGCCCTGCTGCTCTGTGCGGCGCCGGCCGGGGCCGGCCGGGCGGCCGCCGCGCAGGAGAGCGAAGGCAGCCAGCCGGACATGGAGGTATCGGACGCCGTCTCTTACGAGACGTTTCTGGAGCAATACGCCTCCGCCGCGCAGCCGGCCGAGCCCGTCCCGGTGGACATTACCGCTTTCACCGTGGAGGAGGGGGAGGCCGACCTGCGGGAGGATTATCTGGGCAAGGAGGGCGTTTCTCTCTATACCGGGGAGGAAGGCTCGGTCACCTTTACCGTGACGGTCCCCGCCGCCGGGCTGTACGGCCTGCGGCTGGATTTTGTGGCGGAGAACCAGCGGGGCGCTTCGGTGGAGAGAAAGGTCCTGATCAACGGGGAGTCGCCCCATCAGGAAGCGGAGACGCTGGTGTTCAGCCGCCTGTATCAGGACGACCCGGACGGGCTGGGCATGACGGATACCCAGGGGAACGACATCCGGCCGTCCCAGGTGGAGGTCCGCCAGTGGCAGAACAAGGAGTTCATCCGCGATTCGGAAGGGTACTACATAACGCCCCTGCTTTTTTACTTCGGCGAAGGGGAGAACACCATCACCTTTGAGGCGACCAGCGAGCCGCTGACCATCGCCAACCTCTGCCTGGCCAATGAGGAAGCCCGGCCCACCTATGCGGAGCTGCAGCAGGAATACGCGGAAAAAGGCTACCAGGCGGCGGGAGCGGAGCCCATCGTTTTCCAGGGCGAGTCGGCCGTGCTGAAATCGGACCCGGTGCTCTATCCGATCGTGGACCGGACCACTCCCACCACCGTGCCGTATGTGAAGAACCTGCAGAAGCTCAATTCCATCGGCGGCTACCGCTGGCAGAACCCGCGGCAGTTCATCATCTGGAATTTCTCCGTGGAAGAGGAGGGGCTGTACACCCTCTACATCAAGGCCCGCCAGAACGTGACCCGCGGCGTGAAATCCAACCGCGCAATCTATATCGACGGCAGTATCCCCTGCAAAGAGATGGAAAACTACGAGGTCAGCTTTCACAGCAAATGGCAGCTGCTGGAGGTGGGCGGAGAGGACGGCGCCTTTCAGATCTATCTGACGCCCGGCGAGCACCAGCTCAAGATGGAGGTCACGCTGGGCGAAATGGCCCCCCGGATTAACCAGGTGCAGAACATCCTCACCGAGCTCAACGGCATTTACACCACCATCATGATGATTACCGGCTCCAAGCCGGACACCATGCGGGACTATTATCTGGACGAGCTGATTCCCGACGAGATCGCGCGCATGGGCGAGCTGGCCGGCGAACTCCAGGCTGTTGTGGACTGGTTCGTGGAATATACCGGCGGCAGCGGGCAGAACGTGTCTTCCCTGAACACGATGATCCGCCAGCTGCGGAAGATGAATGCCAAGCCGGACGATATCGCGCGGAATCTCGACTATTTCAAGACCAATATCGGTTCCCTCGGCACCTGGCTGAGCACGGTTCAGCAGCAGCCGCTGGAGATCGATTATCTGGCCTGGGTGTCGTCTCCCGACCCGGAGCTCCCGGCCACCAACGCCGGATTTTTCCAGCAGATCGGTTACGACGTCAACCAGTTTATCCGCTCCTTTATCGATGATTATTCCAGCATCGGCAGCTCCCAGGAAGTGGGGGCCGAGCAGCAGGTCATCAAGGTGTGGATGTCCACCGGGCGGGATCAGGTGCAGTCTCTGCGCAAGATCATCGACTCCTCCTTCACCACGCAGCACAACATCGGCGTGGAGCTGGAGCTGGTAACGGCCGCCGCTCTGCTGCCCGCCACGGTCGCCGGCATCGGCCCGGACGTGGCGCTCAACATGGCGGACACCGAACCCATCAACTACGCGATACGCAACGCGGTCATCGACCTGACCCGCTTCCCCGATTTTGAGGAGGTGGCCGCCCGCTTCCTGCCGGAACGCCTGGTTCCCATGACCTTTGACGGCAAGGTGTACGCCCTGCCGGAAACCCAGACCTTCAACGTGCTGTTCTACCGCAAGGACGTGCTCAACGATATCGGGCTGAGCGTGCCGAACACCTGGGAGGATGTGATCGCCGCCATCCCGGTGCTGCAAAAGAACAATATGAGCTTCGCCATCCCGGCCTCCTCCACCACCACGCCGCAGGCAGGCGTCACCAGCTATTACATGATGCTTTACCAGAACGGGGGCCAGCTGTATAAGGACAACGGGAAATCCTCGGACATGGATTCCGAGGTCGGCCTGGCCGCTTTCCGGCAGTGGACCAATCTGTATGTGAACTACGACCTGCCGCAGGAATACAATTTCCTCGACCGCTTCCGCACCGGCGAATACCCGCTCATCATCGGGGACTTCACCAACTTCAACAGCCTGTCGGTTTCGGCCCCCGAAATCCGCGGCCTGTGGGGCTTCACCCTGCTGCCCGGCACCGTTCAGGAGGACGGCACCATCGACCGCAGCATGTCCTTTGCGGGGACCGACTGCTTTATTCTGGAAAGCTCGGACAATTACGAGGCGGCCTGGGAATTCCTGAAGTGGTGGACCGACGCCGAGGCGCAGATCGAATACGGCAACGAGATGGAAAGCGTGCTGGGCGCTTCCGCCCGCCATCCCACCGCCAATCTGGAAGCCTTCGGGCAGATCGCGTGGAGCAATGAGCTGTACAACGTGCTCAACGAGCAGATGATGTGGGGCCGCGGGGTCGAGCAGGTTCCCGGCGCCTATTTCACCGGCCGCCATCTGGACAACGCCTTCCGGCAGGTGGTCATCAACGATGAGGACGCGAAGGAAACCCTGTTCGATTATGTGTACACCATCAATCAGGAGCTGACCGGCAAGCGCCGGGAGTTCGGCCTCCCGGTGGACTGACCGTCCGCGGGACCGCGGAGAAAGGCCCGGAATCAAAATAGCGATGAAAGGTGCGTTGATGCATGGCAAATTCGGTTGCGGCCAAGCAGGATCCCAAACCGGTGCGCAGGCAGCGGTCCAAGCTTGCCTATAAATGCAGGCAGATCCGTTTGAATTGGGACGCGTATCTGTTTCTGCTGCCCTTCGCGCTGGTTTTCTGCCTGTTCACCCTGGCGCCGGTGGTTACCTCGCTGTGGTACAGCTTCACCTATTACAACATTCTGGAGCCGGCGAAATTCATCGGCTTTCAGAACTATATCAACCTTTTCCTCAACGACGAGGTATTTCTGATCGCCCTGAAGAACACCTTCCTCATCGCGGCCATCACCGGCCCGGTGGGTTATCTGGCCTCCCTGCTGCTGGCCTGGTTCATCAATGAG
>CAJFTG010000039.1 GCA_904419875.1 Candidatus Avimonas caecicola | reverse complement strand
AGCGTATACATCTGTAAGCCGTATTTCATCATGATGACCTCTTTCCTTCCGATAAATTTCCCAGGGCTCTCCGCCATTATCTCCCTTTCTTTACGCCGATCAAGGCTTTTTGACCGGCCGCTTGAGCATGACTGCCGTTACCACCACAACGCCGACCAGGAAGACGACCAGGCAGATCACCACGACCAGGATGGGGGAAAGCCCTCCTCCGCCGGGGGGCTCCCCCTCCGGCGGTGTCGTGGGAGCCGTTGTGGCGCCGGCCTGCGGCACGCCGCTCAGGCTGACATAATCGATAACCGCACTGCCGCTGAGCCCGGTGACCTGCAGGTTCGCGCCGGCCGGCACGTTCAGCGCCGCGCTCATGTCGGCGTATTCGGCGGAAGCCTTCAGCGAAATCTCCGCACTGTCCCCGCCTTCCACGGAAACCCGGATAACGCTGTCCTCGTCCGCCCTGTAGCGCACCTTTACCCGCGCGCCGCCGCGAATGCCGGTCATCCGGATCCCGTCGTTCTCCGAAGCCAGGCCCGACACCGCCGCGCCGTTGGAGGCCGCCTCCTCCGGCGCAATCGCGGCATTGCCGCTCAATTCCCCGTTTTCCGCCTCCAGCTGGGCGTAAGCGCCGATGCTGTCCAGCAGGAGGGCCCCGTCCTCCTCCAGCCGAAGGGAGATGTGCGCCCCCTTCATCACAGTGAGGGAGAGGAAGCGGTCGGCATATCCCTCCGTCGGTTCCAGCTCCACCGTCTGCTTCAGCTCGTCATCCACATAAACCCCCAGCTTGACCGGGGACGCCGCCCGATACCGCAGGCCGAGCTGGTTGATGGCGGCGCATTCGTAAAACGCCAGGCCGTCGCCGGCTTTTTCCATCGAGATCGCGATGCCGCCGCCCGCCGTCTCTTCCGTTTTGCTGACCGCGCCGCCCAGGCGGTAGCCGTTTTCCGCTTCCACCTGTCCCTCGGTCGGATAGACCAGGCTCCAGTCCATCACGGCGGCGGGGGTGCCTTCCTCCTTATAGAGGTTATAGCCGAAATACAGCCAGCCCTTTACCTCGGTGAAATAAGACTGGTAAAAATTCAGGGTCGCCTTCATCGCCCGCATCTTGGCTTCCTTATCCCGGACCAGCCCGGCGGTCTGGTTGGGCACCACGCCGTCGTTATACTCCAGGGTATGGAAGCCGCTTTCCACCACCAGCGGCATTCCCGCGTACTGGGACAGATAGGTGCTCATCGAGATCGACAGACGGTTCTGGTTGATGAGCTCCTCATCGGAGGCCGAAGCATCCGGCAGGTTGTTGGCGTCCACCGGATAGGAGTAATTGTTGATAAAATAGCCGTCCGCCCCGGCAGGCGCGTAAGAGGGCGTCTGATAGGAGTTGTCCCAGCCATAGAAAATGCTCAGGTACAGCTTGGCGTCGTCAAAGCCGCAGCTTTGGGTCGCCTCCCGCATCCGCCGGACAAAGGAGGCGGCATAGGAAACCTGCCTCTCCTTGGAAAGCTTGGAATTGATGCCGCCCAGGTTGTTCTGCACATTGCCGTCGTCCACCGGCATGTTCAGGGCGAAATAGGCGACCTGCTGGCGCTTTCCGTCCCCGCTGACATACTCAATCAGCTTTTGATAGGTGTTCATCACATAGTCGAGGTCGGATTCCTGAAAGGCGAAGGTCGCGCTGTTGTAGCTTTCGATCCGCACCACAACCTTCATGCCCAGACGCGCCAGTTCCTGGAACAGAAAGTCCTTGTTTTCGTTGCTGTCCCCCTCGTCAAAGCCCTCCAGCCCGTAGACGTTGATGGTATTGATGTTGTAGCAATACCGCATATTTTCCAGTTCCCGGGTGATCCAGCTGTGAACGTCGCCGTCGGTCTTGAGGTCCAGCACCGCCCCGTTGTAGAAGGTGTCGGGATCCACATAGGTTTCATACGGCGTCATCTCGCTGACCGGCTGCGCCGCCTGCGCCTCCCCCGCAGAGATGGGATGCGCGGCGGGGAGGGCGATCAGCGCCGCCAGCGCCAGCGCCGCCGCTGCTTTGCCTGTATTCATGCCATTTCTTCCTTTCCGCCGGCTTATTCCGGCCGCTTTTTGCGGTTCATCCAGAACCATGCGCCGAGCAGCCCGGCGAGCACCGCCGTCAGGCCGCCCAGCACGCCGAGCGCTGCTTTTGTGGCGGTGGACATGCCCTTTTTCTGTTCCGGCCCGCTCCCGTCCGCCGGCGAAGCGGAAGTGGCGGACGGGAACGCGCCGGTCTGGGAAGAAGCGGCAGACGAGGTCCCGGCGCCGGTTTGAAGCGAGGTATCCCCCGTCCCGGACCCGGCCGTTCCCTGCGGTTCCGCCGGGCCGGCCGGGGCGCCGCCGGACACATCCGCAGAAGCGGTGGTACCGGCTGTGGCCCGAGCCGTCGTCGTGGTTTTTCCCGCGGTCGTCGCCGGCGAATCGTCGGGGTAGTCCAGCGTCCAGTCCATCACCGCCGGAGGATTGCCCTCCTCCTTATACAGGTTATACCCGAAATACAGCGCGCCGCGGAATTCGGGCGCCGCGCTCCGGTAATACTCGATGGTCGCCCGGATCGCCCGTGCCTTCGCCTCCCTGTTCATCACCAGGCCGGCGGTCTGGTTCGGCTTAACGTAACCGTTGTACTCCATCGTGTGGAAGCCGAACTCCACCACCAGCGGCTTCCCCGGGTATTGGGAGCGATAGCGGCTCAAGGCGTTCGAGAGCCGCGCCCGGTTAATCAGGTCGGCGTCGCTGGCCGTTTCGTCCGGGATATAGCTGTCGTTTTTGGGATAGCTGTAGTTGTTCATAAAGTAGCCGTCCGCGCCGGCGGAGGCATAGGAGGGGATTTGGTAGGAATTGTCCCAGCCGTAGAAGATGCTTAAGAACATCTTGGCATCCGCAAAGCCGCGGGCGGCCGTTTCCTCCCGCATCCGCTTGACAAACGCCTGCGCATACGTTACCTGCCGCTGTTTGGAAAGCTCGGAATTGATGCCGCCCAGCTTTTGCTGGACGCTGCCGTCGTCCACCGGCATATTCAGCGAAAAATACGCCACCTGGTCCCGGTGCGCAGGCTGGCAGACAAAATCCAGCAGATCGTCGTACACACCGACGATATACGGCAGGTCCGATTCCTGAAACGCGAAATCCTGGCTGTAGCCTTCGATGCGCACCACCGCCTGCATCCCCAGCCGCTTCAGCTCGGAAAACAGCTTTTCCTTGGCGGAGAAGCTCTCCAAACCGTAAAGGTTGACGGTATTGATGTGAAATTCCCGCTTCATCCGCTCCAGCTGGGTGGTAATCCAGGTGTCGACGTTGCCGGTCGGGTTCAGCTCCAGCATTGCGCCGTTGTAAAAGGTGTCCGGGGAAACGTATTCGGTATACGGTGCCATTGCATTAAGGGCGGAGGCCGGATAGGCCGGCACACCCGCGCCCAGAACTGCTGCCATTGTCATAGCGATCACAAAGCCCTTCTTTTTCATGAAATACTGTCCTCATCCTTCCGGTGCTGCGCGGGGGTCAGCCCACGATACCCGAACGCTCAAAGTTTTCGACAAAGAATTTCTGCGCCGCCACAAACACCAGCAGCAGCGGGGCGACCGCCAGCAGGGAGGCCGCGTTCTTCAAAATGGAGGTGTACGCCGGGTCGTTGACATAGGCCCCGGAAACCACGGTGATTTTTTCGTTGATGTTGTAAAGGTTGCGGGAGATGAACTCCATGCGCGGCGCAAAGAGCGAAGCGTAAAACTCGTCGTTCCACTGCCAGACCACGGAGAACACCGCGATCGTCACCAAGATCGGCACCGCATTCGGGAGCATCACCTTATAAAAGATTTTGAACGGCGACGCGCCGTCCACATGGGCCGCCTCCTCCAGCTCGGCCGGCATGTTGCGGAAGAACTGGGTCATCAGATAGATATACAGGCCGTTGCGCACGCCCACCCCGAAGAAGGAGCGGATGAACAGCGGCCAGAAGGTATTGATCAGCCCCGCCTTCCCCGTCAGCGCCGTAATCGCGCCGAAGGGATCAAAGTACAGGAACTGGGAGTACATGGCGATCATATAGGTCTGCGGCGGAACCACCAGGGTAAAGACCGCCAGCAGGAAAACCAGGCGGGAGCCGGGGAAACGGAGCTTGACGAACGCATACGCCGCCAGACAGCAGGAAAACATCTGCAGCACCGTACAGACCACGCAGACGATCACCGTGTTCAGCAGCGCGGTGGGATACACCATGGCCTCAAAGGAAAAGGCGAAATTCTCCAGGGTGGGATTTTTGGCGACCCAGCGCACGGCCACGTCGTTCATGTCCGACCGGCTCATGATGGAAACGCTGAATTTGACGATCAGCGGGTAAATGATGACGAAGGAAATCCCCACCACCAGCATCAGCCGGATGATCTTCCAGGCCCAGGAGCGGCCCTTCCCCGCCGCCAGCTTATAGGCGTGCCGCATCGATTCCCGGTCATGGAGGGAAAAACGCAGCTGTTGAATCCGTTGTTTCATGGAAAAGACCTCCCTTCTATCTCTGCTTGTCGTAGGTAAAGACAAGCTTGGAGCCCAGAAATGCCACCAGGCCCAGGATCACCGAAACCATCAGGAAGTACACCCACGACATGGCGGCGGAATAGCCGTAGCGCATATTGCCCATCAGCTCCTGGGTCAGCACGACGATCGGATTGTTATAAGCCACAAACGAATCGATGATCGAATAGATCAGGCAGAGCAGCAGGGAGGAGCTTGCCATCGGCAGGGTAATCAGCCAGAACTTCTCCCAGCCCCCCGCGCCCTCCACATGGGCCGCCTCATACAGCGAAGGGGAAATCGACTGGAGAGCCGCGAGCATAATCAGAATCTGCACGCCCGACAGGGAGATGATCTCATAGACCTTATCCACCACCGAGGTCAGGAAATCCACAAACCACTGGGGCAGGCCGAATTGGCGGATGTATTCCGCCATCTGGAAGCTTTGCAGAAAGCCCTGGGAAGCCTCAATGCTTTTGTATCCGGCGTTCTGCATCGCCTGCTGCATCACGTCGCCGGCGTCCACGCTCATCATCGCGCTGGAAGCGTAGATGATCGGCAGGAAAAAAATCACCCGCACAACCGCCCGGCCCGGGAATTTCTGGTTGATCAGCATGGCGCAGAAAAAGCTCATAAACAGGATGACCGGCACGGTGGTCACCATATTCCAGAAGGAATCCCACAGGTCACGGGTAAAGCTCTCATGCTCGGTGAAAGCGTAGAGGAAATTCCCCCAGCCGTTGGGATAGAACACCAGGCCCGCCTCTCGCTCCACCGAGACGTTGGAAAACGCCATGCGCAGGGACTGGACCATCGGGACGCAGAACAGCACGATGATGCCGAAAATAACCGGAAGGGAGAAGCAAAATCCGGTCAGCGCCTTCCGGCGGTTGATTTTGCTGTGATAATAGCCATGCTCTTTTCCGCGTTTCACGCCGTTTCCCCCCCTTTGCACAGCCAGTCCTGAGCGCCGACGGTCTCGCCGTCGACCGTAACCGGCCCGTCGCCGTAATTCGCGATTACCGTAACGCCGTTGGCGTACACCGTTTCAAAAACATCCTTCTGCAGCTGCCGGTATCCCACCATGTCGGCCGTCCCAATCTTCCGCAGGTCTGCGGAGGCGCGCGCGTAATAGCCGGCGGCGACCTCCAGCCAGTCGCGGTAGTCGGTCGAAAGGTTATCGATAAAATAGGTGCCGTTGAGGAAGCTGGAGGAGGCGTAGGTCCAGCGGAAGCTGGCATGCGCGCCGAAGGCGACCGCCCGCAGCAGCGCCTCCCGGTAATCGGCGCTGTTGTTGACGGGCGAAGACCCATAGCCGATATATCCGTGCAGCACCATCTGCACAAACGGAACGGCATACTGCTCCCGGTTGTAGCGGCTGGAATCCAGCGGAATATCCGTGATATAGGAGGCCGACGGCCAGGTGTAGGCGTTGCCGACGGACACCATCAGGTCCTTTCCGCTCAGGGAATCCAGCGCTTCCCCCACCAGCTCCAGCGATTGCTGCCGGTTCAGCCCGGCCTCCTTGTTCATGTCGGAGAAGAGATCCCGCCCGATGTCGCTGACATTCAGGCCGTTCACTCCCAGCGTGTCGTAGCTTTTCAGGAAGGAGGAAACGTACCCTCCCAGCGCAGCAGGCGCCACGTAGGTGCCAATCCGGTAATCGTAGTGGTTGCCGGTGGCCACGTCGTAGCTGTAGAGTGTGGAAAGGTTGTTCCCCAGCGCGCGGGCCGCCATCTTCTTGGTGTTAAAGCCGTCCAGGTTGCTCACCGTCACCAGCTCCACCCGCGGATACAGGCGGTCGCCGGCGCTTTCCAGCGAGGCTTGCAGGGCCGCAAGGCCGTCTGCTCCCCCCAGCGCCTTTTCCACCTTGATCTTGTTGAGCTGCTTGGTGTACAGCCCGCCGTTGCACCAGCCCAGATACAGCAGGTTCACCGGGCCGATTCCCTCATCGTGCAGCGCCTGCACGATTTCCCGCGCCTGCTCAAAGGTGGTGGCCGCTTCCTGACGGCGCACCGGGAAGATTCCCAGGAAGGAGGATTCCTTGTCCACGCTGCCGATCAGCTCGATATTCAGCGGGACTTCGGCGTCCTCCGCCTTCTCCACGGGCAGCAGCCCCAGCTCCTGATACCGTTCCCGCACGGCCCGGCTCATCCCGCCGAGGTCGGCGTCTTCCCCGTGGAGGAAGGCGTATTCCACCCGGATATTTCCCGTGAAGGTGACCGGCTGGACCATCGGGACGTTGCTGCTCGCCTGCGCGTCCGCAAAGCCGGCGTCGATCATTGCCGCTTCGGCGACCTGAAAGGTGGGATAGACGGAGGAAAACGGCGCGGACCCCTTCAAATTGGTAGTAACGCTGGCGATCGCGTCCCCCTCCTCGATCATGGCAACAAAGCCGCTGTCGTTGAGCTTCTGGCCAAATACCGGCAGGACGGACGGTTCGGTCGCACTGTACTGCTGTTCCTTGCGGATTGCCTTCTCCTCCCCGTAAATCCGGATGGAGTAGGAAGGATAGGCGCTGTTTTCCCCGTTGATATTCTGAATGGATCCGCTGCCGTCCGGCAGGAGCAGCCATCCCTCGTCCTCTTCCGCCGTGCTGGCGCCGAACATTTTCAGCAGGGAGATGCTTGTCACCGGGACGTCGGTTTCCGCCGCCAGGCGGCTACAGTCCAGATTGACGGCCAGGCGGCCCTCCTCCAGCGTCAGACGGAGCTCCAGGTCATAGCGGAGCAGTTCCTCCACCAGGAGATCGACGCCGTTGTCGTCGTTGTCCTTCTGAATTTCCTCCGTATCGTAGCCGATGGAATCCAGATAGCCTTTTACTTCCTGTGCGGCGAAATCCGGCACGCCGTTGTTCAGAATATACAGGTCGCGTTCCTGAAGAATCGGGAACCTCTCCAGCGCCGAAGTCAGCTTGCGTTCGGAGATCGACTCGTCGTTGACCGAATACAGGGTGTAGCGCTTTTCCAGTACCGCCTTTCCCTCCTCGTCCAGCTGGGCGAGGATCGCGGTTTCAAAGCGGTTTTTTTCCACCGCCTGCGGCAGGTCCGAGGCGGTGATGACCTTGTTCTGCCCCACCGCCATCCGGATGTTCACGCCGCCGTCGATCTGCTCCACCGAAAACTGGCCGGTTTCCACGCAGTTGTTGAACGAGTCGTAGCCGGTCTCCTTGCCGTCCTTGTTGACCGTCAGCCCGACGAGCGCCCGGGAGCTGTCCTCCGCCGAGCCGTCAAAATCCGGGTCGCACAGGGGGTTGGAATACCATACCTTTCCCCCGGCGCGGTCTTCCACCGCGAAATCCATCGACTGTTTGTCAAAATAAAGCACCAGGTCGCCGTCGGACGCCACCTGTTCCATGGCGGCCAGCCCCTGCCCTTCGGGGAAATCCACCTCGCCGCTTTCCCATCCTTCAAAGGAAAAGGGGGTCTGGTCTCCGCCCCCGCTCTGCTGCGTCTGCGGCTGACAGCCGGAAAGCAGGGAAAGCGTCATCCCCGCCGCAAGCAGCAGGGGAACGATTCGTTTGATTGCCATTGCCTTGCGCCTCCCTTACCGATAGGATAATTCCTTGTATACCGACTGGAAAAACGCCAGCATCTGCTGGACCAGGTCAAAGCACAGCAGGAAAATCAGCAGAATAATGGCGATTCCCACGATGGAGAGCAGGCAGGAGACCAGCGTTCGCAAAAAAGAATACTGATTAATCTGCATCACGCTGACCACCACCATGAAAACGGTCCAGACTAGAGCAAAACCGCTGATGAGCTGCATGTACATCCCTTCCTCCAGGGTGAGGAGATTGCTCAAGACCGTGTACAGCAGGTTGCTGAAAATCAGCGGAATAATCGCATAGCACAGGCCCATAAAGATCTGGTCCATCGTCCCTTCCCCGTTCAGCATCAGGGTCAGGCACCAATTGGCTACGCAGAAGAGAGCCAGCGGCATCACCGACTGCAGGAAGATCATTCCCAGGTTGACCGGGGAACCCTTGTCGGGATTGAAGGCATAGCCTGTGTAGATTGCTTTGACAATGGCGCTGATATAATACAGCAGCAGGTAGACCAGCCCGGCCCACACCGTGCCTCTTCGTTCGTACTTCAGTTCGTAAAAGCCTTTAAACGGTTTGCGCAGCACATATCCGCAGAAAAGCAGGCTGCTTTTGAAACCGGCTTTGGTTGCTTCCATTCGGCCGCCCTCCCCTCTTATTTCCGTGTTGTATTGCGGTTCCGTTCCTTATATTTGCGCGCTTCCTCGCGGAAAAAGCGCCAGCGTTCACGGGAGCGGCGGAGCGCCAGCACCGCCTGCACCGCCAGGAAAACGCCCAGCAGGGACAATACAGCGCCCACGACCCAGGGAATCACCTTCTCCGCGTCGATCTTTCTCTGCTTGGCAAAGGCTTTGGAATACAGCTCCGGGGAATTTCCCAGCTCAAAATGCTCCATCGCCTCTTGGTAGTTCCCCTGGTCGTACTGCAGCTTGCCCACATTGCGGTGCGCGACCTGGTTGTGAGGGTTCAGGGTGATCACCTTGTCCCACAGTTCCCAGGATGCGCCGTAGCCGCCGGTATACTGGGTTACGGTGGCGTTGATGACCGCGCTGCCGTATTCCGTCGGGCGGAAGACCACCAGTTCGTTGTTCCCCTTGTCCAGCACCAGAATGTTGCCCTGGTTCCACTCCACCGCCGTGGGGACGTTGAACGCCCCCCGCTGGGCCGAAATCCCCCCGAACACAAACAGCAGATCCCCTTCGCTGTTATAGGTGAACACTTTGCCGCGGATATTGTCCAGGCAGGTGTAAATCCCGCCGTCGATCACGTCGATGTCCACCAGGTTGGAGGGGGAGCCGGGATTTCCTTCCTCAACCAGCGGGGAAAGCTCCCCCTTGATGTAGGAGGCGCCCCGCACCAGCACGTCGTTGCCGATCAGGTTCAGGCGGCGCACCAGGTTTTCGCTGTCGTTGCCTTTGGCGGTGGTGTAAATAAAGCCTTCGCTGTCAATGGTCAGGCTGTTGAATTCCACCGGGACGGTGTCCTCCTGCTTTTCGATCTGGGCGTCGGTGGACAGGCTCCGCCAGAGCAGATCGAGCGCGCTCATGGTAATCCGGTTGGCCCCCACGAAGCCGATAAACTCGTTATCCGAATCGATGGTCAGCAGGCCGTCGAACACGCCTTCCACCACGACGTACAGGCGATCCGAGCGATCCGCCACCAGCTTGGTCGGCTTGAAGTCAAAGGAGTCCTTGACGGCGGAAAGGTCGGGGGAGTCCACAATCCGGGAAGCGCGCAGGGTGATTTCCGCAGGTCTGCCCTCCTCCTGGGAAACCACCGTCATCCCCTCCTGCCCGGCAATATCCCCGCCGCCGCGAAGAGAGGCGGGGATATCCACCGCCACAATCCGCTTGGCGGTCGGCAGGCAGACATACAGCCTGCCCTCCCGTTCAAACAGACCGCGGCCGCCTTCAAAGGTGCCGCCCCCGCCCTCGGCGGTATAACCGGTAATCACAAAGCGCGCGGCGGCCAGGTCGCTGCCCACCATGACAATCCGGCCGTTGAGGGTATCCATGATATAGACGTTTCCCTCTTCGTCGCAGGTAAAATCCTCCGGCGTATTGAGCGGAACGTCCAGCCCGAGGTCGGCGCTGTTCAGGGAATCCTCATAGACAAAGGCGGCAGGCGCCGGCTTGGCGTTGGCCATGTCCTTGTCGGAGGTAACCATGCCGTTATAATTGTCGGTCGTATATTCGTAATCGGTATACGGCTGCCCGGCGGCAGCCTGCATGCACAGCACCGCTCCCAACAGGAGGGCTGCGGCGGCGCGTCCGGCGTTTTTCCGTATCTTCATCCCGCATCCCCCTTATTCCTTCATGCCGGAAGTGCTCATGGTCTCAATCACCTGCGACTGGCTGAGGATGAAGGTGACGATCGGCACAATCATCATCACCAGCCCCACGGCGCTGGCCGCCCCCATCCGGGCGATGCCCCCGCTGACAATCTGCTGCATCGCCATGGCCAGCGTCTTGTTCTCCTCGCTGATGAGGTAATTGCTGGACATACCCCACAGGCTTTGGATCTGTAAAATGATCAGGGTCAGCCATGCCGGCTTGACCTGGGGCATCACAATGCTCCACAGCACGCGGAATTCCCCCGCGCCGTCCATCCGCGCCGATTCCAGGATCGAATCGGGGATAGGTTCCATAAACTGCTTCATCAGGTACAGGCCCAGCGGCGCCTGGATGGCGGGGACGATGACCGACAGGAAGGTGTCGATCCAGTGCAGGTCCGCCAGCAGCAGGTAATTCGGCACCGCGGTGACGGCGCCGTTGAACATCAGGGCCAGCACCACGATCTTGAACAGGAAGCGGGAACCGAAAAAGGTGTGCTTCGCCAGCGCGTAAGCGGCCATCGAGGCAAAGGCGATGTGGCACAGCATGGTCACCAGCGTGATAAACACCGTGTTCGCCACATAGCGGGAGAACGGCACCCAGGTTTCGTTCATCAGGCTGAACAGGTCGGAAAAGTTCTGGGTGGTGGGATGGCTGACAAAAAAGCGGGGCGGGAACAGCAGCAGCTCCTCCAGCGGCTTGAAGGCGTTCATCACCACGTACAGAAGCGGAAGGAACATGAACGCGCCCATAATCAGCAGGAACAGGAGGGAAAGGATATTGCCCGCGATGCCGCGGTTGACCTTTTTTCCCCGCAGCCGCTTTCCGATGCGGGTCCAGACGCCGGGGCGGTAGCCCTCCGCCGGCGCTTTGCCGCGGGTTTTCGCTTTGGTGCTCACGATCAGTCACCCACCCTTCTCAGCGCCGCCTGTACCAGCTGGTTGGCCAGAACCATCATCAGGAACAGCACGGTGGCGATGGCGGAGGCATAGCCGAACTCAAAGCGGATCATGCCGTAATCCTGCAGGTGGGTGACCACCGTGTGGGCGGCATACTCCACGCTGGGGAAGCCGGCGAGCTGAATGCAGATGTCGCTGACCGAAAAGGCGGCGGTAATCTGCATGACCGCGCCGAACATCAGCTGGGGCTTCATCGACGGCAGGGTGATGTGCCAGAGCTCCTGCCATTTGTTGCGGATTCCCTCCACCGCCCCCGCCTCGTACAGGGATTTGTCCACCCCCTGCAGGCCGGCGATGAAAGCCAGGAAGCTGGTGCCCAGGCTCATCCACAGCTGAACGACGATGATGGTGGCCAGCATATAATGCGGATCCTTGAACCAGGCGATTGGCTCGTTGAGAATGCCGAGCTGGAGCAGGATGCTGTTGGCATAGCCATGCCGGTCGGCGCTGAAGATAAAGGTCCAGATTGTCACCGCCGAGCCGGAGATCGCCGGCGCATAGAAAACGAGCGTCAGGAGCCAGCGCACCTTCGGGCTCAGGTCGTTGATCAGCCAGGCGATCAGGAGGGACAGCAGATATCCCACCGGCCCGGTAATTACCGCGAACACCAGGGTGTTTTTCAGCGCAACGAGGAAAACATCGTCCTCCAGAAACAGACGGATATAGTTTTCCAGGCCGATAAACTGCGCATCGGAAAACACATTGTAATAGGTAAAGGAATACCAGATGGAGCGCAGCACCGGGTATACGGTAAACACAAAAAACAGGATAAAAAACGGGAGCAGCATGACAATGACGGGAAGCCGCATCCGAAAACGCTTCGCCAGATAGCCCATGTTGACGTTCCTTCCTTTCTCGGAGTGTCACGGCGCCCGGCCTTATTCCAGGCCGAATTCATGCCGCTTGGACGCGATTTCTTCGTTGATGGTCAGCGCGTATTCCTTAAGGACCTCCTGCGGGTCGGTGCCGTAGTTGATGACGTTGCGCAGGGCGTTGTCCACGTTGCGGGATACATAATAGCTGCCGGGAATCTCCGGGATTCCGCGGGTGTTCTCCCACTGGGCGGTCAGTTTCCGCAGCTCGGACTGCTTCCAGGGGAGGCCCTGCATCGCTTCCACGTTGGCCGACTGGAGACGGGCGGAAACCCCCATCAGGCTTTCGAGCTGCCGGCCGTATTCGCTTTGAATCTCCTCGCTGCTCCACCAGCGCATGAACTCCCATGCCTCTTCCGGCATCTCGGTGGTCGCCAGCATCATGGTGCTGGTCCCGGTGCTCGCCGCGGTGGTGTCGATGGTCCCGTCCTCCCGCAGCGTGCCGGGGATTTCCTGGAAATCCCACATCCCCTTCAGCTCCGGCGCCAGAACGGACATCCGGTTGAAAAAGCTGTAATCCGAAATGACGATCGGCATTTCTCCGGTCCGGAACTGGTTGGCCGCATCGTAATCCAGCTGAAGGCTGTAGCTGGTGTAAAGATTGGTCCAGTCGCGGAACTGGGTGAGCGCCTCCTGCTCTCCCAGCAGGCTGCGGGACTTGTCCTCATTGTACAGGCTCCCCCCGTCCTGATAAATGCGGGTGGCCAGGTAGGAAATGTCCCCGGGGATGCCGACGGTCATGTACTTTTTCTGCAGCTCCCCGATCACGGTATACAGGTCGTCCCAGGTTTCGGGCGGCGTAATCCCCAGCTCCTCGAGAATGTCGGTGCGGTAAAACATCATGGCGAAGCCCTGGGTTTCGGGAAGGGCATAGGTGCCGCCCTGGTATTCATAGGGCTCCAGGGCGCTGGGCATGAAGCGCCGGATCACCTCGTCAAAGCCCTCAAATTGGCTGAGGTCCACCGCCGCGCCGCGGGTGGCATAGTTGACCGGCTCCGTATTGGCCAGGCTCATCGCCAGATCCGGTCCGACGCCCGAAACCGTCGCCATCAGCAGCGAGGACACGCTGGTGACGGTGGTGGTGGCCGAACTGGTAATTTTGATGCTGACGCCGATTCCCGTTTCCGGGGTGAAGCGGTTGTCCGCCAGCTTTTTAATGATGCTGGCCTGATCGCGGCCGCTGTTCACCCAGATGTCCAGCACCCTGCCGGCGGTGTTTTCCGCCGTGCCGCCAAGGCCGGTGTAATCCGCCGTGTAGGACCCGATGAACGCCCGCAGCTCATACGCCAGCTTCTGGAAAAAGCCCGCGTTGACCTTGGTAACCTCCGGGATGTCCGCCCCTTTGCTGGGAGCGGAAAGGGTCAGGTAATCGATTTCGAGCGGCTGGGAGGCCAGCTCGTAAACCCAGGAGGCCATGCTGCTGACGTTGGTTTTGAAGGTGTCCAGCCGGGACGGAATGGAGATCGGTTTTTCAAGAAAGGATTCCAGCTGAAGCTGCAGGTTGTCCAGGGTGGTGTTCACACTCCCCTTTTCCCCGCTGATGGCCGCAATCCCCTCCGACAGCGCTTTCAGTTCCTCCGCCTGCTCCCTGAAAATCTCCATTACCTCCGGCAGCACCTTATCGATCCGGTAATTGCGCAGCGGGTCGGGCGAGGTGCTGGTCAGCATGATAATCTGCCGGTAAGCCTCGTTGAGCCGGCGGACCGATTCCTCCGCCCTTGCGAACAGACCGGCCGCCCGCCCGGCGGCCACCTGCAGGCGGATGGTGTTCTCCCCCTCCCGCAGATAGAACTGGTAGGGCTCCCCTTCCTCGTCGCTGAGGACGCGGCCCTGCCATTTCCCGCTGTAGGAAAATTCCAGCGCCGCCATCTCCTCGAAGGGCACCTCCCCGTTGATCGACAGGGAGCGGGTGGTGAACATGCCGGAAACCAGGTTTTGACGGAATTTCAGCCCCAGCGCGTAAAAGCCGGCCTGCGGGACCTCAACCGTCCATTCGATCCACTGTCCCGGGGAGGACCAGCCGGACCCGCCGATGGTGTTCAGGCAGGTTGTCGTCGGATTGCTTGGCTGGGTGGCCGGCGAGGAACGGTCGGTCAGCGGCACCAGGGTGGAAGCCGACTTGCGCTCGGCGTTTTCCCCCTGAATCACCAGGGTTTCACCCGTATATTCCGAACCGCTGTGCGCGGCCTGATACTCCTCGTAAGTAACCCCGGCAAACCCCTTCGAAACTTCCAGGGAAACCGACTGAATCCGCATGGTTCCCCGCACGCCGGAAAGCCGGATGGTGTTTTGCCCCTTCTCCAGTGCAAAAAAATAGGGGGTGACCCATTCGCCCTCGGTGTATTCGGCGTATTGTTCGGTCCATTCGTCCTCCGGCACCTGTGTGGGGGTGATCTGATTGCCGTTGATGTCCGCCCGGAAGGCGTCGCCGTCCATTTCCTCCGGGGAATTCAGCCATACCCGGGAAAAGCTGACGGACTGCGCCTGGGAAAAGGGAACCTCCCCGTTCACGGAGATGGACCGCTCCATGGCGGAAACGTCGTTCCCCTCCCCTTTATAGGTGATTTTCAACTGGTACAAAGCGGCTTCGGGCACTTCCACCCTCCATTCCGCATACCCGGATTCCCCGGTGACCAGCACGCCGTCCTCCAGCGAGGCGCCCTCCAGCAAGGCGTCCTGCGGCTGCAAAAGATGGCTGTCGGCCGCTTCCTTCCAGCCGTTTTCCCTTTTCTCCTGAAGGTATGCGGCATAGTCCGTCTCTGGAACACCGGCCTCATCGGTTTGGATGATTTCCGTGGGCAGCTCTTCGTCCGCCCTGACGGCGGGCGCCAGGGGAAAGGCCATGAGCAGGGCCAGAACCGCCGCCCAACCCGTCAGCCGTTTTGTCCGTGCGTTCACCGACGACCACTCCTTTGCTTTGCTTCGCTGTTTCTATTCCAAATCCGGCACAAAGGCCGTCTGTGTTTTCCCCGTTAAAAAGACCGCCGGGAAAGCGGAGGTGCTGCAAAAAGATTCCTTTTGCAGCACCTCCTTTTGCTTCCCACCGTATTTGTGGCTGTAATGTCCTGCCGTCCCGCTGTAAAAATACGGGATAGGGATTTACTTCTGGTCGCTCGAATCCGTAGAATCGTCGATGGCTTCGGAGGAACCGCCCTCCGGCCCGTCGGGTCCGTTCATGCCGTCCATTTTCCTTTTGCGGATAATGAGTACCGCTACCGCCACCGCACCGGCGGCCACCAATACCGCCAGCACAATCACCAGCGGCAGGACGTTGAAGCCGTCGTCCCCGTCGCCGCCGGAAGGCGCGGTGGTGTTGCCCGCCGCCGTGTCCCTGGTGGTCTGGGTCCTGGAACCGCTGGCATCCGCGGTCCCCTGCGTTTCCTCAGAGGGCGCGGTGGTATCTTCCGGCGCCAGCGTGGTAACGTCCTCGCCCGGCGCGGCGGTGGTATCGTCGCCCGGCGCGGCGGTCGTCGGGTCATCCGCCGCCGTGGTCGTGGTGATCTGCGGCATGGTGGTGGCGTCGGTGGCCTCCACCAGCTCAAAATCATCCATATAGATTTTGCCTTCGCCGCGGCCGATATCGATAATCACGTCGTACTGCACCAGGGGGAACAGCGCCTTGGGAACCGTGATGGAAATTTTGGTCCAGTCATAGGTTCCAAGCTCAATGCTTTCGCGCAGGTCATAGCCGTTGCCGTCCGCCCCCTTGCGGTTGACGCCGATGCGGATGCCGTCCGCATCGGTGGCGGTCACATTGTCCAGCTTGACCCAGGCCGAGAAGGTGTACGCCTTGGAAAAATCGAACCGGTTGTCGGCGGCCAGGGTGTACTGATAGACCGCCTGGTTGTTCTTCGGCGTCAGCTCAATGCACAGGGAATTCTCGCCGCTGTGCTTGATCTCGGTGGAAACCGACGCCTGCTTGATGCCTTCATTCGGGTTGCCGGGCCACACGTCCCACCCGGTGGTGGTGCCGTCGTCGTTCAACTCTTCCAGTCCGCCGTTGCGGAGCAGCGGTTCGTCCGCCGAAACCCCCAGGACTGCGGAGGACAGGGAGGCCGTCACCAGCAGCGCCGAGGCGCAGGCCAATAATTTTTTCAGCATGGAATTCACGTATTCCTTTCTTTGGATAGGTTTCCCGCCGCGTTTTCAGCGGGCTTAGAAGGAACGGCGCTTGCTGCTCGCCAGCAGCACGCCGCCGGCAACCAGGGCCAGCACCGCCGCGCCGACCGGGAGCGCCACGCCGGTATTGACGTTTTCGTTCCCGCCTTCGCTTTCGCTGCCGCCATTCTCAAGATCCTCCTGCACAGCCGGACGGAGGGCTGCGTCATCCACCAGAAGGGTGCCTTCGCCCGCCTCGGCAACCACCGAAACCACCAGCTCGTCCGCTTCTTTCGTTGTAGCCGGCACGACCAGCCGCAGCTGCACCCAGCCGTCCGACGTACCGGTCACCGCTTCGCTGACCGCCTCGGTGATGGTTTCGTCCCCGGCCTTGCGCTCCGCCTTCAGGGTAACGCCGTTGCCGGTGACGCCGCTGTATTTCACCCACGCCGTATAGACATAGGCGTCCTTGATGTCATAGGACAGCACGCCCCAGTTATTGCTCTGGAACAGGGAGCGGGTTTCGCCGCCCAGGGTCATCGACACGCTGCGCACGCCGCCGTGGACATCGCCGCCGGTGACAATGGCGCCGGGCATCTGATCCCAGCCCGTGCTGAGCGCCCACGCGTTGATTTCCGTCGGCGCGGAGGAATTGTTCACCAGTTCAAAGCCGCCGTTGTTGAGCAGGTTTACCTTGGTCGGATCGGCCGCGCTGAAATAGCAGTCGTCTATGTACGCCGTGCCTTCGCCCGCGCCGAAATTCACCTTAACCACAATGGAGTAGCAGTCCTTGGTCGCCGGAACCGCCAGCGTCACCTTCTGCCAGTCGCTGGTACCGGTCAGGGGTTCGCCGTACACGCTCGCGTCGCTTACCTTGCCGTCCATGCTCATGCAGGTGCGTTCCACACCGATGCTCACGCCGTCGCCGGTCACGCCGTCCAGCTTGACCCAGAAGCTGAGCGTCAGCGCCTCGTTTTTGTCCAGGGTGACCTCGTTCTTCAGGTTGCTCCACATGGAATAGCCTTCGGCGCCCATGACGGCCTTGACCGCTTTTGCGCCGCTGTGGGTTTCCTCGGTGGTGATGGAAGCGCCTCCGACAACGCCCCAGTCGGCGTCGCCGTTTTCAAAGCCGTTGTTGGTAATCAGGCTGACGCCGTCCTCGCCGGTGATGACGACGCCGGGCTGCTTATCCGCGGAGGGCTGCTCCTCTCCATCGTCGCCGCCTTCTTCCCCTTCGTCACCGTCATCGCCGCCCTCTTCCTTGGCGACGGCGTTGAGAACCACATCGTCGACCAGCAGCGTGCCTTCGCCGGCCTCAAAGTTGACCTTGATGACCCAGCCGGTCACTTCCAGTTCGCTGGCCGGGACAGAAAGGGTCAACTGCACCCAGCCGTCCGAGGTGCCGGTGTACGCGTCGCTCAGGATGTTGTCGTTTTTGTCCGCCGCCGGGCGTTCCAGCCCGATCTGGAAGCCGTTGCCGGTGATGTTCTCGTATTTGACCCACATGCTCAGGGTAGCCGCCGCCTGCAGGTCGAAGGTGTCGTCGACGACCAGGTTGTTCCACATCGCGCCGCCGGCTCCCTGCTCAATCTTGACGGCCGCTTCGCCGGACTTCTTGTCGTCGGTGGATTTGATCCAGGTTGTCGACAGGCCCCAGTTGGTCGCCGAGCCGTCGTCGTTCCAGCTTTCAAAGCCGGGGTTCAGCACATAGCCGGTTTCGGCCTCTTCGGCGCTGGGGGCGAGGCCGCCCACGCCGAGGGTCATCAAAACGGAAACGGATGCCGCGATGGAAAGGATACGCCGAAAAATTGATTTTTTCATGGTTCTCCTCCTTTTTTATTCCACAGTGATGGGTGTCCACAGCGCTTCCAGAGCCGATTCGATGATGGGTTTCTTGGTGGCCAGGAAGGTCGCGGGAGAAATCTTCTCACGCAGGCCGTAATCCGACCACAGGAGCTCGTCAATGAATACTTTATAGCCGTAGTAGGAGGTGTTGACCTTGGAATCCAGCATGATCTGGATCATCTCCAGATTCTCCGGCATATCCACCTGCCACTCGTACACGCTTTCCACCGTCTGGGGATTTTCGCTTTCCTTGCCGTTGTTGGACACGATGGCGGTGAGCAGCTTGGCGATCTTTTCCGGCTCCTGCGCGCCGTTCACAATCCCCCAGAAATCGAACGCCGGATAGTCGCCGATGTATTCCCCGCCGCTGTCCGGGCCGATCGGGAACGGGATCATGCCGATGTCGTCCTCCATGTCCTGGTTGAAGGACATGTCGCCCCGGTCGCCGGCGAAGATCGCCACCCGCCCGGCCTTGAACTCATCCTCGCCGCCGGTCCAGGAATCGAACACGCCGGTTACGCCCAGGCACATGTCCTCCCAGGCCATCTTATACGCCAGCTCCAGCGCCGCCAGGCCGTTCGGGCTGTCCAGATCGAAAGTGACCTTGTCCCCGTCGCGCTTGACAAAGTAGTTGCCGTTGGAGGCGACCAGGCCGTCGATCAGGAAGGAGCCCGGCTGCGCGCGGGAGGCGACGCCCATGATGTCGGGCTGACCGTCGCCGTCCTCGTCAATGGTGCCGGCCTTGGCCACTTCCACGAATTTATCCCAGGTCCACTCCTTGTCCCGCACCAGCTGGAACAGGTCGTACTGCTTGAGGGATTCCTTTTCCTCGAAAAGGCGCGTGTTGAAATACATCACGTATTTCGGCAGCGTCAGGTTCTTCTCCTTGGTGGCGTAGCATTTGCCGTTGTATACGAAGTTCTGGGAAATTTCCGGGTCCCAGGGGCTGTCCGGGTCGTCGCCGTACACGTCCATGATGCCGTCCAGCGGATACATCATGTCGTTGATAATCCAGGTGGGATACGAATAGGTCATGTCTCCCACGATGGCGTCCGCAATGACCTCGCCGGCGGAAAAGGCGTTCAGGAAGCCGTTGCGGAAATAGTCGAAATCCTCCTCGGTGAGGATCTCAATGGTGCAGTTGAAATCCCGCTCGATGTCGTCCCAGGTGGCGCAGGCCTCTTCATAATTGGGCTCGGACTTGGCGCTTTCGCTCAGCCGCGGGTCCGCCTGATAGGACGCCCAGATTTTCACCGTGCGGCCTCCCAGGTCCACCGCGTTGGGGTTTCTGGTATCCGACTCCGTGCCGGAGGCTTCGCTTGTCTCCTTCCCGCCGCTGCAGCCGGCCAGACCGGCCGCCAGCAGCGCCGCCAGCCCAACGCTCAAAAACCGTTTGAACTTGCTCATGGATTGACCTCCTTTTACATTGTGTATGTATCTGGTTTATTGGAGACTGTTTAAGTAGACCGGCTTTTTGGTCCTGGCGGATTCGTAGATCGCTTCCAGGATCTGCGTGACCACCAGCGCCTGCTCCGGCTTGACCAGGACCTCGCCGTCGCTGCGCAGGCAGTTGATCCAGTAAGCCGCCTCCCGGTCGTTGTCCAGGTCGCTGTCCGCGGCGTCGTAATACGCCACGCCGCCCATGTTCAGCTCAATCTTTTTCTCGTAGAGCCGGCTGCGTTCCTCGCCGTTGATGGTCAGTCCGTCCCGCATATCCGCGCCGGCCTTGGTCCCGCAGAGGGTGGTGCGCGCCTCCCCCACGTCGAGGGTGTTCAGCGCCCAGCTGGATTCCAGCACGATGGTGGCGCCGTTTTCCATGGTGACAAAGCCGAAGGCGGAATCCTCCACCGTGAACTGCTCCGGATCCCAGGGGCCGAAGGCGTTGGCCGCATTGGGCGTGTCCGCCAGCTTGTGATAGGCGTTGCCCACCACGTACAGAGGCTTGTAATTGTTCATCATCCAGAGCGTCAGGTCCAGCGCATGGGTGCCGATATCGATCAGCGGACCGCCGCCCTGCTCCTCTTCGTTGAGGAAAACGCCCCAGTTAGGGACGGCGCGGCGGCGGACGGCGTGCGCCTTGGCAAAGTAGATGTCGCCCAGCTCGCCGTCCTCGCAAAGCTGGTGGAGGTACTGGGTTTCCTTGCGGAACCGGTTTTGATACCCGATGGTCAGCTTTTTGCCGGTGCGCTTGGCCGCCTCGCACATCGCCTTGGCTTCGGCCGAGGTCTTCGCCATCGGCTTCTCACACATGACATGTTTTCCGGCCTCCAGCGCGTCGATGGTAATGAAGGAATGGGAGCGATTCGGCGTGCAGACATGCACGGCGTCCACATCCGGCTCGCAGCGCAGCAATTCCTTGTAATCGGTGTAGACCCGGGCGTCCGGCGTTCCGTAATCCTGCCTGGCTTTTTCGGCCCTTTCCGGTATGATGTCGCAGAAAGCCACCATTTCCACGCCCTTCAGGCGTTTGAGGCTGGGCATATGCTTGCCGTTGGCAATGCCGCCGCAGCCTACAATCGCAATCCGAATCTCCTCGTTCATCCGTTTCAACCGCCTTCCAGTTTCTGTCGTTGTGCCTAATAATTTTGCACTGTTTCCATCATCATTCTATCGGTTGTCCGCCGGGTTTTCTATGTCCGATATCGTCTCATTATTCTCGAATATTGACTTTCTGTATTCACTCGGGGACATTCCGGTGGTGGCCTTGAACAGGCGGTTGAAGGTCTTCACGCTGCCGAAGCCGACGTCCTCGGAAATTTCGGTGATTCCCTTGTTCTCATTAATCAGCGACCACTGCGCTTTATTGATCCGGTAGGTATTCAGGTAGGACAGGAAAGTGGTGTTGGTAAAGCGCTTGAAAAAACGGGCAAAATAGCTGGGAGCAAAATTCAGCGCCTCGGCCACGTCCTCCAGGGAAAGATGGTGCATATAGTTCTGCTCCACAAAAGTGATCGCTTTTTCCAGATTGGACAGCATCTTGGTCTGGTTGATGTTGGTGAACATCTTAAACTGCGACCCGCTTTTGGGCAGTTCGTTGCACAAAATGAGAATCAGGTCATAAATCCGCGCCTTGATCGCCAGCGTGCGGCCAAAGGCCGTGGACGTGTTCTTCTCCTCCAGTTCCTTGAGGATCTGCACCACCCGCCTCTTTTGTTCCGGCTTCCAGTAGGAGCTGACCCGCACCATATTCTCCAGCAGCTTTCCGATCTCTCCCTTCAGCTTTCCGCGGGAGCGCTCGTCCTCAAAGATATCCAGGTCGAACATCACCACCATGCGGCGGTGGTTCTGGGAACAGAGGTAAAAATGGATATCCCCGCCGATGGCGATGCCGATCTCCCCCTCCCTCACCTCAAACATGCGGTCGTTAATCATCATCTGGGTATTGCCCTGAAGGGAATAGATGATCTCGATTTCCTTATGCCAGTGGCTGGGAACCACCGAATTGCCGTTGTCATAGAAAAGGACGAAGGGGATTTCCTTTTCCGTTACGTTCAGTTGGTAAAAAGAATTCATACCTGTCTCCTGATCAAGCTTTTACAGGGTAAACTCCGTTTCCAGCAGTTCGGCGGCATGCGGACCCACCATCAGCCGGAACCGGCCGGGTTCGGCATAGCGGCTCCCGTCCTCATGCACAAAAGCCAGCATATCCGTGTTAACGGGGAAAACGACCTCCCGGCTTTCCCCGGGCGCGAGGGGAACACGCCGGTAAGCCTTCAGCTCCTTGACGGGGCGGACAACGCTGGCGGAAACGTCCCGGATGTACAGCTGCGCCACCTCCTCCGCCGGATACTCCCCCATATTGGTTAGGGTAACCCGCGCCTCCAGATTTGATTCCGCACAACGGCCGGAAAGCCGCAGGCCCTCGTACTTAACCGATGAAAAATTCAGGCCGAAGCCGAAGGGATACAGTGGTGCGTTCGGGATGTCAATATACCGGGAAAGGTACCGCTGGTCCGACCACTCCCGGTCAATGGGCCGGCCGGTGTTAAAGCCGTTGTAATAGACCGGCACCTGCCCCACCGCATAGGGGAAGGACATGGTCAGCCTCCCCTGGGGGAGAACGTCGCCGTACAGCAGGTCCGCCACCGCCGCCCCGCCCTCCGAGCCGGGGAACCAGGCTTCCACCACGGCGTCCGCCTTTTCGGATATCTCCCGCAGGTCCAGCGGACGGCCGTTGAACAGCACCACCGCCGTCGGCTTTCCCAGCGCGAAAACCGCACGGGCCAGTTCCGTCTGCCCCGCCGGTATGTCCAGGAACGCCCGGCTGGTCGCCTCGCCGCTCATGTCCGGATGCTCGCCCAAAGCCAGAAGCACCACGTCCGCCTCACGGGCGGCCGCCACCGCCTCATCAAGCGAAAGCGGATCGTCCGGATAAAAGCCCGCCCCGGCGCAGACCGAAAACCGGGAGGCCGGCGCCTTTTCCAGCAGCCCCTCGTACAGGGAGACCGTCTCTTCGTCCCGGCCGGTGCAGGACCAGCCGCCCAGCAAATGACGCGCCGTCCCGTAAGGCCCGATCACCGCTACGCGGCTTTCTTTGGACAGGGGAAGGAGGTTGCCCTCGTTTTTCAGCAGCACCAGCGAGCGGGCCGCCGTTTTCCGGGCAAGCTGCCGGTGCGCCGGACAGCCGAGCACCGCCTTCTCCTTTTCGGGACTTGCCTGACGGTAAGGGTCGTCGAAAAGCCCCATTTTCTCCTTGAGTTCCAGCAGGCGGAGCACCGCCTGGTCGACCAGCGCCTCGTCCAGTTCGCCGGTTTCCACCAGCTCCTCGCCATACTGGAGATAATCCGAGGTCATCATCTCGATCTCCACGCCGGCCTTCAGCGCCTTCAGCCCGGCCTCCCGGCCATCCTCCGCCACGCCGTGATTCACCAGTTCCTGCACCGCGCCCCAGTCGGATATGACCGGCCCGTTGAATTTCCACTCGCCGCGGAGCACATCCCGCAGCAGCCAGGCGTTGGCGGTGGAGGGAATCCCGTTCAGCGCGTTGAACGAGGACATCACCATCGCCGCGCCGGCGTCCAGCGCCGCCTGATAAGCGGGAAAATAAAACGCGCGCAGGGCGTATTGCCCCAGCTCCACGGCGTTGTAATCCCGGCCGGCCTCCGCCGCGCCGTAGGCGGCGAGGTGTTTGACGCAGGCGGCCAGCGAGTCCGGGTCCCGCAGGTCGTCGCCCTGATACCCGCGGACGAAGGCGGCGGCGAACAGCCCGTTCAAATAGGGGTCCTCGCCGGTGGATTCCATTACCCGGCCCCAGCGGGCGTCCCGGACCAAATCGGCCATCGGCGAAAAGTTGACATGAATCCCGGCGGCCGAAGCTTCCTTCGCGGCCACCCGCATCGCCTCCTGCACCAGCTCCGGGTCCCAAGTGCACCCCAGCGCCAGCGGGATGGGGAAAATCGTGCGGAAACCGTGGATGACATCCAGCATGAAAAGCAGGGGGATGTGGTGGCGGTCCGCCTTCAGGTGCTGCTCCTGAATGGCGCGTGTCCGCTGCGCGCCGATCGCGCCGAGGACTGAACCGCTGGCCGCTACGTCCTCCTCGCGGATATGCATGTCGTGGAGAGGACCGGTCAATTCCTCGCCTCCTCCCGGCACATGGAACTGGCCGTCCAGCTGCGTCAGCTGCGCCAGCTTCTCCCGTAAAGTCATGTTTTCGAGTAGTGCGTGAAGGTTCATGGATCCATCTCCCAATGTAAAATTGTGGATACTGTATAAATTGTGTTTTTTGTTTTCCTCCCAATTGTGATTTGATTATAGGGGGCGCTAAATTGAAAATCAATAAAAGGTCAATATATGAGGCAATGTGGGTAATATTTAAGGATATTTTGGCGGAATCCGACGTATTTCCGAGAAATATTTCCTTTTAGATGAGAAGTCTGTCAAAAAAAGTCAATATCGCGCCCTCGCCCAATCCCCCAGATTCTGCCTTTTGGTCCCTGCCGCTTTCCCTTTGCTCGCCCTTTGCTTGAGGCAGCGATCAACGTAAAAAAGAGCGCGGACAGCTTTTTCGCTGTCCGCGCTCTTTTTGTGAATTTTAACAGTCTGTCGGTCTCTTTGTCCCCTTTGTCCTTCTGTCCCTTCTGTCCCTTCTGACCCCTCTATCCTCTTTCCTCATCCCGTTCTTTTTCCGTTTCCGCTCTGTCCTTTTCCTGTCCTCCCTGTTCTCTCCCTGTTCTCTCTTGTTCTCTTCGGGAACGGCCCCCCGCTCCCGTTCCCTTCTAGTCTACCGGCAGAAGCAGGCACACCGCATGGGCGGCGATTCCCTCACCGCACCCGGTAAAGCCAAGCCCCTCTTCGGTTGTCGCTTTCACTCCGACCTGTGCCGTATCTATCCCGCAGGCGGCCGCCAGCCTCTCCCGCATACGGGGCACCCAGGGCTGAAGCTTCGGCGCCTGCGCAATCACCGTTGCGTCGATATTGCCCACCGTCCATCCCGCCTGCCGGACGGCGCGCACCACCTCCCGCAGCAGCAGCAGACTGTCCGCCCCTTGGAAACGGGGATCGGAATCCGGGAACAGGCCGCCGATGTCCCCCAGGGCCGCCGCCCCCAGCAGCGCGTCGGAAACGGCGTGCGCCAGCACATCGGCGTCCGAATGCCCCAAAAGGCCCCGGTCATAGGGGATTTCCACCCCGCCAAGAATCAACCGGCGGTTCTCTGTCAAACGGTGCACATCATAGCCGTGTCCAATCCTCACTGCGTTTCCTCCGTTCCTGCAAAAGCCGTTCCGCCACCGGCAGATCTTCCGGCGTCGTGAGCTTTATGTTGGCGTAATCTCCTTCACACAGATAAACCCGGCAGCCCAGGCGTTCCACCAGCTGGCAGTCGTCGGTAAAATCCATCCCTTTTTCCCGCGCGTCCTCCAAAGCCAAGCGGTACAGGGCGCTCTCAAAAACCTGAGGCGTCTGTACGCTCCACAGGGACCGCCGTTCCGGCGTTGCCTGAATAAAGCCGGCGGCATCCGCGACCTTGATCGTATCCTTTACCCGGACGGCGGCCGCCGCCGCGCCGTACCGCCGGGCCGCCCCGACCACCTCCTCGACGACAGAAGGCGTAACCAGCGGCCGGGCGCCGTCGTGTACGGCGCAGTAAGCCGCGTCCGGAGAGAGGCGGGCGATCCCTGCCGCCGTCGATTCCTGCCGGGTTTTCCCCCCGTCGGTGATAGCCTTCAGCTTTGAAAAGGCGTTGTCCCGGCATATCCGTTCCATCTCCCGGCGGTCTTCCGGGCGCGCCACCAGGACGATCTCCCGTACAGAAGGCGACTGTTCAAAGGCAAGCAGCGTATGCGCAATGACCGGCTTCCCGTCCAGAAGGGCCAGCTGCTTGGGAATCCCCCCCATCCGGGTAAAGCTGCCGGCGGCCACGATCACCGCCCCGGTATCGGCCGGCGTTTTTCCCTCTTGTTCCCTTTGTTCTCTGGCTGCCATCACCGCAAATCCTTCCTCCCAGTTTCAGACCGGCATTTCCATGATGTAATCGTCCATCACATACCCGTTTCCGATCTCGGTGACCGTGCTGTTTGCAACGGTCAGGCCGTAATGCTCATACAGGCCGAGCGTGGCGTTCCCCTTATTCACTGTCAGCCAAATCGTGTGCAGCCCGTGCCCGGCCGCTTCTTTCTTCAAAAAGTCGAACACCAGGCGGGAAAAGCCTTTTCCGCGGCTTTCCGCCCGAAGATAGAGCTTCGACAGGAACAGCTTCCCCTCCGGGTCGTTTAAACGGAACATAAAGTAGCCCGCCGGCTCCGCCTTCCCTTCCTCAAGGATCCAGAAAATACGGTAGCCTTCCGCCTCTTCCTGAAGGAGCGCCGGCTCGCTTTGGAATTTTTCCAGCATATAGGCGATTTGTTTTTCTCCCAGCAAGTCGCGGTAATACTCGTGCCAGATCTCGGAGGCCAGGGCCGCCGTTTCCTTCTCTCTGCCCCGGCCTGTTACTTCTGTCAGCTGCGCCATACCGTCCACACCTTTCGTCTTCCTGCTTTTCCATGGGTCCGCCTGACGGCGGCAACACGCGGGCGGGCAAATTGCGCCGCCCGGCTTCCGCCCCATGGCCTGCCGACAGTATTATACCAGAAAATCCGCCGCGTTTCCACACCCGGGCACAGCAGAGCGACACGCCCCGCCATTAGAAACAGGGAGCGAAAGCGCCGCACGCTTCCGCTCCCCGTCCCCGTCAATATGGATTTTTCGAAAGAAAAGCGGAAAACTCCTCGGCATGGGAGCGTCCGGGTCTGCCGCTGCGCGGGTATCCTCCCGAGCCGAAGCCATACGCTCCACCTTGAGGTATACGCCTTCTCCCCCAGCCGCGACATGGATAATACCGGTTTCCCGGAACTCTTCCGGGCTTTCCGGCTTGGGGAAAAATAGAAGGATACGGCCGGGGCAGCGTTTCCGCCAAGTTGTCATGCCGCATTCTGTAATCCGGGAATACCTCCGCCGCCCGGCCGTGCACCCGGCAGATCTGGGTATCCTCCGGAAAACCGGCGGGCCTGGCCGCGGCCATACCCATGATACCGGGCGGCCCAAAGCGGACTATTCTCCCTTTATTTGACGCGGCGCCGCCGCCCAGGTCCGCGGAAAAAGCGGTTTAGGGGGTTCGGCTTTCCCACGCGGAAAGCGGGGAAAGAAGGCGGCCGGTTTGACCTGTCGATGTCGGTATGACGAACCTTGTCCAGAATATCCTGCGTCTGCGGCCGGGCGAGGACGTTATGCCCTCCGTTTCCTTTCTTTGGGCGCAGGGAGCAGAGACAACAGCGTAAAATGGCTCAGATGCGCAAAAAGGCTCAGCCAAATTGGCTCATTGGCTCAGAGCACGTCGATGTTGGAACG